>NZ_BAABMF010000004.1:0-359793 GCF_050402865.1 Clostridium sediminicola
GTGGATTTGTATATACACCAGCTTTAGTATTAAGTGAAATTACTGGATTATCATTCAAAGCATGGGTTCCAATTATTGTTGTTTTCGCAATTATTTATACAGCTGTTGGAGGTATTAAAGCAGTTATCTGGACAGATGCTATACAAGCTCTTGTGTTATTTGCAGGGTTAGTATTTGCAGTAATATTTGCTTCAAGTCAAGTACCAACAGGATTTAGTGGAATAATGCAAGCTGCAAAAGAAGCTGACAAGCTAAAATCTTTTGATTGGTTATTCAATAAAGATTCATTAAATATGTGGACAGTAATGATCGGTGGATTTGCAATGTGGATAGGATACTTTGGATTTGACCAAGGTCAAGTACAAAGATATTTAACAGCAAAGAACATTAAGAACATCAAAAAAGGTGGAATAATGAGTTCTATTGCAATGCAACTTATTTACTGGTTCTGTATGTTCTTAGGTGTTGTACTATTTGTATTCTACAAAACAAACCCTAGTACACTTGATTTTGGAAACTCAAACTTGATTATGACTGATTTCTTATTAAACTATGTACCTACTGGTTTATTAGGTATCTTATTAGCTGCAACATTCGCTGCTGCAATGTCAAGCATTGACTCAATACTTAACTCATTAACAGCAGTATTTACAAAAGATATTTATGAGCCATATATAACTAAAAAGAAAGATACACCATTATCTACAACAATTATGTTCTCTGTAATATTTGGTGTTATAATCGTAGGATTTGTTTACGCAGGCCTTAGTGGAAACACTAAATCAATATTAGATACAATTGGTGGATATGTATCTCCATTTGGAGCATTAATAACAGGTATTATGATTGTTTGTATGTTTATGCCTAGAGTTAATGATAACGGAGTGTTTGTAGGTAGTATAATAGCTGCGATAGCAACATTCATAACTCAAAATAATATGCCAGCGCATTGGTTATGGACATACTTCTATGGTGCTGTTTACTGTATTATCTTCTCATATATATGTAGTTTGTTCTTTAAAGATGAAAGTAAAGAAAAGAGACAATATACTATTATGGGAGTTAAAGAAAGACTTGGTGACGTAAAAGACGAAGATGGCACTGCAGTAGCTCCACTAGTATTTGATAAATATGGATGGATTATTGTTGGAATATTCGTTGTTCAATGCATAATACTTCTAATATTACAAATGTAAAGTAATTAGAATTTATTATATCAACCCCACAAAGGATGTAGGAAACTACATCCTTTTACATATATGTTTACACAATATAAGGTATTTCGGAGAAATATCTTATATGGTTAGAATTTTCAGTTTTAAAGGAAAGCTTATATATAAACAGAATGAAAATTACAAAAAGAAATAATATCGATCAAATAATTTGTAATGTTCAGTTAAAATCTAATCAAATCGATGATTAGTGCAATTAGATTAGTTTAAATGGGAGGGGTAACAAATGAGTAATAATAACGTAGAGAATAAAAAAATTGTGAAGGCTCTTTTCGATGAGATTCGTGATACATCGATGGATAAAATGGATGATGTAATCGAAAAGTATTATGCCGATGGTGTTGTTTGGAATGGTCCACAACCATTTAATACAATTACTAATAGAAAAGACTTAAGTGAGAAGTTCTGGAAGCCATTTAAGAAGGCTGTTCCTGATTTGCAAAAAAATGTGTTTATGCACATTGCAGGCAAGAACTTCTTTGGCAAAAACCATGATTGGGTTGCTTCTTCAGGTCATTACTCAGGAAGTTTTGACAATGATTTTGTTGATATCCCTGCGACAGAGCATATGGTTTGGGTTACCTATATAGAATTTAACAGATTGGAAAATGGTAAAATTGTTGAAACTTTCACAATTATTGATATGTTGGATTTAATCAGACAAGCGGGAATCTCTTTTACAGCGGCTTTAGCTCCAGAAGTAATTATTCCTGGACCAAAAACTAATGATGGCGTATTAATGGGTGAAAGCGATCCGGAAGAAACTAAAAAGACTTTCCAAATCATGTACGATATGATTTGGAAAGGTTTAGATAGTTTTGAGGATGTCGGTTTAGGAAACATGGGTCTTGAAAAATATTTTACAGAAGATTTTATTTGGTTTGGACCTTGTGGCATTGGTACAACTAGAGGGATTAAAGGATTTGAAAGAGATCATCAGAAGCCGTTTTTAGACTCTGTTCCTGACAGAGGGATGGACTTAGATAAATTCAGGATTGAAATGGCAGAAGGTAAGTACGGTGCACTTATTGAATGGGAAGGATTTACAGCCACTCATACAGGTGATGGCTGGTTAGGACAAAAAGCTACCGGCAACAAAATTGTTATGAGAGATGCCGATTTCTACTTAATGGAAGATGGGCGTATCGTTGAAAACTGGTGCTATATGGATGTCATTGATGTTTTACTTCAGATGGGCGTAGACGTATTTGAGAGATTAAGAAATAAAAAATATCTTTTATAATAAATTAATATTTTGTATTATTAAACATATGATAGCTTTGAGAGTATCGTATGTTTTTTTGTGCAAAAAATTATGATAATTAAAATATTATAAAGGCGAAAAAATTGTAATTAAATGATTTATATTTTATAATAATACTGGATAATAAAAAGAAAGTTTAAAAAGAATATTTTTACAGAATGGAGATTAAAATGAAAAAGGACGGTACTAAATCTGTTTTTCCTACTTTGATAGATGTAGCAAAAAGTGCTGATGTTTCCCCTATAACTGTATCAAGAGTATACAACCCAAAATGGGAAGGAAAAGTAAGACAATCAACAGTTGATAAAGTTCTTAAAGCTGCAAAGGAAATTGGGTATAATCCTAATGGGGTTGCTCGAAGTTTAAATTCACAAAGAACTAATATCATAGCGGTTGTTATGGGAATGGAAACAGGATATTTCTATGCAGAAGTTTTAAATAAATTAATTCATAAAATACAAGAATCAGGAAGACAGGCATTAGTTTTTGTTGCAGACTTGGCTATTGGCATGGAAAAAGTAGTAGCTCAAGTTAATCAGTATCGAGTTGACGCAATAATTGTTACTTCACCAGCTACAAAGTCAAATATAATGAACTATTTTACAAATAGTAAAATTCCTTTGATATTATTTAATCGTGAAGTTATGAATTCAAATGCAAGTGCAGTTTGGAGCGATAGTATAAAAGCTGTAAATGAAATAGCTGATTTTATATTTGACAATGGATTTAAGCATATAGGATATATAGCAGGTAAAAACGAGAACGAAAGAAATGAGAGCTTTATTACAAAACTTAAAAACCATAGTATAGAACCTGTATATGTTATTGAAGGCGACTTTACTTATAAATCAGGATATAAGCTAGCCACTAAAATGATCTCTTCTAAAAAAAGGCCGGATATAATATTTTGCTGTGGAGATAATATGGCTATGGGCGCAATGGATGCAGCAAGAGGAAAATTTGGATTAGATGTACCAAATGATATTTCAATAATAGGCTTTGATGATAATTCAGCAGCAAGCTTAGAGGCATATGATTTAACTACTATGAGACAATCAGTTGATGATTTAGTTAATGCAACCATAGAAGTTATTGAAGAGTTGCTTGAAAATCCTGAAAAGCAGATATTAAGAAGATATGATATGGAATTAATTATTCGTTCTTCAGTTAAAGTTTTGACGAATGGTAATAGCTAAGGAAAAGTATGTAATATATAATTCAAGGAATAGATTAGCATTAGTATAACTATGCAAATTCATTCTTTGTTTTCTATTATATTTATAAATTTCATCAAATAAAAAGGTAGTGCTAAGAGTTACTATGGCAGTATTTAAAAATTGTTTGTAAATTCAGAATATACCATAAAACACTTGACTATATATAAAAATAATTATATAATGAGCAAGTATTAGATTAATAATAAATATAAAGTTGAATTAAGTGCTTTGTGCAAAAGCATTTTAATTTTCAATATACATGATAGCGATGTCATTGTTGTGTTTAATTTATCTGAAAAAGAAAAATTATTACAGTTTATGATAACGATATCAAATTTCATCTATCTTTATAAAAAGAATATTTTGATTTCTGATTAATATTGATGACAACGATATCAAAACAACATCATAAAAAATGGAGGGATTATAGTGGATAAAAACACAGATTTTCTTATAATTGATGGGCATCATCAATTATGGGACAAGTATTTACAAGATAAAATGGCAGGAGGTATGAAATCTTTCGATAAAACATATTATCCAAAGCTTAAGAAAGCGGGAGTTAGAGCAATAAATCTAGTTATAACTAGAAGCCATACGGTAATGTGTATTGATAGCTATTCTGAATTGTATTTTTGGAATGCAAATAAAATATTAGATTGCTTAATAAATGATCTAGAACAAGGTTGTCAAACATTTAAAATAATTATGCACAAAGAAGATTTGGATGATTGTATCAAAGAAGATAAGATTGCAGTAATGTGCACAATTGAGAATGGAAGAGCCTTAGAAGGAAAAGAAAACTTAAATTTACTATCAAGCCTAAGAAATTTATATAGATTGGGACTTCGTTCAGTTCAATTAACTGGAAATGGAAGAAATCGTATTGCAGATGGCTGTGCAGAAGAAAGAACAGAAGCTGGTATTACTTTTTTCGGTGTTGATTTAGTTAAAGAGATGGAAAGATTAGGAGTAATTATCGATACTTCAGCATTAAGTGATTATGGTTTTTATCATCTAATGGAGCTAACAAGTAAACCTGTTATTGATTCTCATACTGGTTGTAAATCTTTAAATCAATTTACAAGATGTATATCTGATGAACGTATCAAAGCTATTGCTGAAAGGAAAGGCGTTATTGGAATTAGCTTTCTAGGAGAACTTTTGAATAAAGATGCAGTAACAGCAGGTATGGATGATTTGATTAAAAATATAGAACATGTTATTGAAATAGCAGGCATTGATTGTGTTGCACTAGGACCGGATTTCTGTGAATTTGATAGAATCAATCCTTTGTCAAAGTTAAGACATCCAGGTTGGATAGAGGGAATATCATATAAATGTCGTGAAAATGATTATATTGAAGGTATAACAGGAATTGAAGAAATCCATAAGATTGCAGATAAATTAATTAAAAAAGGTTATAGTGAATCAGATATAAGAAAGATTATGGGAGAGAACTGGATAAGAGTTTGGAAAGAAATATTACCAAGTAGAGAGAGTAAAAATTAGAGGAGTTGAAGAAATGAATAATTTAAATGATCGTTTGCAATATCATATAAAACATACACCATATTTTGATATTATGAATCAATTTATGATGGAATTTGCAATTAGAAAAGATGCTGGAGAAGAGAATATTTTTGATACTCACTATGCTCCGTTAATGAGAAAAGGTGGACTTAAATTTTTGGATGCTGTAGTTGGTGGTAATTCACCATGTTTAACAAATTGTCAAGATAACATAGTGCTAGGAGCAATGAGTCTTATAGATATGTTGCTTGAAGAAGAAAAAGTATCTAAAGAATTACGTATATTACGTAGTTATAGAGATATAGAAAAATGTATAGAAGATAATAAATTAGGTATATTTATGAAATTCGAAGGTGCTAGAGCGCTAACAGGAAAAGCTGATGAACATGATTTGTCTACTCTAAGAAGCTTCTATAGATTAGGTTTAAGAGGATGTTGTCTTCTCTCATCGGGAAGAACATCTTTTGGAGATGGACCAGGTGAAAAAGCTGCAGCGAGAGATGGGCGTGGTGGAAAACTAACTAATTTAGGTGTAAAAGCGATTCAAGAAATGGATAAGCTTGGTATGGTTATAGATACTGCACATATGCTTGATAGAGTTTTTTTTGATGTAGCAGAAGTATCAACAAAACCTTTAATAAATTCTCATACTTGTATTAGTGGAGTTGTAGATCATGGAAGAAACATATCTGATGAACGTGTAAAAGCTATTGCAAAAAGCAATGGTGTTATGGGTATAACAACTTTAAAAGGATTTGTAAAAGGTAAGGTTAGTCATTTTAATGATGAGAGAGTTACTGTTGATGATTTTGTAAAACATATTAATTATGTTGCTGACTTACTTGGAACAGTAGATAATATTGCAATTGGTAGTGATAATGACGAGTTTCCATTAGTGAGTAATGTTCATAGAGCTTGGTCACCAGCACCTGGATTTATTGAAGGATTAGAGATTGGTGTTCCAAAAGGAAGACTAATTATGGAAGATTTACAACATTTTGATGATTACTATAAATTTATTGATGTTCTTATCAGAAATAATTACAGCGATGAAGATATTAAAAAAATCCTTGGTGGAAATATTATGAGAGTTTATAAAGAGGTTTTTGTAGAATAGAGAAAATAATAACGAAATGGTTATTGAGGTTTTTTACATTATTAATATAATTCAAGGATTAATAAGAAAGAAGGATAAAAACATAATTGATTCTGGTAACATTATTTCACAAATGAATTAAAAAAAACATTTAGAAAAGGGGAGATTTAAAAATGATTTCTACAATTGACAGTATTGTAATAGTAGCATATCTTTTAGGAATGATTCTTATTGGATATTTTGCAGGTAAAGATAACGAAACACAAGAAGACTATTTATTAGCAGGAAGATCAATGCCTTGGCTTCCAATTGCATTGTCTGTAGCAGCAACAATGATTAGTGCTAACAGTTTTGTTGGAGCTCCAGGTTGGGCATATAATTCTGGTATAGCACCCTACATGGTGAATATTACGGTGCCACTTGCTATATTTATTGCACTTTATATAACTACTCCTGTTATTTATCATCTAAAAATTACTTCAATATATGAGTATATGGAATTACGTTTAGGTGGCATAAGTAGAAACCTAACAGTTGCTCAGTTTTTTATTAACTCACTTATTCAAGTTAGTTCAATGGTATTTGTTCCAGCTCTTATTTTACAAACAATTACTGGGTGGTCTCTAAATGTAATAGTTCCAATAATTGTACTTATATCAATAGTTTACACATTATTAGGTGGAATTAAAGCCGTTATTTGGACAGATGCAGTTCAGACAGCAGTTGTTTGGCTAGGAGTAATTTTAGCAGTAATTATTCCTTTAAAGAAAATGAATATGGGATTTTTTGAAACTATTGGAACAGCACAAGCTGCTGGCAAGTTGCAAGCTCTTGATTTTTCATTTAGTTTAACAAATACAAATGCGTTTTGGGTAGCACTTATAGGTGGTGCTATAATGTGGACTAGATATTTTTGTTTTGACCAAGCTCAAATTCAAAGGGTTTTAACTGCAAAGTCAATGAAAGGTGTTAAAAGTTCACTAGCTTCAAGTTCAGTTGTAATGAGTTTTACATACTTTGCTACATTACTTGTAGGTTTAATTCTTTGGGTATTCTATGGTGGAAAATCATTTGATTCTTCAAACCAAATTATGATTGGATTTATATTAGAAGAGCTTCCAGTAGGTATAGTAGGTTTAGTTATTGCTGGTGCTTTTGCTGCAGCTATGTCGAGCGTTGATTCATTATTAAACTCCATGACAACAGTATTTATTAAAGATATATATGAAAAATATTTCTACAAAGGAAAAGGAGAAGTTTCACTTAAGCTTACAATGACTATTTCTGCAGTATTTGGCATAGTTATAATATTCGTGGTAATATTAGCATTCGGTGGAACAGTTAAATCAGTTCTAGAATTAGTTGGTAAATATATATCATACTTCTCAGGCCCTGCATGTGGTGCTTTCTTATTAGCAATGTTTACTACAAAAGCTAATGATAAAGGTGTTGCAACTGGATTTATTCTTAGTTTCTTAGGGGGGTACTGGATTGCACAAACTTATCATCCTAGTTGGTTATGGAATCCTGCAATTGGTGCAACTTTATCAGTTTCAATTGGTTTTATTGCTAGTTTGATATTTAAAGGTAACAAAGCAGATGAAGAAGTTAAGAAATATACAGCTATGGGTGTAAGAAAAGAAATGATAGCTCAGGGACTTAAAGAAGATGATGGAGTTTCTATTCTTCCATTCACAATGGATAAGTATGCTATTTTTACTTTAGTGTTCTTTGTTGTTCAATATATTTTCTTAGCAATAATTCAGTAATAAAAAAACCGCAAAATGCGGTTTTTATTTTTTTGTTTCTTTTATAATTAAACTAATTAAATCATCTATAAGTTCATTAGCCTTTTTATCTTCAACTCCAGCTACTTTTATACCACATCTATTTAAAGGTAATAAAATCTTAGATGCAGTGCTAGTTCCTATAGAATATGCAATAGATTCAGATATTTCTCCCATCATTGAATTAGGCACACAAATTGCCATTGCCCCAGTAATAATATCAACTTTTTGACTCATGACCTTTATTGCATTTTCTCCTGTAGCACAAGAATGTGCTCCAGCTTTTAGCATACCCATTGTAGCTATAGAATTAGTACCTAAAGCTATAATTTTAGTATTCTCATCAACAACTTTACTTAATTTTTCAACAATACGTTTTCCTAAACCTCCACCTTGACTATCTATAACAGCAATTTTCATTTTATCACTCCATGGATTAAATTTTTGTAATATTTATCTTTAGATAGAGATTCCAATTCAACTGTAAATAAAGTTCATTGTGGATTCTCTTTAACATGAATTAATTTTATCAAAATAAGCTTATAAAATCAATCAGACCCGTATATTAAAGAAGATATTTATTATTGACATGTAAAATATGGCATGATATAATAATTTAAATTATATCGGTACCTTTAAATCAGTCCGAGAGACTGGCAAGGTTGAGCGCATATTATAGATAAGCATTATAGAAGGTGTTTATCTAAATAATAAAAAATTGCTTTATAACAGCCTTGTCATATTATTGTGACAAGGCTGTTTTTTATTGCTCGAATTGGTACAGATAAATATAATACTTAGGAGGAATAAAAATGAGCAATCAAAATTATGATCATGATTATGCATTAGAAACAGTTCCAGAGGAAAGCAAAAAAGGATTTTTATCTATGTTTGTTGTTATGTTAGGATTTACTTTCTTTTCAGCAAGTATGTGGACAGGTGGAACTCTTGGGACAGGATTAGGAATAAAAGATTTTATAATTGCAGTTTTATTAGGAAATTTAATTTTAGGTGTGTATACAAGTTTGCTTGCTTATATTGCTTCAAACACTGGTTTATCAACACATTTACTTGCAAGATATTCTTTTGGAGAAAAGGGATCATATCTAGCATCTTTTATACTTGGGATTACTCAAGTAGGATGGTTTGGTGTTGGAGTTGCCATGTTTGCGCTCCCAGTGCAAAAGGTGACTGGTGCAAATGTATATCTTATAATATTTGTAGCGGGACTTTTAATGACTGGAACGGCATATTTCGGAATTAAGGCACTTACAATTCTAAGTTTAATTGCTGTACCTTCAATTGCATGTCTTGGTAGTTATTCAGTAGCAAATGCAGTGAATTCAATCGGAGGTATTTCAAATTTATTAGCTATAGAACCAAAAGAAACGATCGGGATAGGAATTGCATTAACGCTATGTGTTGGTTCATTTATAAGTGGAGGTACATTAACACCTGATTTTACAAGATTCTCTAAGAATAAAAAAGTTGGAGTTTTAACAACGTTAATTGCATTCTTTATAGGTAATTCACTAATGTTTATTTTCGGAGCTATAGGAGCAGCCGTTACTGGACAATCAGATATATCTGAAGTAATGTTTACTCAAGGATTGATTTTACCTGCAATTATAATATTAGGATTTAATATTTGGACAACTAATGACAATGCGTTATATGCATCGGGGTTAGGGTTCTCAAACATAACAAAAATTCCAAAGAATAAAATAGTTATATTTAATGGATTGATTGGTACTATAGGAGCGATGTATTTATATAATAATTTTGTTGGATGGCTAACATTTTTAGGATCATTTATACCGCCAATCGGAGGAATTATTATCGCGGATTATTTCTTTGTTAATAGAGAAAAATATAAAAACTTTAAAAATGCAAGATTTGAAAATGTGAATATCTCAGCAATTATAGCATGGACTGTAGGAGTTCTTGCAGCTAAATATGTACCAGGCATAGCACCAATAAATGCTGTATTGTTTTCAGCAGTTTGCCATGTAGTAGTTGCTAGATTGGAAAATAAAGTTAATATAGATAATAAAGAATTAGAGAATATATAGAGATTCCAGTTCAACTATAAATTATACATGTACCATAACTCGCTGATGTCCGAGATTTTGAAACATGTATAAATTAAGTTTCACGTGGATTCTCTTTACATAGAGGGTTAATTTTAAGGAGGGTGCTTTATGTTAATAAAGAATGCTAGATTACAAGGTAAGAATGATACAGTTGATATACTAATAAACAATGGGATTATAGAAAGAATAGATAGTGAAATAGTAGGAAACACAACAATTGATGCAGAAGGTAATCTAGTGTTACCACCTTTTATTGAGCCTCATATTCATTTAGATACTACATTAACAGCAGGTGAACCAAGATGGAATGAAAGTGGAACATTATTTGAAGGAATAGAGAGATGGTCAGAAAGAAAAAGCATGCTGACTATTGAAGATGTTAAGAAAAGAGCTAAAAAAGCTTTAGAATGGCAAGTAGCTAACGGGATTCAATTTGTGAGAACTCATGTGGATGTTACGGATCCTGAGCTTATTGCATTAAAAGCGTTGGTAGAAGTAAAAGAAGAAATGAAGAATTATGTAACACTACAAATAGTTGCATTTCCACAGGAAGGTATTTTATCTTTTCCTAATGGAGTTGAGCTTTTAGAAAAAGCTGTTCAGCTAGGGGCTGATGTTATAGGAGCTATACCTCATTTTGAATTCACTAGAGAATATGGAGTTCAATCTATCGAGAAAATATTTGAAATTGCTAAAAAGTACGATTGCTTAATTGATGTACATTGTGATGAAATTGATGATGAACAATCAAGATTCATTGAAGTACTAGCTGCAAAAGCATATGAGAATAATATGGGAGAAAAGGTTACAGCTAGCCATACAACTGCAATGCATTCTTATAACAATGCCTATACATATAAATTATTTAGGCTATTAAAAATGTCAAAGATTAATTTTGTTGCAAACCCATTAGTGAATATTCATCTTCAAGGAAGGTTTGATACTTATCCCAAAAGAAGAGGAATTACAAGGGTTAAGGAATTAAATGAAGCTGGTATTAATGTATGTTTTGGACATGATGATATTTTTGACCCATGGTATCCACTTGGAACAGGAAATATGTTGCAAGTACTTCATATGGGACTGCATGTGTGCCAAATGATGGGATACAGTCAGATAAATGATTCTATTGATCTTATAACTAAAAATAGTGCAAGAGCTTTAAACATATTAGATAAATATGGTATAGAAGAGGGGAAACCTGCAAATCTATTAATTTTACATGCGGAAAATGGCTATGATGCTATAAGAAGACAAGCATCCGTTTTATATTCAATTAGAAATGGAAATATTATAGCTAAAACTAAACCATGTAGAACTACTGTGAATTTTGGTGATGGAGAAAAAGAAGTGAATTTCAAAAAATAATAGGAATGATTAAGCGAAGCTTATGTATCTTTTATGATACCGAAAGCTTCGCTTTGTTGTTTATTAAATTATGATATAATTGAAAAGTAAGGCTACGTTTTAATTGGCAATTGTGAATTGCGAATTGATAAAAGGGGTGTTTTTATGAGATTTATCCACACAGCAGATTGGCACATAGGAAAACTTGTTCATGGAATTCACATGACAGAGGATCAAAAATACATATTAGATCAATTTATTGAAATGGTAAAAGAAGAAAAGCCTGATGCAATAGTTATTGCAGGGGATTTATATGATAGATCAATACCACCAGTTGAAGCGGTACAATTATTAGGAGAAGCCTTAGTGGAAATTCTTTTAAAACAAGGGGTAAAGGTTATTGCTATTGCAGGTAACCACGATAGCCCAGATAGAATTGATTTTGGTGGTAGGTTAATGGAAGCAACAGGGTTATATATTTCAGGAAAGTTAAAAAAGGAAATAGGAAAAGTCACAATGGAAGATGAGTTTGGGCCAGTAAATTTTTATACAGTGCCCTATGCAGAACCAGTTTTAGTTCGTGAACTTTATGGAGATGAAACTATTAAGACTCATGACGATGCTTTTAAAGTAATTATAGATAAGATAAAAGCCACTATAAATATGAATGAAAGGAATGTTTTAGTTGCACATGGATACATAACATCAGGGGAGTCCCCTGAAACTTGTGATTCTGAAAGACCTCTATCCATAGGTGGAACAGACGCAGTAAATGTAGAGCATTTCCATGACTTTAATTATGTGGCTTTAGGACATCTTCATGGAGCGCAGAAAATTAATGTAGATAAAATAAGATATTCAGGTTCATTAATGAAATATTCTTTTTCAGAAGTTAAGCATAAAAAGTCTGTAACAATTGTTGATATAGATGAAAGTGGTGACATTCAGTATAGGTATAGAGAATTAGCCCCTAAGAGAAACATGAGAAAAATAAGAGGAGAACTGAAGGATTTAATTGAAGAAGCTAACTCATTAGAAAAGACTTCAGAAGATTACATAATGGCAACTTTAACGGATAAAGGAGAAATTATTGATGCCATTGGAAAGTTAAGAAATGTGTATCCGAATGTTTTAAGGCTTGAGAGAGAAGCTTCAACAGGTGATGCAGGTGAAGAGAGAACTTCTGCTAGTAAGAATTTCGTAGAAAAATCTTTACTTGGTTTATTTACTGAGTTCTATGAAAACATTACGGGAAATAAATTTAACCAAGAGATGAAAGAAATAGTTGTTGATACAGCAGAAGGAATGGAAAAAGAAAGGAGGAATGAAAGATGAGACCTCTAAAATTAACTATGACGGCATTTGGACCTTATCCTAATGAAGAAGTTGTAGATTTTACTGAGTTAAATGGTAAGAATTTGTTTTTGATAACAGGACCAACAGGAGCAGGAAAAACCACTATATTTGATGGTATTTGTTATGCAATGTATGGTGAAACAAGCGGAAATGAGAGAAATCCTGAAAGTCTCCGAAGTCACTTTGCTGAAGATAATCTTATTACAGAAGTTACATTGGAATTTGAATTAAAAGAAGAAAAATACCTTATTCACAGAACTCCTAAACAAATGAAGAAGAAGAAAAGAGGGGAAGGTTTTACAGAACAAAAGCCAGAAGCTTCTATGATTATTGATAATGGGGTTGATGAGAAAACAGTAATTACAGGAGTATCTAGCGTAAATAATAAAGTTTCAGAAATAATGGGGATAAATGCGGAGCAATTCAGGCAAATATTAATGATTCCTCAAGGTTCTTTCAGAAAATTATTAACAGCTGATTCTCAAGAAAGAGAAAAAGTATTACAGAAAATATTTAATACAAAAATCTATAAGGATCTCCAATTCAAATTACAAATAAAAGAAAAGCAGTTGAAAAATGAAATTAAAAATAGCCTTGCACTTAGAGAATCTGCTGTCTCTAGAATAGATACTTTTGAAAATTTTGCATTAAGCCAAATGGTAGAGAGTGATGAAAAAAATATCTCAAAAATTATTGAAAAGACAAAAAACAGCTTAGAATTAGATAAAGAAAAAAAGAAAGAATTAGAAGAAAAAGAAAAATCAATATTTAAAGAAGTAAATAAACTAACTATAGAAAAAACAAAGTCTGAGGAAAACAATAAAAAGCTTTCTAGAAAAGATGAGTTATTTAAAGAAAAGACTTTAATGGAAGCTCGAAAAGATGAGGTTTCTCAAAAAGAAAAAGAATTAAATCTAGCTGATAAAGCACATACAATAATTCCTGTAGAAGAGATTTATAATGATAGAAAAATAGAGAAAGTAAATAAAGAAAAAGAATTAAAAAAAATAATTGATGAATTTCAAAAATCTGAAGTTAGTATGAATAGTTCCCAGGAAAAATATAAAATTCAATCTTCAGAAGAAAGTATAAATAGAAGAAATTCTTTAAATGAAAAACTAACTGTTTTAAAAAGCTATATTGATAAAGTTAGAAATTTCGATGTTATTAAAAATGAAAAAACAAAGTTTCAGGGACAGTTGTCAAAGTTAATTGAAAGAAAAGAAAATATTCAAAAGGTTATTCAGGGCACAAAGGATAGATTAGAAAATTTAAATAAAGAAAAAGATAAATGTCAAAATGCTGCAATTGAATATGAAAAATTGAAAAATTTTGGAGATAAGCTGAAAGAGGTTTTATCCAATGTAAATAATTTATCTCTCGTAGAAAGAGATTTGGCCAAAAAAAGTAAATTATTTTTAAAAGAAACTGAAAGTTTAAAGATTATAAAAGAAGAATTAGAAAATGAATCTAAAGAATATGATGATTTATATAATAAATTTATAGAAGGGCAAGCTGCCTTATTGGCAAATAACTTAAAAGAAGGAGAGCCGTGTCCAGTATGTGGATCAACTAACCATACTAATCTAGCAGTTAAAGGAGCTCATTTACCTTCAGAAGAGGAACTGAAAGTTAAAAGGGAAAGAGTTCAAAAAGCACAAAAACTTTTTAATGATAGAAATGCTATGAAGGCAGCTTTAGAAACTGAAGGTAAAAATGCTAAAGAAAATCTATATAATAGAGCAGAAGAACTCATTAATAAAATAGGTGAATTTGAAGAAATAATCCAAAATCCTAAATATGCTGTGGACATTAAAAAATTCAAAGTTATGGGATTAAAAAAAATTGCAATATTTATTAGTAGTTTAAAAAACTTTATTGAAGAAAAAATTAATCAATCAAATATGGAAATAAATGAAATGAAAAAATTAAAAGAAATTCACAGTAATATAGAAAAACAGATTATTAACGCTAATGAAAACATGAAGAAGAATGAAGAAGATTTTGAGGTCAATGAAAAGAATTTATATATAGCTAACAATAACTTTACTGAAGCTAAAACTAAGTACGAAGAAATAGTAAAAGAGATACCAGAAGAATTTAGGGACGGGTCTCAACTTTTAGCAGAAATTAAAGAAGTTGAGAGTTTAAAAAATAAATTAGAACATAAGCTTGAAGCTTCCAGAAAAGAATATGAAAATTGTTCTAAAGTTTTCGTGACTAAAAAGGTTTCAAAGGAACATATTGAAAAGGAGTTAGAAAAATCAAAATTAGTTTTCAATAAAGCTAAAGAAATTTTTAAAGAAAAGGTTGAGGAAGCTGGTTTTGATGGATACAAAGAATATATTAATGCAAAAAGAGATAGGGAGTGGATGGATTCAACCAAGAAAAGTATAGAAAAATACTTTAGTGACCTTCAATCTATCCGAGACAGATACGAAGAATTAGCAAAAAATACTGAGGGATTTTCTTTAGTTGATATTTCATTAATACAAAAGAGAATAGATGAAAAGAATGAATTTTATAAAGAAATAAATAGTATTAAAAACAAAACACAAAATAGGATTGAAAATAACATAAAGACAATAAGTGATATAGAGGAAATAAATGTAAAAATTGAAACTAAGGAAAATCAATATAAATTAATTGGCCAATTATCTAAAATAGCAAATGGAAGTAATTCATCCAATATATCTTTTGAAAGATATGTACTTGCAGCATTTTTAGATGATATATTAGTAGCTGCAAATTCAAGGCTTAGAAAGATGACTGATGGAAGGTTTCAGTTATCTAGAACTGATGAACTAGAAAGAAAAAATAAGCAAAGTGGACTGGAATTAGAAGTTTTTGATAGTTATACAGGAAGATCAAGACATGTAAAAACTCTATCTGGTGGAGAAGGATTCAAAGCATCACTTTCAATGGCTCTTGGATTGTCTGATGTAGTTCAATCCTATGCTGGAGGAGTAAGATTAGATACTATGTTCATAGATGAAGGTTTTGGAACACTTGATTCTGAATCTTTGGATAATGCAATAGAATGTTTGATTGATCTTCAAAGAATGGGAAGGCTTGTAGGAATTATTTCTCATGTTCCGGAACTTAAAGAGAGAATTGAATCAAAACTTGAGGTTGTAGCTGGAAATGCAGGAAGTTGTACCAGATTTGTGTAGAATAATATAGATAAGTAAGGATTTTAAGAGGAGATACGAGAGTATCTCCTGTTCTTTTTTTTGTTAATTAGTAAATATTTTAATGTAAAAGTTATTATAATTAATAAATAAATTAAAAAACCGCATAAAAACACACGATTTTCGTGTTATTTTATGAAAAATCGTAGAATTATTTCATAAAATATGGTAATATGTGAAGTGTGTACAAAATTTGTTAAATTGGTTTTATCATTAAATGTAAAGCTTATCAATGGAAAATATATAAATAGTTACTACAAAAAGGGGGAATTTATGTGAAAAAACTTATAAAAATAAAATCTTTTGGTTTCAATAGCTTGAAAATTCGAACAAAGTTGACAGTTGCTTTTTTGATGGTTTCAATTTTGGCTGTAATAGTTGGAGTAGTTGGATTGTATAATATGAGTAAAAGCCATAAAGAGGCAGTAAAAATTTATGAGCATAGACTTATACCTATTAAAGAATTATCAACTATAAATTTAAATTTATTAAGGATTCGGTCAAATAATATATATATGCTTTACGATAATGAAGATTTAGAAAAGCTCGAACAAAGAGAGAAGGAAAACATTGAATGGATAAATAAAAATAAAGTATTACTAGAGAACTATAAAAAATTACCATTATCAGATAATGAAGAAGAACTTTTAAGTAATTTTGAAAGAGATATTTTACCGTATATAGCAATGCGTGAAAAATTTGAAAAATACATAAAGGATGGTAATGAATTACAAGCATTGAGAGTTGCATCGGAATACGCTTCAATAAGAGAAAACGTAGAAGAAGATATACAAAATCTTATTGAGGAAAGCAATCTACAGGCAGAATTATTACTGCAAGATATTGATGATAACTATAGGAATTCTATTATATTAATGATAACTATTATTGTTTTAGGAGTTATGTTAGCTGGTGCGTTGGGATTATATTTTGCAAATAAGATTGGTAAGCCAATAAAGGAAATCTTAGTAGCAGCAGATAATATAGCTGAAGGTAATCTTGATGTAGACTTAGAAGTAAAGTCAAAAGATGAAATAGGTGAAATGGCAATAGCTTTTAATAATATGACAGAGAATCTTAATAAGGTAATCATTAACATAGATTCAGCCTCAGAACAAGTAGCAGCAGGAGCGGGACAAGTATCTGATTCTAGTACATCACTTTCACAAGGCGCAACTGAGCAAGCAAGTTCCATTGAAGAATTAACAGCGTCTATTGAAGAAATATATGCACAGACAAAACAAAATGCTAAAAATTCAAATAATGCTAAAGAAATTGCAGAAAAAGCTAAAGAATATGCAGTAGAAGGAAATAATCAAATGCAGGAAATGGTAATTGCAATGGGTGAGATTAATGATTCTTCTAATAGCATTTCTAAAATTATTAAAGTAATAGATGAGATTGCTTTTCAAACAAATATATTAGCTTTAAATGCGGCAGTTGAAGCGGCAAGAGCTGGGCAACATGGTAGGGGATTCGCGGTAGTTGCTGAAGAAGTAAGAAATCTAGCAGCACGTTCTGCAAATGCAGCTAAGGAGACAACTGATATGATTGAAGGTTCTATAAAGAATGTAGAACGTGGAACTAATATTGCAAATTCTACAGCAGTTGCTTTAGGCAAAATAGTTAATGGAATTTCCGAAGCAGCTACTTTAGTTGGAAATATAGCAGTAGCTTCTAATGAACAGGCAATAGGAGTAGAACAAGTTAATAAAGGGATTAATCAAATAGCAGATGTCGTACAAACAACTTCGGCTACATCAGAAGAAACAGCAGCTGCAAGCGAAGAGTTATCTAGTCAAGCAGAGATGTTGAAGAGCCAAGTAAGGACATTTAAAATAAAAAATAACAACAAAGATACTTACAAATCCATAAAATCTACTTTAGATGATGAACCATTGTTAAATGAAGGTATGGAAGATTTAAATCCAGATGTTTTGAAGCTCCTAAAAAATATGAAGGAAAAAGCAATGGTCGATAATAACGAAGTGATTAGTTTAAGTGATAAAGAATTTGAAAAATATTAATATTTTTTAAAGAATTCAAAAGAAACTGAATACCATATAACAAGGAGCAGTTGAAAGCTTCTTGTTAAGAATGGTATTCTTTCTTTATTTGAGATGAAAATTTTTCGATTTCATAAGTATTTGATGACTTATGAAATTTAAGCATTCCCTTGTTTTTTAAAAGTAATGAATATTCTTCAGGGGCTAAATGACTTATAGTTTGATACACCTCCCAAAGTAAACTTTCAATATTATGTTTGTTTTTCATTTTAACACCTACTTTCTTTTAGAGCTTAAATATTTACAACTTATTTATATGATTACTGCAATGAAAGTAGAAGTAATAAAATTATTTATTTTAAATTTGGAAGCTCAATTACAAACTTATAAAAATCTTCATAGCTTCCTCTATAATCAGTTCTTATTTCATCTTCGGTTCTATGAAGTATACAATCTTCTATTAAAAAAGTTTCCATACCCAATTTTGATGCTATTAAATCTTCTTGAACATCATTTCCAACCATAAGACATTCACAAGATTTTTTATTTATGTCTTTTAGTATTTCTTCATAAAATTTTAAGCTTGGTTTACAATAACAGTTCTTTTCATAAGATGAAATATAAATAAAATCATTAGGGTTTAGTCCAGCCCATTCTATTCTATGAAGGATTGCTTTTAATGGGAATAGAGGGTTAGTTGCAATAGCCATTTTATATCCTTTTTCTTTTAATAAATTAATGCTTTTCTTTATAAAAGGAGTTTCAAGCACAGAGTCTTTTGCTTTTAAAAAAGCAGAATCGTAAAAACTATCAAACTTGTCCTTATAAAGGGCTAAGTCACCTTCAATTCTTTTAGAAAAATCATCCATAAAAATTTCTTCATTCGTCTTATTTTCAGAATTAGTTAACATTGCTTTTGTAGAAGCTAATAAATGCTCTATAAATTTTTTGCTATCCATTAAGTCATTAAAGTATTCACCTATTTCTTTAAAATATATTTCCATAAAGGAATTCATATCTAACGGAAGAAGAGTTCCGTCTAAATCAAATAATAATGTATTCATGTAATCAGCTCCTTTATTATAGTAGGTTAAACTATGTTTAATTAAGCTTCCATTAGCTTTTATTAAAAAAAATAATATATCTTACAACTGTACAATACATCAATATAAATGTCAATGCAATAAAAAAGGATGTAAGTTATAAGGTAAAAGAATATAATTTTATATTCAGAAAATACTAAAAATAAGTTGAAAAGCATTTCAGAATAGTGTATAATCTAGTTAACCGATTAAGTGAACCGATAAACTGAATCGGTTAACGATGGATTTACAAAAGGAGTTGTTTAAATGAATAAGGTTTGTATTGTGGGTAGTATGAACATGGATGTTGTCTTGAGTGTCAAAGCGATGCCAAAAGAAGGAGAAACAATTTTTTCTGATGAAATGAAGATGATTCCTGGTGGAAAAGGTGCAAATCAAGCAGTAGCTGCTGCTAGAAGTGGTGCTGAAGTAATTATGATTGCAAAAACTGGTGAAGATGCAAACGGGAAGAAGCTAATAGATGAGCTGATAAAAGATAATATAGAGAGTAAATTTATTTTTAAAGATAGAAATAATCCAACAGGAACAGCAATTATTACTGTAGATAATGATGCAAATAATTCAATTATAGTTGTTTCAGGGTCTAATATGACTTTAAATAAAAAAGATATAATTGAATGTGAAGATGGTATAAAAGGTTCAGATATTGTAATTACACAGTTTGAAACACCTATGGAGGCTGGTATAGAAGCATTTAAAATTGCCAAAGATAATAGTAAAATAACTATACTGAATCCTGCACCTGCAAAGGAAATTAAAGATGAACTTTTGAAGTATACAGATATAATAGTTCCGAATGAAACTGAAGTATTTTCATTAACGGGAATAGAAGTTCATGATTTAGAAACTGCAAAAGTAGCTGCAAAGGAACTGAATAATAAAGGTGTTAAATATGTAATTGTAACACTTGGAGAAAAAGGTGCAGCTTTAATTGGAGATGGTATGGCAGAAATTATTCCGGCATTTAAGGTAGAAGCTGTAGATACAACAGCTGCAGGAGATAGCTTTATTGGAGGATTTTCTAGTAAGCTGGACATCAAGAATATCAATTTTGAAAGTGTTAAAGCAGCGATTTTATATGGTAATAAAGTATCATCTATAGCGGTTCAAAGACCAGGAGCTCAACCGTCAATACCGTATTTAGAGGAGTTATAAAAAAATAGATATTAAGAAATTATATAGGAGGACAACTAATGAAGAAAGGCAAGTTATTGAATTCAGAAATCACAACTATAATTTCAAAAATGGGTCATACAGATTCTATATGTATTGGAGATTGTGGCCTCCCTATACCAGAAGAAACAAAGAGAATAGATATTTCATTATGTGCAGGAATTCCAACATTTTTAGATACTTTGAAGGTGATTTTAGAAGAATTAAAAATAGAAGAAGTAATTTTAGCAAAAGAAATTGAAGAAATGAGTCCAAATATTTTAGTAAATATAAAAGAAATAATTGGAGACATAAAGGTAACTTTCACAACGCACGAAGATTTTAAAAATCTAACTAAGAAATGTAAAGCGGTAGTTAGAACTGGAGAACAAACACCTTATGCAAATATTATTCTTAAATCAGGAGTTGTTTTCTAAGGAGGGGAAAAATGAAAGCTCAAACACCAATATTAGAAATGAAAAATATATCTAAAAGCTTTCCAGGAGTCAAAGCACTAGACGGGGTAAATCTAAGAGCATACAAAGGTGAAGTCTTAGCATTACTAGGTGAAAATGGTGCAGGTAAATCTACTTTAATGAAGGTATTGAGTGGAGTTTACAAAAAAGATGGTGGAGATATCTTAATTGACGGTAATGAAACTATAGTAAAAGGTATCAAACATGCCGAAGAATTAGGAATTGCAATTATTCATCAGGAACTTAGTATTTTGACTAATATGACTGTTTCAGAAAATTTATTTTTAGGAAACGAAAAGTTTGATAAAGTTACAAGAAAAGTTAATAAAAAACATCTAAGAGAAGAGAGTTTGAAATATTTAGAACAAATTGGATGTAGCATTGATCCTGATACTCCAGTTAGAGATATAACTGTTGGTGAAATGCAAATGGTTGAAATAGCAAAAGCTCTTACCCATGATTCTAAAATTATCATTATGGATGAACCAACTACAGCTCTAACAGATGTTGAAACTAAAAGTTTATTCAAGGTTATAAATAACTTAAAGGAAAGAAATATTGCAGTTATCTATATATCTCATAGAATGGAAGAGATTTTTGAAATTTGCGATAGAATTACGGTTTTAAGAGATGGTAAATATGTAGGTGAGTCATTAATAAAAGATGTAGATAATGATGATTTGGTTACTATGATGGTTGGAAGAAAGATAGAAGAACAGTTTCCTTACAAAGAAGAGGAAAAGGGAAAGGTACTTTTAGAAGTCAAAAATGTCAATTTGAAAAATAAAGTTGTAAATGCGTCATTGAAAGTAAGAGCTGGGGAAATACTAGGTATTTCAGGACTTATGGGCTCTGGAAGAACTGAGCTTGCTAAGACAATCTTTGGTGAATATAAAAAAGATAGTGGAGAAGTATATTTAAATGGAGAAAAAATTGAAATCAATTCTCCTAAAGAAGCAATTAAAAAGAAAGTTTGTTACCTTTCTGAAGATAGAAAAAAAGAAGGTTTAGTGCTTGGTATGTCAGTTAGAGAAAATATGACTCTATCAAATTTACAAAAGTATGAAAAGGGTATCAAACGAATAAATAAAAAAATGGAAAGTGCAGAAGTTGATGAGTATATACAAAAACTTTCTATTAAAACTCCAGGATCAGAACAAAAAATTAAAAACTTAAGCGGTGGAAATCAACAGAAAGTTATTTTAGCAAAGTGGCTTATGTTAAACCCAGATATTCTGATTATTGATGAACCAACAAGAGGAATTGATGTAGGAGCAAAAAAAGAAATTTATGAAATTCTTAACAAGCTAAAAAAATCAAATAGAGCAGTTATAATGATTAGTTCCGACATGGCTGAAGTACTGGGAGTAAGCGACAGGATTTTAGTTATGCACGAAGGTAAAATAACAGGTGAATTAACAAGAGAAGAAGCAAGTCAGGAGGCGATTATGAAGCATGCAGTCAACATTAGCAAATAAAAATAAATTGAAATCTTTTTTAGCAAAATATAAGTCGATTTTTGGATTAATAATTCTTTGTATTATAGCATCATTAGTATCACCGAGGTTTTTGACGACTTCCAATATGATGAATGTATTAACTCAAGTATCGGTAAATGCAGTATTAGCAATTGGAATGACATTCGTAATTTTATCAGGAGGTATTGACCTTTCAGTTGGATCAATTTTAGCAATAAGTGGTGCAGTAGCTGCAACAATTATTGGAAGTACAGGAAGTGTACTTTTATCAGTGATAGTTGCAATTGTAATAGGTGGATTAATAGGATTATTTAATGGTCTTGTGGTTGCAAAAGGAAGAATTCAAGCATTTATTGTTACACTTGCGTCAATGACTATTTTTAGAGGAGTAACTTATGTATTTACAAATGGAACGCCTATATCAAGATTAGGAGATGCTTTTGGAGCCTTAGGAAATAAAAGAATTCTAGGAAATAATCTACCGTTACCAGTTATATTCACTGTAATTGTATTAATATTAGCATACTACATTCTAAGTGAAACGCGATATGGTAGATATTTATACGCACTAGGTGGGAATGAAGATTCAGCAAGGCTTTCAGGAATAGATACAAATAAAATCAAGACCCTTGTTTATGTAGTAAGTGGTGCAGCGGCAGCGCTTAGTGGAATAATCGTAACAAGCAGAATTGGTTCAGCTTCTCCAAATGCTGGTATGGGATTTGAACTTGATGCCATTGCAGCAGTAGTAATTGGTGGAACAAGTTTATCTGGTGGAGAAGGTAGTGTAATTGGAACTATGGTTGGTGCGTTGATTATAGGAGTTCTTAACAACTCATTGAATCTTATGAATGTATCTCCATTCTATCAAGCGATTATTAAAGGTATTGTAATTTTAGCTGCTGTATTAATTGATAAGAGAGAGAGAAAGTAAGCGGAATTAAAAATGTATAGTTCAAGGGTGAAAGTAACTTTTGCTGACTTTGATATTAATAAAATTAGTGATTTTTATTAGCAAAATTAAATACTAGGTATTTTTATTAGTAATTTGAAAAAAATAATAATATGATTTGATAGTTCTACATGTAGATAATTGCTAAATTATATTTACATATAGACATTAAATAAAAAATTTTAGGGAGTGAATACTTATGAAAAAGATTTTAAAGCTAATAACTGCTGCAACTTTAGTATCTACGTTAGTATTTGGAATGGTTGGATGTAAAACAAAAGATGAACCAAAAACTGATGAAGCAAATAAAAAGGTAGGAATTGTGGTATCTACATTAAACAATCCATTTTTCGTTCAAATGAAAGAAGGAGCTGAAGAGAAAGCTAAAGATTTAGGATATGAATTAGTAGTTTTAGATTCACAAAATGACCCTGCAAAAGAAAGATCAAATGTAGAAGATTTAGTACAACAGGGAGTAGCTGCTATTGTTATTAATCCAACAGATAGTGACGCAGTTGAAAACGCTATCAAAGTTGCTAATGAAGCGAAAATTCCTGTAATAACTGTTGATAGAGCTGCTAATGGTGGAGAGGTTGTATCACACATTGCTTCAGATAATGTTGCAGGAGGAGAACTTGCAGCAGAATATATTCTTGAGCAATTAGGCGATACAGCTGATATAAAATTAGTTGAGCTTCAAGGTATTCCTGGAGCATCTGCAACTAATGACAGAGGAGCAGGTTTCCATAACATAGTAGATGATAAAGAAGGTATAACTGTAGTTTCCAGCCAAGCGGCTGATTTTGATAGACAAAAAGGTTTAACTGTTACAGAAAATATAATTCAAGCGCAACCAGAATTCCATGCAATTTTTGCTCATAATGATGAAATGGCTCTTGGCGCTGTAAAAGCTCTTAAAGCTAGTAATAGAAATGTTATTGTTGTTGGATTTGATGGTAATGATGACGCTATCGATGCTGTAAATGCTGGAGAAATGGCTGCTACTGTTGCACAACAACCTAAATTAATGGGTGAAATTGCTATTATGAATGCAGTAAAAACTTCTACTGGCGAAACAGTTGATGCTCAAATTCCTGTTGACTTAGCTTTAATTAAAAAGTAATTTTATTAAATAGAACATATAAGTATAAATGCCTAATTTAAGCTAGTGCCTTAAATTAGGTTTTTACTTCTGTTTAGAAACAATAATATTTTTATTCTCGCATATTATTATATTATTTGATAAAATTAGATGAGATACTATAAAAATAATTTTTCGGATATTTTAAGGGATGATAAAATGACAAAAGTAAGTCTTGACTAGAAGATTATTTGAGATTTTATCATAAGATGGGAGATTTAGATGAAGAAGACAACGATGAAGGATATTGCTGAAAGAGTTGGGGTATCCAAAACTACAGTTTCAATGGTTTTAAATAAAAAAAATATTAATGTAAGTGAAGATACTAGAAATAAGATACTACAAACTGCTAAAGAAATGCATTATATACCAAACTTTGCTGCAAAAAGTCTTAGCACAAACAAAAGTGAAACTATAGGTATTATTGTTCCAGATATTGAAAATCCATTTTTTTCAGAAGTAGCGAGAGCAATAGAAGATAGCGCTAATAAATATAGTTATAATGTTATTTTGTGCAATTCTGACAATGATATAATAAAAGAAAAAAAGTATGTACAATTGTTAATAAGTAAGCAAGTAGATGGTGTAATATTTATATCAGGTGGTGAAAGTACTAAAAGCATTGAAAAATTAGATGCAAACAGTATTCCTTACGTTTTAGTAGATAGACACATAAAATACTCTAAAATTAAATGTGGTGTTTACTGTTCAAATAAAGTAGGCATTGAAGAAGGATTAAAATATTTATTTAACAAAGATAGAAAAAAGATTGCATTTGTAAGTGGCCCACAAAATTTAGAAAATGCGATAAGTCGTTTGGAAACATATAAAAATGTTATGAAAGAAAATGGTATTTTTAATGAAGAATACATATTTGAAAGTGAATTTTCAATTGAAGGGGGAAGAAAAATTACAGAAAAAATTCTCTCTTCAGGTTTGGATATAGATGCAATTTTCTACAGTAATGATGCAATGGCTGCAGGAGGAATAAAAACACTCATAAGAAGTGGTTTTAAAATTCCTGAAAATATAAGTGTCATTGGATATGATAATATTAAATTTGCCGAAATTTTAGAACCTGAACTAACTACCGTTGCACAACCAATTTATAAAATGGGTCAGTATTCTTGTGAATTATTGATTAAAATTATTGAAGGTGAAGAAGTTCCAGAAGAAGTTGTTTTAGAGTCTTATTTAGTAGTTAGAGGAAGTGCATAATATTCAGCAGCATTTACATAATTTGATTATACTAAAAGTTTAATTAAAATTATTTTTAAACCGATTCACATGATAAGTAATAGAACGAAGCATATTTAGTATAATAGTATTGAAATAAATCCCCTTTATAGTTAAATATGCTTTTGATTTATACTCACTCTTTCTTTTTGATTCCGTTAATAACCATTGATCCTCCGACACAAATAAGGGCTATCGGCCAAATATTATTAATAATCATTTCTGCTACATTTGAATCATATTTTTCTCCAAAAAAGATTAGAACTGAGAATGCATAAATAGCTATTCCTGTTATTAAAGGCCATTTAATTGTTTTCTCTTTTGTTAGTTTTCTAGTAAATATATTATGAATAAAGAAAATAAATAAAAAACCTGTACCTAGAAATATAAAAAACAATGTACCTTCAATACCAGTAGATTCCGCAAAATGCTCTATATTAGTATAAAATCCAATAGATAAAAGAATGCAAGCTGGTATTAATAATCCAATTCTTGTGCTTGGTCTAGAAAAATATCCAATAAAGAAGCCTCCACTAATAATAAATAAAGTATATTCGCCATGCATCAGTCCGAAATTATTTAAAATTGCTATAATACCGAATGCTACCAAGATAATACCCCATGTTAATTTTCCATTCATATAAAAACCTCCTTGTAACTAGTATATAAGAAATATTATACAATTATTTGTTGCAATAGTCATTTTATAAAGTAAAGATTGTTGAATTGAAAAGTGGTAATTATTTTACAATGACTTTCTTCTAACTATATTTTAGAATATAATTAAAGATATTTTAAGTGATAAAGGTCATATTTTACATGACTTTAGTAATAATATAGAAAAGTTGGGGTCAGGTCTTGAAAAAAAATCAAATAAATATAAAATAATGACCAATTTTAATAATTATCAAAGATGGTGGAGGGAAAGTAAGTGAATAAAATAAATAAAATTATTTTTGCTGGAGTTATTACAACGGCAATAGGAGCTACTACTGTTCTTGGGTATTTTTCTTTTAATTATTATGAAACTTCCAATAATAAAATTAGTATATTCAATTGGGGACAGTTCTCAAAAAATAAAAATTATAATAGTATGGATAGTGAGAAAAATAAGAACTTGAAGGTTGAAGATTCAGAAGAACAAAAAGAATCTATTAATTCAAAAGATGATAGTAAAAGCGAAGGAAAATTTGATACAAAAACTACTAATACTTCTAAGATAAATAAAAAAGAAAGTGGTAAAAGTGATTTAGGAGAAAAAACTAAAGAAGATAATAAAGAATCGAATAATATTGGGGATAATACAAAAAGTGAAGAGGAACAAAAGCAAGAAAAAGAAAAAACAGTTAAAACTCCAGATGATAACAGTGAGTTGACGGATTCAAGTGATATAACTGAACCAAGGAAAGAGAAGAGTTCAAATGAGGAAATAGACAAAGAGAATAATGAAAAAGAAAGTGGTGTTGATACGACAATTTATAGTACTTTTGAAAATAAAGTAATTCAATTAGTGAATAGGGAAAGAGCTAAAGCTGGATTAGGTGAACTAGGAACTAGTAAAAAATTATGTGAGGTAGCAAGATTAAAATCACAAGATATGATTGACAAAAATTATTTTTCTCACACTTCTCCAACTTATGGAGCACCTTTTGATATGATTAGTAAATTTGGTATAACTTATATGGCTGCAGGGGAAAATATCGCATATGGACAAACTACTCCTGAACAAGTAATGGATGGGTGGATGAATTCAGATGGTCATAGAAGTAATATATTAAAATCATCATTTTCTGAGATAGGTGTAGGGGTAGCTACTGACTCAAATGGAAGATACTATTGGACTCAAATGTTCATTGGAAAGTAACAGAGAAACTGTTTTTATATTGACTATTCTACTGGTTTCGTGTATTATTTATAAAAAGACAGAGTAGGAAAAGTGCGTAAAGTGTTAAGGGATGGGAAGTTGCCCTTAGACGAAGGGAAAGTTACATGTGAATTTATAAAAAATATGAATTAAGTATATATTTTTTATTTTGTAATGAATACCGCGGTACTTTTTTGCGTCCGCTGTTACATTAATATAGCTTATTTAATGTCATAGCCCTGTCTAATTATAGAAGGGGGTATTTTTCTTATGTACGAAAATATTGATGTCAAAAGGAAAATAGGAGCTAAGGAAATTGCTTTATCGGGAGTGTTTATTGCAATTAGTATTATTCTAACAAGAGTTTTTGCAATTATGGTACCTATTGCGGGAATGCCAGCTCTAAGAATTGGATTTGGAGCTATTCCAATTCAAATTTCAGGAATCTTAATGGGTCCAGTAATAGGGGGAATTGTTGGGGTAATTGCCGACCTTCTTGGATTTATTATGAATCCAGGCGGGGGTATATTTTTTCCAGGATTTACTTTAACAGCAGCTTTAAATGGAATTATTCCGGGATTGTTGTTTAATTATTTTAGAAAGATGAAAGATGATATTAATTTTAATATTATTAATGGATTAATTACTATATTGATATCCTTAGGTATAGTGTTAATTATGTTCCAGAGTGAAGTTTTGAAAGCCATAGATGGAAGAGTTTATCTTTATGATGGTGAATTGCATGTAATTACAGCAATGGCGTATTTGCTACTAGTTGCCCTATTCATAATAGTGCCAACAGTTATCACTAAAAGGTATAGGTCAACTAATGAAAAGTATTCAATAGATAAGATTCAATTTGTAGTTACTATATCGTATTTATTAAATTCAATGATTCTAAATACATTATGGCTATCTATTTTGTTTAGCAAAGGATTTCTTGCTTTCTTACCAGGAAGAGTATTAGCGGGATTATTTATTATTCCTATTCACTCAATCATTTTGTATATGGTAAGTAGAACTTTTAAATATATTGGTTAAAGTTTTAATTGGGGACAGTTCATAATTAAAAAAAATTAACTAAAAAATAAATCCACTTTAAAACACCTAGTTTTTTTATATCTAGGTGTTTTAATATTAATTTCAAGAAATTTAAAGATGTTTTTAGAAATATTACACGAGATGCGGTACTTTAAACAATAATTTTTTATGCTTGTCCTATTCAAGTAAAAAAAGAAATGATTTAATAAGAAATTTTGATAATAGACAAGCTAATTTCTTATTTATAAAGAAGTTAATAAAGGATAAGATAATATTAAGAGTTTGAATTGAAAATATCTTTTAAATATATAAACTTTAATACTAAGCTAAAGATGCTATAGAATTTGATTTAAGTTTAAAAAGTATATCTATATAATTTGGATTATTCATTAATAAATCATAGCCCTTGTTACATAATTTTGATAAGGCTGATGTAGTTAAATTACCCATAATAGGATTGATTTCTTTGAATTTTAAATTACATACTGACCTTAAAAGGAATACACAAATTGATCTATAATCCGAGTATTTCCTGTTAGAGTTGTTTAAAAGTTTTCGATGCTCAATAGTAGCTGTTTTACATAAGAAGTTAATTATTGAAGAAGGACAGATTATCTGTTTTATTATTGGTATACTATCTTCATTTTGCCAAAAAATATCATTAATATATTTAAATTTATTAATATTGATAGGAGTAATTTCTGTTACAATATCTGTCTCCTCTACTTTGTTAGATAACCTTATTTTGACGAAGGTATAGTAGCCTTTTCTAGCTATTTCGAAATTGTTTTTTTCTAAAAAATAGCTTAACAAGAGACTAGGATCTATTAAATTATAGATATTTTTATGATTTCCAGCATATATGCCAAAACTTGAGTATTCATAATTTTCTACATTAGATCTGAATCCTTTTATATCTTTTGGGTTGTTATGAATATAAGATGACATTTGTAGTAAACCAAACTCTTCATTGGGGAGAATGCTTTTGAATCTATCACCGAAAACATGACCATTTCTTTTATACGTTCTATTGTAATATTGTGCGTAGCATTGATTAATATCGTGCATATAATCACTTATATCGGCGCCATTGGTATCGATTAAAAGATGAACATGAGTATTCATTAAGCAATAAGCTAGAACTTTAAACCCATATATATCTTTATATTTTTTTATATAAAATAAATATCTATCTTTATCTTTTGTACAGCGAAATAGTTTTATTTCACTCATACCTTTCATTATGATATGATAATATGCATCTTCAGATTTTATTCTTGTTTTTCTACACATTTATTTACCTCCATTCAATGTTTTTACCTTGACTTAGTTATGCAGTACATAATAAATTGTTGACAAAAACTTGATGATTAATACTGAAATTTTAGATTTAAGTTTAATTATTTAAATTTAGTACATGTTTTCAGAATTCAGTTAAATAAGTTAAGCAATGTCCCCAACTTTTTGAAAAGTTGGGGACAGGGATAAAAATTAAGCTTATAGTTTCATTTTCACAGAGGATGCATATTCCGTTGGGGTCATGCCTGTAGTTTTCTTGAAATGCCTTGAAAAGTAATGTATTGATGAGTATGATAATTTTTCTGCTATTTCGGTAAAGTTTAATTGACCTTCTCGTATAAGCTTTTTAGCTTCTTCAATTTTTAAAGATTTATAAAATTCTATTACACTAGTACCTGTATGTTCTTTGAACATAGCTTTCAAATATGTACTTCCAACATTTAAATGTCTACATACATCCTGGAAAGTAATATTATTGGAAATATTACAATGAAGGAAGTTAATAGCTTTTCTAGTCATATCATTATAAGTTCTTTCTTTAACGGAAGAAGAAAGTCTATCTTCAGGTAAAAGATTAGAGCCTTTTCTTACTAAGTATATAAGTAAGTGCTGTAAATAAATTTTAATTAATTGTTCACAACCAAAAAGTGAGCTTTTCTTTTTTTCTAGTTTAGTGACGTTAGAAATATTGAGTTTAGTAGAAAAAGCTTCTTTTGATTCTTTTATTATATTAGCTAATAAATTTTTTACAGTGTCTCCAGTAGAGATTATCCTGTTCTCGAAAAATTCCATAGCTTTAGAATTACAGTAGAAGGTGATTACTATAATATTTGGAGCAATTTTTCCGTCTGCCCACAAGTTATGAAATTCATTTGGCTTATGAAAAATCATTTCACCCTTTTTTAATTTGAAGCCATTATCTTGAGACATTACTTCTAATTCACCTTTATCTACATAAACAAACTCCCAAAAATTATGTGTTTCGCCTTCATATACGTAATTTTTAGCAAACTCAAAATAATGAACGCTTATTAGACTTTCAATTTCAAACTCAAGTTTTAAAAATGTTTTAGAATAAGTCATTGCAGGCTCCTTCTCTGATAGTTATTAGTAGTTTTTTGCTTGTAAATATTTTGTGAAAGTAACTATAGAAGATTGTTAAGGAAAAATAATAAAAATAAAACAATTGCCATTACATCAATAGCAATTGTTAAATACTAACCTTATATAAAAATTTTATCACAGGCATCTTTTATATTCAAATAAAAGTACCTGTGATAAAATTTTATTTAGTATATTTTTGTACGATTAATTTCATCTTTTCTAGCTTGTTTTCTATGTCAGCTACCATTTTAAACTGAGTCCTTGCTCTATCTAGATTATGATTTTCTTTGTGAATTTTGAAGTATATATCACCATTTAAGTGATCTGTAAGGAACCTTGTTCCACATTCAAATGTCATTAATTTTGCGGAAAATGGTAAATATTCTAATTCTAAATCACTAAGAGAATGACCAGCAGATTCAAGGTAACCTTTAGTGAAATTTTCGAAGAGATTCAGATCCATCCAGACTTTTGATATATCAGGCTCGTCCTCTTCAGCTGTATTAGTTCCAGAACGGATAGAATCTCCGAAATCATATAAGGCTGAACCCGGCATTACTGTATCTAAGTCAACAACGCAAATTCCTTCACCAGTAACATCATCTATCATTACATTGTTGAATTTTGTATCATTGTGTGTAACTTTAATTGGCAATTGACCTAGTTTTATAAGATTTACAAGAACTTTTGTATCTTCTGCTCTTTCTAAAACAAAATCTATTTCAGCTTTAATATCTTTTGCTCTACCCATCTTATCATTCTTTACTGCTTCTAAGAAATCTGAGAATCTCTTCTCTGTGTTGTGGAAATTTGGAATAGTTTCATATAATTTTTCAGCAGGAAAGTCAGCTAAAAGTTGTTGAAACATGCCAAATGCTTTTCCTGCATTATAAAAATGCTCTGAATTTTCTACAAGTAGGTATGTTTTAGCATTTTCGATGAAAATATAGCTTCTCCAATAATCTCCTTCTGGGCTTTTATAAACACATTTATTGTCTAATGTTCTGATTAAGTTTAAAGTTTCACGATCAGGATTACCAGCAGCTTCAACAATTTTTTTTCTAAGATGTAATGTCACGTTTTCTATATTTTCCATCAATTCTTCAGGAGATTTAAATATATTTGAGTTAATTCTTTGCATTATATATCTATGTTTTGTACCGTCATTTTTTCTGAAATAAGCTTCGAAGGTATCATTAATGTGACCGTCCCCGTAAGGGTTTGCTTCTATAAAATCACCTTGAAAATTAAAGTTCTTAACAATTTCATTAAAATTATAATTAAGAGTCATATATATTCCTCCATAAATTTTCTGGGTAAACACCATCATTTACTAGTTTTTGAATTGCTTTCTTCACAAGAGGTTTGTCTTCTTTGTAAGTAACTCCATACCATTGTTCTTTAGAAGTTAAAACTTTTACCTTAGCTTTGTTTTCAGATATTAAACTATCTACAACACTAGGTAAGAAAAATTCAGCTTTTAGTGGATTGTTTTTGCTCTCTTCTAAGAATTTAGGGAATCTAGAATCAATTTCATTAAAAATACTAGGAGTAAATCCCCATGTATTCATGGAAACAGTACTTCCTTTAGGAATATCTATCCAAGTATCATCATCCTCAGTATATCTTGCCATATTACCAAACTTTTGAATCTTAGTTCTTTCATTAATATCTTTTAAATATCCTTCATTATCTAAAGTGCATACTCCACGTGCTACATGTCCATGGTCTGTAAGGGTATTCTCTAAGATAAATCCCACCATTGAATATTGATAACAATCATCACTATCGCTTGAGGTTACAAGGTAGTCGTGAATTCCTTTAAAGCTTGAAGGACCATAAAAATCATCTGCATTAATAACAGCAAAAGGGGTATTAACTTCATCTTTACAACACATTACTGCATGCGCTGTACCCCACGGTTTTGTTCTTCCTTCGGGAGGATGGTAACCTTCAGGCAAAGTATCTAATTTTTGATATATATAGGCTATGTCCATGATTTTTTCTATTCTACTTCCAATTATATTATGAAAATCTTCTTTTATCTCTTCTTTAATGATAAATACAACTTTTCCAAATCCAGCTTTTAAAGCATCATAAATTGAATAATCGATAATAAGTTCTCCGCTAGGACCTACTGGATCTATTTGTTTTAGTCCACCATAGCGACTTCCCATCCCAGCTGCCATTACTACAAGTGTTGGTTTCATCATAATGTAATTACCCCTTTCAAAATTTATAATAATTATTCTTCACAATATTTATATTTCGTTGGAATATCCATTTGGATTATTAAACTGCCAACGCCAAGAATCTTTACACATATCTTCAAGACCATATTTTGATTTGAAGCCTAGTTCTTTTTCAGCTAGTGAAGTATCAGCGTAGCACTCAGCTATATCTCCGGATCTTCTTTCTACTAGCTTGTAAGGAATTTCTCTGCTTGATGCCTTTTTAAAAGCATTTATCATATCCAAAACGCTGTATCCTTCTCCGGTACCAAGATTATAGGTTACCAAACCTGGGTTACTATTTAGTTTTTCTAACGTTTTCAAATGACCAATTGCAAGATCAACTACATGAATGTAGTCTCTAACGCCAGTTCCATCTTTTGTTGAATAATCACTTCCAAATACACTCAGTTGTGAGAGTTTACCAACAGCAACTTGTGAGATGTATGGAACTAAATTATTTGGTATGCCATTAGGATCCTCTCCAATAAGTCCGCTGTGATGAGCTCCTACAGGGTTGAAATAACGAAGGATTCCAATGTTCCAACTAGAGTCTGATTTGTATAAATCTCTAAGTATTTCCTCAATCATAAGTTTTGTACGTCCATAAGGATTTGTAGCACTTAAAGGAAAATCTTCATTTATAGGAACCGTAGCAGGATCACCATAAACTGTTGCAGATGAACTGAATACTAGATTTTTAACATTGAATTTTTTCATTACATCACATAAAGTTAAAGTACTAATGATATTATTACTATAGTACTTTAGAGGAATTGATACAGATTCCCCAACGGCTTTTAGCCCAGCAAAATGAATAACTGCATCTATATTATTATCCTTGAAAATTTCTTCTAAAGCAATTTGATTAAGCAAATCAACCTTATAAAATTTCAAGTTCTTTTTGGTTATCTTTTTAACTCTTGTTAATGATTCCTCATTACTATTCATAAGATTGTCTACAACTATAATTTCATAGCCTGCTTCAAGTAATTCAACACAGGTATGACTTCCAATATAGCCCGCTCCACCTGTAACTAATATTGCCATGTAAATACCTCCTCCATTCAATAAATGACCGCTAAATAATATTTACGAGGGGTCATTATTTTAGCACTGTATTAATTAGTTTACGTAATGCTTATATTTAAATAAACCACTTCAATTTTGAATCTATACAAGTCCATAAGTCATTGATACCTGAGAATTTGTACATGCATAGATTAAAGTTACGTAAGGTATGTATATATAATAGCAATTTTAAATTTATTAATATTTATCAAAAAAGACTATGAATTTGCATTTTTAGTCTTAAGTGAAATTATTCGGGGACGGCTCTCAACTTCTGAAAAAGTTGAGAACCGTCCCCAGATTTTACTCGTACCCCAAATTTTACATTAAAAGTTTATGAAATATAGGAAACTATTTGTGATATAATTAATGTTGCAATTGTACCAAAATCTTATAATACAAGGGTGATAACTATGGAAGTGAAAAAATTTATCAGACTTGAAGTTATTTCAAAAGACAAAATTGGTATGGCAATGAATATACTAAATAAAATTTATCATTTTAATATAAGTCTACATTCTTTAGAAGTATTTCCTAGAAAACTTTGTGTTAAAATTGAAAACATGTCTAGCGATAAAAAGAATCTACTGAAAAAAGAACTACTTAAATTAGAAGGAGTTCATAGTGTTCGAGAAGTTGAACTTATGAAACATGAAAAAAACGAAAGAAAACTTCGTGCGATTATTGATTCTGTTGACGAAGGAATAATGGCAATAAACAATAAAATGGAAATAGAAATATTTAATAGTTATTGCGAAAAAGTTTTTTATTGTAATAAAGAAGAAGTTATTGGAAATAAAGTAGAAGAATTTCTAGCAATAAATGCGCCTATGATAAATTTGCTCAAGACTGGTAAAAAATATGATAATGTTGAAATCGAGATAAAAAATGAAAAGGGCAAAATTCATTATCTAACTACTGGCAGACCGGTTAAGGATGATAATGATAATACTATTGGAGTTGTTGCTTCTCTTAAAGACATTGAACAAGCTATAGAAATTGCAAATATTGTTTCATCGACTAAAAAAGGAGCTTTTAAAGAAGTAATAGGTAGTTGTTTTACAATGGAAAATGTGAAAAAACTATGTACTTCTGTTGCAAAGAGCAATTCTACGATTTTATTAAGAGGAGAAAGTGGTACAGGAAAAGAAATGTTTGCAAAGGCAATTCAAAGGTTAAGTAACAGGACGAATAAAAATTTTGTAACTATAAACTGCGCTGCTCTGCCAGATAGTTTGATTGAAAGTGAGTTATTTGGTTATGAAAAAGGAAGTTTTACAGGGGCAAGTAATAATGGGAAGGAAGGTCTTTTCAAAGAAGCTCATGAAGGAACTTTGTTTTTAGATGAAATTGGAGAACTTTCTATGACATTGCAAGCAAAGCTTTTGAGAGTTCTTCAAGAAGGCGTTATTAGAAAAATTGGAGGTACTAAAGAAGAAAAAGTTGATGTAAGAATAATTGCAGCTACTAATCGAGATTTAGAAGAAATGATAAAAAAGGGAGGATTTAGAGAAGACTTATACTACAGGTTAAATGTTATTCCTGTATATATACCTCCTTTAAGAGATAGAATAGAAGATATTCCTAGCTTAGTTACTTTTTTTATTGAAAAATTAAATAAAAAATTAAATAAAAAGATTTCTGGATCAGATGCAACATTTATTAATGCGTTAATGGAATATAATTGGCCAGGAAATGTTAGAGAATTACAGAATGTTATTGAAAGAGCTATGAATTTATGTCCAAATGATATATTGGAACTAGAGCACTTGATTATAGATTTTAATAGTAGAAGTAAAGGATGCATTACTTCTACCCCTAAATTTAATTATTGTAAAGAACCAAACTTAAAACAAGCAATTGAAATGTATGAAAAAGAAGTTATTACTAATGCATTAAGAACTCATAGAACGTATCGTAAGGCAGCTAAAGCTTTAGGAATTTCTCATACAACAATAATAAATAAAGTGAAAAAATTTGATATACAGTTTTAAATGATTCCTAGTTGCCTCTAATATGTCTGTGGAAATATTATTTACAAGTGTAAAAAATATTTCCGAATGTTTTGTCGAATGTGTAAAAAAAAATTCCATTGTTTTATATTTTTGTCATAAAATCGTGATAGAATAGCTTATAGGCTTATTATAATAAGTTGGCATAGCAATTGCTTATACTAATAGTGTAAACGATAAGACACATAAATTAGTTAAAGAGCAATAATGGTTTAACTAAGATAATAAAAATATAAAATTTTAAGGAGCGATATAAATGAATAGAGAAAAATTGGAAAATATGGGCTTTGGAACAAAAACAATACATGGTGGACATGTTGGAGACAAACAATATGGTTCGTTAGTTACTCCTATACACAGAACTTCTACATTCGTATTTAATTCAGCAGAAGAAGGCGGAAGAAGATTCGCATTAGAAGAGCCAGGATATATATACTCAAGACTTGGAAATCCTACAAATGCTGAAGTAGAAGAAAGAGTAGCTATCCTTGAAAAAGCTGAAGCTGCTGTATCAACAGCATCTGGAATCGGAGCGATTTCTTCATCTTTATGGACTGCATTGAAAGCTGGAGATCATGTAGTAGCATCTGATACACTTTATGGATGTACTTTTGCATTATTAAACCACGGACTTACTAGATTTGGAATCGAAGTTACATTTGTAGATGTAAGTAACCTTGAAGAAGTTAAAAAAGCTATGAAACCTAATACTAGAGTTGTATACCTAGAAACACCTGCAAACCCTACATTAAAAGTAACTGATATAGAAGAAATATCTAAAATTGCTCATGCTAATGAAAATTGTTTAGTATTTGTTGATAATACATTCTGTACACCTTATATTCAAAGACCCTTAGAGCATGGTGCTGACGTTGTTCTTCACTCAGCAACTAAATACTTGAATGGACACGGAGATGTTATCGCTGGATTCGCAGCTGGTAAAGCAGATTTCATTACACAAGTTAGATTAGTTGGTGTAAAAGATATGACTGGTGCTGTACTAAGTGCTGACGATGCTTATTTAGTATTAAGAGGAATGAAAACTTTAGAACTTAGAATGAGACAACATTGTGCTAATGCAATGAAAGTTGCTGAATTCTTAGAAAGTCATCCTGCAGTAGAAAAAGTTTATTACCCAGGACTTGAAAGTTTTGAATTCTATGAGTTAGCTAAAAAACAAATGGACTTACCAGGAGCTATGATTGCTTTTGAACTTAAAGGTGGAGTAGAAGAAGGAAGAGTTGTTATGAATAATGTTCACTTAGCTGCATTAGCAGTTAGCTTAGGAGATGCTGAAACATTAATTCAACATCCAGCTTCAATGACTCACTCTCCATATACATCAGAAGAAAGAGCAGCTTGTGGAATAAGTGATGGACTTGTTAGATTATCAGTTGGTCTTGAAACTGCTGAAGATATAATTGCTGATATGAAACAAGCTTTAGATTTGATAGTTAAATAGTTTCAATTTTTAATGAAGTTATAAAAGATAAAGCTATATTTGATAAATGAAAGATAAAGAAGATAAAGAAGATAAAGAAAATAAGTACTTTTACCTGGGGGAATCAATTGTATTCCCCCAGAATATTGAAGAAATAACTAAAGGAATTATTTGGGGCAAATAAATTTCTTGTTTCTGTAAACCTTTTCTGGGGCAAAATGTAAATTATTATAATGTTTTTATAAATTTCATAAATGTTAAAACCTAAGGAGGAATAATAATGAGCAGTAAAGAAAGTAAAATTGTACCTAGTGGAAAAGCCCTTATACCTTTTATAGTATTTATAGGTGTCTATTTAGGAGTTGGATTAGTATTACAAGCACAAGGTGTAGAAATGGCGTTTTATCAATTCCCTGCGCCAGTAGCAGCATTTTGCGGTATTATTACAGCATTCATTTTATTTAAAGGATCAATAAACGAAAAATTCGACACATTTGTTAAGGGTTGTGGAAATCCTGATATAATCATAATGTGTACTATTTATTTACTAGCAGGTGCATTTGCTGCTGTATCTAAGGCAATGGGTGGAGTAGATTCAACAGTTAATTTAGGTTTAACGTACATTCCAGCTCAATATGTAATGGCAGGATTATTTGTTATAGCAGGTTTTATTTCTATTGCAACAGGAACTTCTGTTGGCGCAATTGCTGCTTTAGGACCAATAGCTGTAGGAGTTGCTGCAAAAGCTGGATTACCTCTTCCTCTTACATTAGCTGCTGTATGTGGTGGTGCTATGTTTGGAGACAACCTTTCTGTAATATCTGATACAACAATTGCAGCAACTAGAACTCAAGGTTGTGAAATGAGAGATAAATTTAAAGTTAATATATTTATTGCTGCGCCAGCTGCAATTATAACAATAATATTACTTTTAATCTTAGGAGCTCCTACAAGTGTTCCAGTAATGCAAACTTATGATTATAACATAATAAAAGTTTTACCATATATTTTTGTACTAGTGTTAGCTTTAGCAGGAATGAACGTTTTTGCAGTATTAACAGGTGGTATATTCTTATCAGGAATAATTGGATTAGCTTATGGGGATTTATCATTCTTAACTTTTGCACAACAGATTTTCACAGGATTTACAAATATGACTGATATATTCCTTCTTTCAATGTTAACCGGTGGACTTGCCTTAATGGTTACTAAAGCGGGTGGAATTCAATTCTTATTAAACGGAATTCAAAAAATGATTAAAGGTAAAAAATCAGCAGAAGTTGGTATAGCTGCATTAGTTTCTTTAACTGACGCTGCTGTAGCAAATAATACTGTTGCTATCATAATCAATGGACCTATCGCAAAAGAAATGTGCGAAAAATATAAAGTTGATCCTAGAAGAAGTGCATCATTACTTGATACTTTCTCATGTGTTTTCCAAGGACTTATTCCTTATGGAGCTCAAATGTTAATATTAACAAGTTTTGCTAAAGGTGCAGTATCTCCAATGCAAGTTATTCCTCTACTTTGGTATCAACAATTACTAGCAGTTTCTGCTATACTATCAATATTCGTGCCATTTGCAGATAGACTTATCAAAAAGAATCCATGGAAATGGGAAAAAGAAACAGAAACAGCAATTCAAGAATAATATAAAATAATAATATATTTGGGGACGGGGCTCAACTTTTAAAAAGTTAAGCCCCGTCCCTAAAATTTTTATTTTAGCAATATAGCATTTTCTTATATATCTAGATTTACGATAATTCTTCCTTTAGCTTTACCTTTTAATATCATATCTATTTTTTCATTTAGACCTTCTAAAGATACTTCTTCAACGTTATGTTCTAAGTTAGGAATTTTCCACTCACTAGAAAGTAAAGCCCAAAGTTTTAATCGAATATCCATTGGAGTTTCACCTGAATCTATGCCGCATAAAGTTACTCCTCTAAGTATAAATGGGTAAACTGATGACATGAATTCGTGAGATGCTACATTTCCGCAGCAAGTAACGGCTCCACTATACTTAGTAGATTTTATCGCTGTAGATAAAATATTACCACCTACAGTATCAATTACACCGGCCCATCTACTTCTAAGCATAGCTCTACCAGATTCATCATCTAGATTGCTTCTGTGAATTGTATCTTTAGCACCTAAATCTAATAGCATATCTCTTGCTTGTGGTTTTCCAGAAGCTGCAATAACGTTATAACCAAGCTTAGCTAGTATGGCAATTGAAAGACTTCCTACTCCACCAGTTGCACCTGTAACTAATATTTCTCCATCTTCTGGTTTGACTCCACAATTTATCATTTTGAAAATTGATAAAGCAGCAGTAAAACCAGCAGTACCATAAATCATACTTTCTCTCAGAGTTAGATTTTCAGGGAGCTTAACTACCCAATTAGATGGAACTCTTATATATTGACCGTATCCACCTGATGTATTCATGCCTAAATCATAGCTTGTTACTATGACTTCATCTCCCTTTTTGAAGTTTTCGTCATTACTTTCTATAATAATACCGGCAGAATCAATTCCTGGCGTATGTGGAAATTTTCTAGTCACCCCTTTATTACCTGTTGCAGAAAGGGCATCTTTGTAATTCAAAGATGAATATTTAACATTTACTAAGATATCTCCTTTAGGAAGAGAGCTAATTTCTTTTTCTTGGATATTTCTCTGGAATTTATTTTTTTCAATTTCTTTAACAACCATAGCTTTAAATTTGATATTTTCCATATATAACACTCCTTTTGAATTCTTATTAAAATTTTTAAGCTTCACTTAATATTCTGAAAAGTACAGAAAGAAACAAAGCAAACAAAAATAGTTTTACGACAAACTAATTATAAACAACTTTTAAATTTTTGTCAAAGATTTAAGTTAATTTGTAATTAATAATTCAAGATGTTGACAAGTATTTTTACTAAAGTTTATAATTGATACATTATAAGTTAATATAAATAAGGAAGAAATTTATAGGAAAGAAGATAAATATAGATATTATGAAAACTAAATTTTAACGTTATTGAATGATTAAATGTTAGAAAAATTAGAATTGGAGCGAAGATAATGAATGATAAGTATATTGTTTACTTTATAAGTAGAACAAAGAAAAAAATGATGGAATTTATAGAGAATAAATTATGGGATGAAGATTTAACGGACTTAATTCCATCTCATGGTAATATACTTACAGCCTTATATGAGAATGATGGGAAACTAACTATGAAAGAAATAGCTAGAAGGATTGGTAAAGATAAATCTACAGTTACACCACTAGTTAAGAAATTGTTAAATCTTGGATATATTGAAAAACGAAAATGTCAGCAAGATAAGAGGATTACATATATTATTCTCACTGATAAAGGAAGGGAAATTGAGATTAAGTATAAGAATATATCTATGGAAGTTTATGAAACTGCTTATAAGGGGTTTTCACAAGAAGAAAAAGAAATTTTCCTATCATTGTTAAAGAAAATGAACACAAATTTTAGAGAAGAGATTTAAGAATATTAGTTTCGTCCTCGAACTTTTTGAAAATATAATCGTATATGTGGTGAGGTTAAATTATAAGAAATAAATTTGAGTATAAAATGTATCTTAAATGTTAACAAAATGTAAAAGAAGTTGCAAAAATATTTACATAATACTAGAGATTAAGGTACCTTTATAAAGAGAAAGTGTAACATTTTTGAATTAAAGATAAACGCAGGAGGAATAGATTAAATGTTTTTAGAAATGCGTAGAAAAGAAAAGCAAATTTCTTTAGCTGAGAGTCAAGAAATATTAAAAAAAGGTGAGTATGGCGTATTATCTACTATTAGCTTAAATGGATATCCTTATGGAACACCATTAAACTATGTTTATAGTGATGGTTGTATTTATTTTCACAGTGCTGAAGATGGACAAAAAATTCAAAATATAAATCATAATTGTAAAGTTTCATTCTCTGTCGTAGGTGATGTAAAATTAGTACCTGAGAAGTTTTCTACTAAATATGAAAGTGTAATTGTGTTTGGATAAGCTAAAGCAGTAGAGGGTGAAGAAAAAGTAAATGCTCTATTTGCTTTAATTAATAAATATTCTAGTGACCATTTGGATGCAGGAAAGAAATATGTATTGAAAGATAAAAATAAGACAAAAGTAATCAAAATTGACATTCAACATATAACAGGAAAGGTATCAAGATAGATTTAAGATACACATATTGGTATAGATTCTGTTTATGGAAAATAAAAATAAGGACTGTAGAAAGAGTTGTTGTTTTATAACAAGCCTTTCAGCAGTCCATTTTGTTTTGATTCAAATTGGGGGGAATCAAAACAGTTAAACAAATTCATAAAAATAATGCTTAACAAATTCATTATACAACAAATTAATGTAGATTTCGACTCTTGAACACGTATACATTAAAAAAATACAAAAAAAATAAAGATTTGTAGAAAATTATAGGAAATTAAAGTTTTTTATGTGAAAATATTAAACAATTAATTTAATATTAACATTTTACTTTTATGATATTATTATTTACAAATAATAATATTTATGATAAATTTATATTAACGTAAGCGCTTACTAGAAGTTAACATCATACCTAGGAGAAATCAAAATGAAAATAACTATAAATGAAGTAGCAATAAAAGCAGGTGTATCTACTGCAACAGTTTCAAGAGTTTTGAACGGGCAGATAGGATATTCTGAAAAAACGAAAGAAAAAGTATTGAAAGCTATAAAGGAATTAAATTATTCTCCAAATGCCATGGCTAGAAGTTTGGCTAGTAATACAACTTCTACTATTGGAGTACTTGTACCATATATTCCAACAAGTATAGCCTCTACCATATTATATGGATTGGAAACAGTTGCTGGAGATAAGGGGTATAGCGTTATCATATCAAATACTGGACAAGATGGTGAAAGAACTACAAAATCTTTAGACCTTATGTCTGAAAAAAGAGTTGATGGCATAATAATTATTAGTGAGCCAATTAAAGAAGAATACTATGAAATTTTGAAAAATATGAAAATACCTTCAGTACTTGTTTCAACGATGTCCAATGAATATTTAATGCCATATGTAAAAGTGGATGATAGGGCGGCTGCGTATAGTGCAACACAGTTTTTGATTGAAGCAGGACATAATAAAATTGCGATGATTAGTGGTTATAAGGATGATTTAATTGCAGGAACACCGAGAATTGAAGGTTACATTAATGCTCATAAAGACTATGGTATAACAATTGATGATAGTTTAATAAAATACGGAGATTTCTCCTATAAAAGTGGTGTTAAGTGTATGGAAGAGCTGATTTCAGAAGGTATCGCAGAAGAAAAAAATAAATTTACAGCAGTGTTTGCTGCAAGCGATTATATGGCTGTTGGAGCTTTAAAGGCAGCATATATCAATAATATTAAAGTTCCAGAAGATATATCAATAATTGGATACGACAATACAGAGGTTTCTCAAATGGCAATACCTTCCATTACAGTTGTAGCGCAACCTTTTGAAGAAATGGGGCGTAAGGCTTCAGATAATCTTATAGCTATGATAGAAGGAAAAATAAAAGCAGAAAATAGTATAATGCAACATTATTTAATAGAGAGAGAATCAGTTAAAAGATTAAAATAATTTTTTAACTGTTATTTTTGAATATAACGTAAGCGCTTACTAATGAGTCGGCTTAAAAATTAGTTCTACTTTTCTTTTAAAAAATGCACGTTTCAAGCATTTTTCAAAAGAACTTAGTAGAAGTTATTTTTAAACGATCTCTTACCGTACAGGGCAGCTTAAGAATTAATTCTACTTTTCTTTTAAAAATATGCAATCTTCAAGTAAGTGTTTTTATTGCGAAACTTTATTTATAGATGTACAAAAGCTCAGGTACTTATGAGTTTTGGACTTGTATAAATAATTAGTTGAATTAAAAACTCTATATGTTTTTTGAAAGAAATCTAGTAGAACTTAATATTAAACGATTCCTTACCGGTATAGTGCACTATCAACTCAAAGATAGAATTTCTTGAATTTATCTTTGAGTAAACAATAGATCAATATTAAAATAGAATATTTATAATTAAAATTACAAGGAGGTTTATTATGAATAAAACATGGTGGAAAGAGAGTGTTGTATATCAAATTTATCCAAGAAGTTTTAACGATAGTAATGGAGATGGAGTTGGTGATTTAAGAGGGATTATTGAAAAACTGGATTATTTAAAGAAACTTGGTATTGATATAATTTGGCTAAGCCCTATATATAAATCTCCTAACGATGATAATGGATATGATATCAGTGATTATAGAAATATAATGGAAGAGTTTGGGACAATGGAGGATTTCGATGAATTGCTGAAACAGGCTCATGCTAGAGGATTAAAAATTATGATGGACTTAGTTGTAAATCACAGCTCAGATGAACATGAATGGTTTTCAGAGAGTAAAAAATCCAAAGATAATCCTTATAGAGACTACTATATATGGAAAAAAGGGAGAGATGGACAAACACCAAACAACTGGGAATCTTTCTTCAGTGGTTCCACTTGGGAATATGATGAAAACACTGATGAATACTATCTTCATATATTTTCAAAAAAACAACCAGATTTAAATTGGGAAAATGAGAAATTAAGAAATGAAGTCTATGACATGATGCATTTTTGGCTAAAAAAAGGGATTGATGGTTTCAGAATGGATGTAATTACATTCATATCAAAAGATCAAAGTTATGTAGATGGAATTGTAAATGAAGGTAAAGTATTTGGGGACGGGTCTAAGTTTTTCGCCAATGGTCCAAGAATACATGAATTTTTAAAGGAAATGAACAAACAAGTATTAAGTCAATACGATCTAGTTACTGTGGGTGAAGCACCATGTGTATCAGTAGAACAAGCTAAAGATTATGTAGGTGAAGATAGAGAAGAATTAAATATGCTTTTTCAGTTTGAACACATGGGTGTTGGCGATGGACCAGAAGGCAAATGGAGTAATACAAGCTGGAAATTAACTGAACTAAAAACAATATTGACTAAATGGCAAAAAGGTTTAGAAAACAAAGGATGGAACAGCCTGTATTGGAACAATCATGACCAACCACGGGTAGTGTCTAGATTTGGTAATGATAAGAAATATAGGGTTAAAAGTGCTAAAATGCTAGCAACATGTCTTCATATGATGCAGGGGACTCCATATATTTATCAAGGTGAAGAATTAGGAATGACTAATGTGGCTTTTGAATCTATCAAAGACTATGAAGATATTGAATCTATAAATTACTATGATGAAGCAGTTAATGAATATGGTAAAAATCCACAGGAAGTTTTGGAATCAATTTATGCAAGAGGAAGGGATAATGCAAGAACGCCTATGCAATGGGATGATTCAGAAAATGCTGGATTCACAAACGGAAAGCCTTGGCTAAAAATTAATCAAAATTATAAAGAAATCAATAGTAAGAAAGTTTTAGAAGATAATGAGTCCATTTTTTATTTCTATCAAAAATTAATAAAGCTTAGAAAAGAAAATGAGATAATAGTTTATGGTACTTACGATTTGATTCTAAATGATGATGAACAAATCTTTGCATATACAAGAACTTTAGAGGAGCAAAAATTATTAGTTATATGTAATTTTTCAGGGCAATCACCTGAATTTGTATTACCTCAAGATATAAAGTATAAAGAAAAGAAACTAATAGTGCAGAATTATCATGTAGATAACGATGAAATAGATAAATTCACACTTAAACCTTATGAAGCTAGGGTTTATATGTTAGATTAAAATTGGGGGACAGTGCTCAACTTTTTGCAAAATTTGAGCACTGTCCCCAAAAATTTATTGAAGTATTGATAGTATAGTATTTAATGCTGCATTTATTTTGTTCAAGCTTTCAGTTCTTTTACTTTGAATAGAAGTTATATTATTTAAATAGCCTCCAATTTCTTCGAAGTTTTCATTTCTAATTGCTTCTCTTATTAAATCAGACTGCTTTTTTATTGAACCTTTTGTAGATTTTAACAAAGTGCTTTCGCTCTTAATTACTTCACGCTGAGTTTTGATTAATTCTATATCTTCAGGTTGTAAAGTTGTTTCGCTTTCTTTAATTTCTTTTAATAAGGTTTTTACTGTAGATCTTTTTTCTTTTACTTCGATTCTTAAGGAAGAATTAGTTTCTTTATTTTCTTTTATTAAATCTCTCATACCCGCAAGTAATTCTTTCTTCTTAGCTGAGGCTTCTTTTTTCTCAGCAAGTGCTTCTTTTTTCTTGGCGATTAATTCTTGACGTGCAGCAACATTCTCTTGTCTACTAGATTGTTTTGTTGTTTCATCTGCATATACAGATACACTAGGGACTAAAATTGAAGCGGCAAGAAATAATGCAGATACTTTTACTCTTAAATTTTTCATAAAATACATCTCCTTTTTATATGTTAATTTAATTTAGGCTATTATTTATTAATGTTTCTGTTTCTGTACTGTCATTTATATCATCTAAGGCATTGTCCAGGTCATCTAAAATATTTGACAAATCTTCGAATGATTGGTGTGATTCGGCAATTATTTTTGATGAAGTTTCGTTATTTTCATTGCTTGTGCCACTTTCATTAGTTGAATTAGATTCGGTATTAATATCAACGGTATCATTAATATCAGTTTCTATTGTGTTAGAATTAGTATCTTCAGTGGAATTAGTTTTGCTTTCATTTACTTTTTCAATAGTTGATAAAGTTTTATTACTAGTTGAAGTATTATTTGTAGGTTTAGCTTTTCCGCAACCACCAACTAATAGTGTAGAAATCATTACTATACTTAAGATAATATGATTTTTTTTCATCTTTGAATTCCTCCTTCGTTAATCTAATTATATCAAGTAAGCTTAGGATAAATCTCCGATAAAATGTGGCAGAATTGTGGCAGAAAAATTCATTTTGTGTGACCAATATTTAGGTATGGTATAATCAAAATAGGAAATGTAAATTATTAGTTAAGGTTAATTTTAAAATGAAAAGCTTTTATGTTTATAACAAATATTTAAAAAGGAGAGTTCATATGAATCAAAAACTAATATATATAGCAGATGATGAAGTTAAAATACAAGAGCTTATAAAAATGTTTTTAAAAAAAGAAGGATATGAAGTTAGACTTTTTTCAGATGGAAATTCTTTATTAGAAGCTTTTATGAAAAGAAAACCGGATATGTTGCTTTTAGATATTATGATGCCAGGATTAGATGGGTTTACTCTTTGTACTGAAATTCGAAAAGAGAGTGATGTGCCTATTATAATAATTTCAGCTAAAGATGGAGAGGCGGACAAAATTGCAGGATTGATGTTAGGAAGTGATGATTATATGACTAAGCCTTTTAGTCCTGTGGAGCTTGTATTACGAGTTAAAAGTATTTTTAAGAGAATGGAATTTCAAAAAATTTCCCAGGAAAATAAAGCTGTAGTTGAAATTGAAGATGTAATTATAAATCCAGATGGCCGAAATGCTAATTGCAAAGGGAGGGATTTAAAGTTTACACCAATGGAATTTAATCTTCTTCATTATCTATCAAAAAACAAGAATAGGGGTGTTGGGAGAGAAGAACTACTGAATAAAGTATGGGGATTTGATAGTGAAGTGGACACTAGAGCTACTGATGATATGATAAAAAGAATTAGAAAAAAACTTACAAATGCAGGTTCTAAGCTTAAAATTCAAACAATATGGGGTTTTGGATTTAAAATAGCTCATAATAATATAGATGACAATTAGAAAAGAGGTATGTAAATGATAAAACCTAAAAAGAGCATTAAGGAAAGTATATTTATTTCACAGATGTCAACAGTATTGATAGCTTTATTCCTTACAGCTGCGGTTTTCACCTTATGTCTTAGAGTTTATATTAGAAATCAAACAAAGCAGCAGTTAATAACAGCGGGTAATTTAGTTAAAGAATCATTAAAAGCAGATACTTCTTTATTAAATTTCAATAAAGATGTAAATAATGTAAATAGGGAGTATAGGGAAAATCTTGTAAAAGTAAACAGAACGTTAAAACGAACTCAAACGTTTTTAGATATCGATTATGCTGTAGTAACTAAAAATAGTAAGGTTCTATATAATTCAAATGAAGAAAATGAGGATAATAGTACTTTAGAGGATAAGATTTTCCCTGTAATAGAAAAAAGAAAAAGAATAAAAAATAATAATGTTTTTTTCTTTAATACCTCTGATAAAAAATATGCAGGTATAAAATACCAAATCAATTTGCAAAAAGATAAAAGAAATATTAATCTGCTTATTTATTCTAATTTGGACGCGAGCAAAAGGATAACATCATTTATAACATTGATGTTATTTTTTATAATGCTGATTACAGCTATTATTGCGGTGTTTATCTCGAATTCAGTATCAAAGAAGATATCTAGGCCAATAACAGGACTTAGTAAATATGCAAAAAAAATTGGAGAGAGAGAGTATTCAACAGAGACAATAAAGCATGATAATGATGAAATTGGACAATTGGCAGAAACTATGAAGATCATGGGTGAAAAGCTTAAAGCTTACGATTATACTATGAAAACTTTTCTTCAAAACGCATCCCATGAATTAAGAACACCATTAATGTCCATTAGAGGGTATGCTGAAGGAATAAAATACGGGGTGGTTGATAGTCAAGATAAAGCTGTTGATATTATAATTGAAGAAAGCGAGAGATTATCCAAATTAGTGGAGGAATTGCTGTATCTATCGAAATTAGATTCTATGCAAGAAGAATTGGATCTAGAAGAAATTAATATTGAAAATCTTCTTAAAAGTTCTATTGAGAGGGTTAATGGAATATCAGTACAAAATAATAAGATTATCAATATATCATTAAAAGAAAGTAATATTAACATAAGCGGAGATGAAAAAAAATTAACAAGAGCTATAATCAATATTTTATCTAATTGTTTGAAATACGCAAAAGAAAAGATTTTAGTAAAAGCTGAAAAAGAAAGAGATAAAGTACTAATAACAATTATAGATGATGGAAGTGGTTTTAAGCAAAATGAAATAGAAAATGTATTTCAAAGGTTTTTTAAAGGAGAAAAAGGCAACTATGGATTAGGCCTTGCTATTACTAAAAGCATTATTGAGATGCATGGAGGAAGTATAAATGCTGAGAATAATATTGAAGGTGGCGCTTGTTTTAAAATAAGGATTTAATTTGATATTTTCTATAATGCCTCTTGCGAAGTAAGTGGGAGAAAAGTTATAATAAATCTGTTAAGTTACAAGTTATGGAGATGATGAAATGAAATATGAAGTAATTCTTTTCGATGCAGATGATACCTTGTTAGATTTTAAGAAATCAGAAGAATATGCATTTGAAAGAACAATCAGTGAATTCGATATAAAATATTATAGAAATTATCATTACAAAACTTATAAAAATATTAATAAAAAAGTTTGGGAAGAACTTGAGAAAGGCTTAATTTTAGTTGAAGATGTAAAGATAGAAAGGTTTAAAAGATTTACTAAGAAATTGAATATTTCTGTTGATCCTGAAGAGCTCAACAAGACATATCTAGATTTTTTATCCAAAACTTCTTTTTTGATTGAGGGTTCCAATGAGATATTATCCTCATTGAGTGATAAATATAGACTATGTATAATTACTAATGGATTTGCAGATGTTCAAAATAAGAGGATAAGAAATTCTAATTTAAATAACTATTTTGAAGAGATTATAATTTCTGAAGAAGCAAATGCTTCGAAACCAGATCCTAAGATATTTGAATATACATTTAAAATGTTAAATCTTCAAGATAAAAGTTCGGTATTAATAGTTGGAGATAGTTTAACTTCTGATATAAAAGGTGGAGTTAACTTTGGAATAGATACATGTTGGTATAACCCAGATAATGAGACTAATAAGAGTGATGTACATCCTAAATATGAAATCAATAAATTAAATGAATTAAATGATATTTTATAATTTTTATAAAAACTAGGGGACGGGGCTCAACTTTACAAAAGTTAAGCTGCGTCCCTGAAACTTTCTATTTCTAAGGCGTATAAGTCGACAATAGATTATGGTGAAAAGTGGTAAAATAATGATGTGTGATTAATAATAGTCTACTTATTGATTCAATTCATGGGGAAGGATTATGTTTGGAAAAGCTTTTTTATATTAAATATAAGAGTTTGAAACTTTGTAGATAGAAATTTAAAAGGTAAAAGAATTAGATTAGATTTTATGTTAAAAATAAGTACGAAGTATTTAGGGAATTGGATGAAATGGTTATGATGTGAAAGGGTATAATATAAAATAAATACATGCAATATTAGGAAGAAAGATGGGAATTAACAAAGTTAAAGGATTTCTAGTTCAACTAATAATTTATCCAAGTCCATAACTCATAAAATCTGAGATATTGGACTTGGATAAATTAAGTTTACGTAAGTTTTATCTTCATTGGTGGTGCTGTTATTTTTGATGACAATCCCTAAACGTGTCTAAAATCGTTAATACTTCGATATTTTGTACAATGTTTAACAGTAATTTAGTAATTTTATATTATCCCAAATTACTTTTTAACTTTTATATAAAGGCTGTCCACATATCTAAATCAGACAAATATAAATAATTTTAAAATGCATATAAATGTTAATTAGCAATATTGAGCAATAACAAGTACTTTAAAGTTTCGCTTTTGGCAGATATTTTCATCTTCAAAGGCAAAACAAAATTCTTTACAAATATCTACACAAGTATTTGGGCATCCTGGAATTTTAAATTTTTTAACTCTAAAACCAATAATTTTATCATCCATATTTAGAATTACTACACCTAAATTAATGAAATTTCCTGCACAGAGTCTTTTTAATTTTAACTTCAATCTTAATAGTCTTCCTTGACATTCTAAAAATACTGCTTTAGATATTTCCTTTTTTATTTCACATTTTTTAAATTCATCACTAAATGTTCCTTCACAGCAATCAGAATCACAATCTTCTTCACAGCCATAAGCACAATCAGATTTAATATCAACTGAAGAATTTTCAGCTGGATAATCATTAATTTGGATTTCTTCCTCTATTTCGTTATTTACATCTATTGTTTCGTAGTTTTCATTCACAATATTTCCCCACCTTTTTAAGTTTTAGTAAAGTAATAAGATTTTAACATCTTCATTATATATAGTATTCATAGAAGCACCTAGGTGTTAATGAATTATTATAATTAATTATAATTAGAAGTATTATTGTAATTAATAAAATATTCTCCAATCTATTATTATGACAGTGGTTGCTATTATGGCAATGGTTGCAATTATGACAATGGTTGCAATTATGACAATGGTTGCAATTATGACAAACACAATTGTTTTCAGGCTTAAAAACTAAATCTATAGTTGTTTCTTTGATAGTTTGACAAGGTTTGAATTTTATTAAATATTTTTTTTCTTTGTATAAACATTTTTTTTTTCTCACATAGCACCTCTCCTTTTTAGCGTTGGTTACTATATAATATGAAAAATTTATATAGTAGGTCACAACATATATAAATTTATTATAAATAGTTACGTTTGTGCCTTGTCCTGCATAAAATGATAATGAAATACAAAGAATTAATTTTGTTGTTTTTCTTTATATGTTAGATTAAAAAAGGAGGATATCTTATGATAAAAGATGATACAACTGCTAATTTTGAAGAGACCAATTTAACTGAAGAAGCTAATTTAACTGAATGTGATAATGAGGAACCATGTGAATCTAGAATTATTAAAACAAAAACAATGCCATGTTGTGCAAACAAATGTATGCCACCTCATGCTAGAACTCCTTATCCATTTGTAGCTAAGGTTCCTGTAGTAAAGAAAATATGCTGTGTTAATATTAATGTTAAATCATTCATTAAGCTAGAAAAATGTGCTGAAGATATTAAGGATATTGATAAAGATGTATGTATAACACAATGTACTTTATGTCCAATTCATACTCCTTATATGGAATACAAATGGGTTAAATATCAATTATTCTTAGAAGGATATGTTAAGAAAAATATAAGATATAGTTACCCAACTTGTGAAGCTGAAGGAAAAAGAGGTTGTGTAAGTGGTAAAGTATTATTTACAACCTGTAAAATTCCTTTTGAATGTTCAACAACTATTATACTACCTAACAGTTGCAAAAAAAATCTTCCATCATTCCAAGAGAAGTTTGAAACTCTTGATAAGACCAAACTTTGCAGAGATTATGATCAGCAACATTTAATGAATTACGAAAATTTTGTTGAAGTTCCTTATTGTGAATTAGTTAATTCTGTGATTTCAGAATGTGACTTTGTAAAAACTCCAAGAGTGGAAGGTAAATTTAAAAAATTAGAAGAAAAAATGGTGGTAAGCGTAACATTGAGAGTTTTACAAAATGAAGAAATGTGTATAAAACCTGGTAGATGCAGAAGACCTTGTGGATATGGTAAACATGACAAATATGAAGAGTATGATAAACAAGAAGAGTATGAAAAAGGTGAAGAATACGATAGGGAAGAAGAATATGAAAAACATGAGGACTTTGATGAATAATATAATCATTAAGTTTTTATGATTTTTGTAGTAAAAAATTATTTAAGACTCTTAATCGGTTAGATTTTGAGTCTTTTTTTTATGTATAGGAATTTATAAATTCCATCCTTCAGTGAGTAGAAGAAGCATATATAGAAAAAGTTTCATTTAAAAATCTTATAATATATGCATTTGTTCTTTGTTAAATGATTGTATATTTTAAATTCTATAAAAAATAACAAAAATTAATGCAAATGCATATAATAAACTAAACTGAAGATAATAATTGGTTAATTTATGAAAAAATATAATATAAGGGAGTGGATGTTTTGAGTTATTGCCCACGTTATAATAGAAGAAAATATTATGGACAAGGTAATTATGATGGATACTATGATAGTTATCAATGTTATGAAGATGATTATTATGATTATGAAGACTATCATAAGTATGGTAAGCAAAAAAAATATGATGGATATCAAAAGTTTGATAAATGTAGTTGCTTTGAAGAAATGAAAAAACTATTAAAAAGTTTGGTAAGTCAACATGTGGAAATAACAACTAAAAGTGGTAGAGAGTACTGGGGTTATATTCAATGTGTTAACGGCTGGCTTGTAAACTTTTTAGACGATGGCGAGGGAAGGAATATTACTTTTCCAATCCCTCAAATAGCAGCGGTATTTGGTTTTGGTGTGGAATGTGCTTGTAGAGGATGTTGTAATTGTAGAAAACCAAGAAGAAAAGAATGTTGTTGTGGTGAAGATCAACTCGGAAGATTTATAGCTTGTAAGCAAGGTTTGGTTGAAATTGTAGTTATAGGTGAAGAGAAATGGGGAGAATTAAGAGTAAGATGTGTTACTGATCAACTTGCTGTATTTAAGGATGAAGATAATGGTATGTATATTGCATTCCCACTTTGCTGTATAACTGAAGTTATAGATCAAAAATTTGGTGGAGGTTATGGAAGAAATACCAAGAAAAAAGAGTCAACTGAAAAAGATGCATAGATAATCTATAAAAGAAAAATTTATTGCAGACTCAAAATCTTTTGGATTTTGAGTCTCTTTAGATTTATAGTAAGCTTAAAAATTGGTGAAATTATGAATATAAAATATAACCTAAGGATGTGAAAGTTTTGAGTTATTGTTCATGTAACACATGTTATAATAAAAGTGGTAAATATTACGAATCAAAAAAAAGTAATATATGCAGTTGCTTTAAAGAAATGGAAAAAATATTAAGGAAACTACAAGGTCAAGAAGTCGAAATAACAACGAAAAGTGATATTAAGGCTGAAGGTATTATTCAATGCGTTAATGGTTTCTTAGTTAACATTCTTGAGGAAAAATGGATATGGCATAATAGAAGATGGCATAAGATAAAAAGAAATGTTGTTATTCCTATTGCACAAATTGCGGAAGTAAGAGGTTATGGTGTAGATTGTGCATGTAAAGAATGTTGTCGTTGTGGAGAATCTAGAAGAAAAGAATGTTGTTGTGGTGAAAATGATTTAGCTAAATTCCTACTATGTAAATCAGGATATCTGGACGTTACTCTTGAAGGTGGAGAACAATCCAATAATCTTTTAGTGAGTTGTGTAACAGATCACTTAGTTGTATTTAAAGATGAAGATAATCAAGTGTATAAATTAATGTACCTCTGTTGTATAACAGAAGTCATTGATGTACCTCCTCCTTATAATAATGGAGGTTATGGATTGTCAGAAGTAGCAGATGATGAAGACGTATTACAAATTGAAAAAGAAATTCCACAAGAAGATTCAGAAAAGTAGATTTAAAATTAGCAGCCGTATTTTGGCTGCTTTAATGTTTGGAAGGCGTATTATTTAGCCGATAGTTAAAAAACTAGTACCTATCAAATGAAGAGTAAGATGTAAACAATAGTTTTTTCGGTGATGATAGGATATAAAGCAAACTATTGTTTGTTTTTAGTCTATTTTGAATTAATAATTCATATTATAAATATAGAGATACTATACAAAATTTCGATTTTGAGGTATAGATAAATAAATAATACTTGAATTAAGTTCATGGTAGATTCTTTTTAGTATAAGTAATTAAGAAGGAGAATTCACATATGTCAAGAAGGCATAAACATAAAAGTGATTCTAAGAAAAAAAATAGGCATCCAGAATGCCAAGTTGTTAAAATTGAAGAAACTACAACTGTTGACAAAGTTATCAATAATGATAAATCAGAGAATGATAGTTTAGGGGATACCATAGAGAGTTTAAGTGAATTTGATATAGTTGATATTGAAGCAAACAATGATATTTCTCAATCAGAAGAAGGAGCAAATGATGAAGTAAGTGAAGACTATAGGGTTGAGGTTTATAAATCTTCAATCATTAAGGAATGTTCTAATGAAGTAATTAAGACTAAAAGTAAAAAGAATACAAACTCAGTTGTTTCTATGCTTCCTGTTTTATTAGCAGTTTGTAAAGTTAACATAAACTTAGAAGCAATAATTAATTTTTTTGAACCGGTTTTAGAAATATCTAAAATAAACAAAAATGTAATTTTAGAAAAATATTATTTTATGCAAGAAACTAATACATTGTTTTTGCAAGGATTTATTAGACAATATGTTGAGTATGCTTCTGTAAAATCAGTTAGAGAAAAATCGATATGTGGAGATGTAGCATATTCAATGGTGTATATTCCTTTTGAATGTTCTACAGATGTATATCTAACAACTAAAGCAAAACAATTGAAAAGAACTTCTTCAAATGAAGAGAATTACCGAAATAGTAGTACTTTTGAAGAAAATTCGTTTTCAAAAGTATATTACCATTCACAATACTTTAACAATAATGTATTTTGTGAACTTGAGTCAGCAAAAATTTTAGAGCTCAGTATAAAAGAAGATAAAGAAAAGTTGAACGATTTTTTTGTAGATGAATACACATTTAAAAAGTTGAAGGAAAAAGTTGTTGTGTCGTTAACAATTAAATTATTACAAAACCAAGAGATTTTTATTCCTGGTGATTAGTATATGAAAGGAGAAACTTTTGAAAAAGATTTTTGAAATCAAATACGAAAATTTACAAAAGTGTGCGGAACTACACAGAGAAGTATTTAATGACAAGCCATGGAACGAAAAATGGACATTAGAAACATCTTACATAAGATTATCTGATATATATAGAACACCAAATTTTATAGGTTTAATGTATGTTGAAAATGGAAATGTTATAGGAGCAGTGTTTGGCAATTGTGAGCAAATGTACGATGGCAAACGTTATTTTTTAAAAGAGATGTTTGTTGATAAAAATTTAAAAGGAAATAAAATTGGAAGTGAAATGTTAGCAGATATAGAAAAGCAGGTTAAAAAGTTTGATATAAAGGCAGTTTTTTTATTTACTTCAAGAGGAAATCATACAGATAGATTTTATTTCAAAAATAAGTACAAGATTTATAGAGAATTAGATAATATGGTTATGATGGGAAAGACAATAAAATAATTCAATGTATTTCGGGGACGGGTCTAAACTTTACTAAGAGTTGAGACCCGTCCCTAAGTAATATGATATAATAAAAAACAAGAGGTGAGTAAATTGAATGGTATAAAATGCGAAAAAAGGGTTTATACAAACAAATTGAATACTCATAATCATCCATTTGCTCAAATGATAATGCCGATACATGGAAAGCTTCATATAGAAACAGACTATAAAAACCTTTTATTGGACAAAAATTATTTATTTTTGTTGCCCCCTGAGTGTTTGCATGGTTTCAAAGCTGATAACAGTAATGAATTTTTAGTTTTAGATATACCAGAGCATATGGTTAATAAACATGATATGGATAAAATGAAAGGTGGTAACAAGATTATTCTTGATGAAAAGTGGAAGGCAATAAGATATTTATTATTAAATGAAGCATATAAAAAACAAAATTCAACTGCAATTAATAATCTGTTCCAATATTTGTATAGTTTTATTCCACAAGAAAATATTTCTGAATCTATAAAATATATTAATGAAAATTTTGCACAAGAGATAGATTTAAAAACTCTGGCGGAGATTGAGCATTATAACATTACTTACTATAGCGAGTGGTTTAAAAAGAACATGAATATTTCTCCAGTAGAATATATACAAAACTTAAGAATAGAAAAAGCTAAAGAACTTTTAGTAGATACTGATTTTTCCATATTACAGATTGCTCAAATGGTTGGATATAAACATAATTCATCTTTAACTAAAAGGTTTAAGGAGTTGGAAAAGATGACGCCAATGAAGTTTAGAAAAAGAATCCGAAAATAAGCAAAAATACATCATGAAATCGACAAAGCTTTTTTCTTATAATAAAATATAATATAAATAAGAGAATTTAATAACTACTAGCAAAGTAGTTATTTTTTATTTGGAAGATTTTTTACATGGAAATAAAATTTACTGTAAACTGCTAGAGGAGAGAAAATTAATATGGAAATAAATAAAACTAGAAATAAAAGAAGAAATGCTTATTTAAATTTATTTTTGTGTATTTTATTGTGGGCATCAATACCTGTAGCAACAAAAAAAATTCTTGTAGAGTTGGACAACTTACAAACATTATTCTATTCAACAGTTTTCTCATTATTGGTAATGGGTATATTAATGATAGTTCAAAAAAAGAAAAAGGAACTAAAAAAATATAGTATAAGGCAATATTCAATAATGTTTTTCTTGGGATTCTTGGGAAATTATTTATATTATATTTTATTATATGGAGCGATTGATAAAACAACGGCTTCAGAAGGCTTTATTCTTGCATATACGTGGCCAATGTTAGTATTAGTATTATCATTTATAATACTTAAGGAGAAAGTAACGCTAAAGAAAGTAGTAGGAGTTTTAATTAGTTTTTTCGGTATAATTATAATAACAACAAATGGAAATATAACAAAATTCAATTTAACGAATTTATATGGAGATATACTTGCGTTAAGCGGAGCAATTGTTTTCGCACTATTTTCTGTTCTAGGAAAGAAATATAATTTTGATAAGACAATAAGCGTTTTTATTTATTTTCTAAGTGCATTAATATTTTTAATTCCTACGGTTTTAAATTTTTCGGGATTAGTTTTACCAAGTTCAAATGTTTGGATTTGGATCATCTATAATGGAGTTTTTGTAAATGGTGTATCTTATATATTTTGGTTTAAAGCTCTGGAAGGCGGAGAAACTGCAATAATTTCCAATGTTCTTTATTTGACTCCTTTTGTTTCTCTAATATATATTTCAATATTTTTAGACGAAAAAATATTGATGAGTTCTGTAATTGGCTTGGTAGTTATTGTTTTTGGAGTGGTATTGCAGTATATAGGTAAACCATTTTTTAACTAACATTTCAAGATAATATGAAAAATATAGTTGACAATTGAAATAAAAGACGAACTAAAACAGTGACAAGTGACAAGTTGTGTAAGCAAATAAAAATCTAATTATCTCTTTATAAGAACTTGCAAATTTAAATTAATACTCTCCAGATGAAAGTTTGAATATCTGATATTCTCTATTGAAATAACTTTTCCTATTGGCACAAGCTTATTCTTTTTTAGATAATCGTAAAATTTTGTTTCTTCAATATCAAATTCTTCAAAATCTTCAATAAAGGTATTATAGTTTAGATAAGTTCCTTTAGGTAGAATTATAGTATCATATCCCTCGAAGTTTTTTGTTTCATGTGTTTTAGGTATACCAATTGTAAAATTTTCATTATCTAAATTAATATAATAGATATCGTGAGTTACATCTAAATAATTTATGTTTTTAGATTTCATAATTTCATACATTTCTTTTATTGTATATTCAAATATTTTTCCTGTTTGAATACAATAGAGTTTTCTTTCAGGAATATATAGAATTTGATAATTTGTTTTTAAACCTTTGAAATCTCTCAGCATATTCAAGTTTTTGGATACATACTTTTTTTTGTTTTGTAACTCAATTATTTTTGAATCTATGGACGATAGGGATGAATTAAGAATTTCAATGTAATCGTCAATAGAATAATTATTTATAATAGTTTTCAATTGTTTTAAAGGAATATTTAGCTTTCTGAATAAGAGAATTGATTCTAATTTATCTAACTGGGAATAATCGTAAAGTCTATAGCCATTATCATCAATTTTGCATGGTGATACCAAACCTTCTTTTTCATAGTAACGGATATTTGATGTTGCTATATTCAATAAATTTGCCAATTCACCAATAGTTAAATATTTACGCAATATTCATAACCTCCTTATTGACCTTGAACCTACTTCAAGGTTTATTATAAAAGAGAAGAAGAGTTTTAACAAGTTTTATAAGTATGACAATCGGGAGGAAATAGGAAAAAATGGAATCAAATAAAAGAAGAGATATTGACTTAGGGAAAGATAAAATTCCAAGGATTTTTTGGAGCTATGCAGTTCCATCTATATTGGCATTATTGGCACAAGAAACTGCAGGTTTTGTAGATTCAGTATTTATTGGGAGATATGTAGGGGCTGATGGTTTATCAGGAATTACGCTTATAATGCCGGTTATCATGTTTTTGTCAGGAATAGCAGCAATGATTGGCATTGGTGGAACTACATTAGCTGGTATTCATAAAGGAAAAGAAGAGAATGATAAAAGTAATAATTATTTTAATGTTACTATAGTATTTTTAGGAATAGTTGCAGTTATGGGTACTATTCTTTTATTTGGATTAAGTGAAAGATTTGCCGATTTATTAGGTGCAGAAGGTCAAGTGGCAAAGTTTATGATTGATTATGCAAAAATTATTTCATTGTTTTTTCTACCATTTTTATTAGTTTTCGCATGCTCATTTTTCTTGAAATTAGATGGTAAGCCTGTTGAAGTAGTTGTGATTATATTATGTGGTACAGTTATTAATATAATATTGGACTATGTTTTTGTTGTAATTTTTGGATGGAGTATGGAAGGAGCTGCTCTTGCTACAGGGATTTCACAATTAATTCCGTGTATAATTATGTTATATATTATTAAATATAAATCATCATGGAAGTTTTCAGTTCCTATTTTTAAGAAGAAAGAGATATGGGCAATGCTATTTAATGGATCATCTGAGCTCTTGAGTTTGGCAGCTGTATCTATTGCAGGACTTTTATATAATATTATAATAATAAAAAATATTGGAGTTCATGGTGTAGCAGCATTTGCAGTAGCTATGCAAATATCAACAGTTACAACATCAGTATTTTATGGTTTTGCAGAGGCAATCCAATCTGCTGTTAGTTATAATCTAGGTGCAAATAAACTCATAAGAGTTAAGAGTTTAAGGAATATGTCAATTTATGCAAATTTAGTTTCAGGGATTATAGTTTGTGTAGTTTCGTTGGTGTTTGGAGAAGGATTGGCCAGTATATTTATCAAAGAACAAGGGACTATTGAGTTAGCAACATATATATTAAAGTATTTTGCATTTTCATTTTTATTGACAGGGATAAATATAACTTTAGCCACTTATTATACTGCTGTTAATTCACCAGTGTTATCAGGAGTATTGTCATTATCGAGGAGTCTAATAGCACTTCTTATAGGGTTACTATTAATGCCAATGATATTTGGAGACAAAGGTATATGGATGGCAGTAATATTTGCTGAAGTTGTTACGGTGATTGTGGGAAGTTTATGTGCAAAACGGTATCCATTTGGGATCATTGATATTAGAAAAATTAAAAGTAATAATTTAATTGAAAAAATATTATAATGGCAGTGATTAACTTTTATCTTGACATAGTTTTTTTAGATTGATAATATGTATTTAACAATAGAATATTGCAAATATTATAGGTGATTGCCATAAAAGGTGATTAGAGGGAAATGGGTTAAAAACCCATGCGGTCCCGCCACTGTAATGAGGAGCGTTCTAATAATTTGCCACTGAGAAATCGGGAAGGTGTTAGAATGTGTTGATACTAAGCCAGGAGACCTGCCTATAAAGTATAAATAACAAACTTACGAGGATAAGCTAATGTTATGATTTTGTATGATATTTATGCATTTCAATAGTTGTTTTAATTGGAAATTTATTAAATATCATATATCGTATATTAGAATTATGAACTGTTATCCTTTGATAGCGGTTTTTATTTTTGTAATAAAAGCTGCGGACTTACAAAGATAAGGAGGAGAAAATATGAGCAAAATTAAAAGAGGGTTAGGATTAGTATTAATTACAATTTTTATGTTCTCTTTTGTTGCATGTGGAAAGACTATAAGTGACATTAATAAAAATACTAAGGAAAAGAAAGTAGAAGAAAATAAAGAGATAAAGAAAGAAGAAATAAAAACTTTATATCCACTAACTATTATAGATTCTTTGAAAAGAGAGGTTAAGATAGAAGAAGAACCTCAAAAAATTATTTCTATTGCTCCCAATATAACTGAAATAGTATTTGCATTAGGAGCATCAGAGAAATTAATAGGAAGAACTGATTATTGCACTTATCCACAGGAAGTATCGAAAATTGAATCAATAGGAGGGATGCAAGATCCTAATGTGGAAAAAATTGTTGAGCTTAAACCAGATGTGGTTATTGCATCTACTCATTTCAAAAAAGAAATCTTAGAAAAATTAGAATTATTAGGAGTAAAAGTTGTTGTTTTGTATGGAGAAGAAAGCTTTGATGGAGCTTATGAATCCATATTAAAAGTAGCAAATATACTTAATAAAAATTCTCAAGCTGATAAAGTAGTTAAAGATATGAAGGAAAAAGTAGAATTTGTAATTAATACAGTTAATGATGTTGAAAAACCTTCTGTTTATTACGTTATTGGGTATGGAGAAGGTGGAGATTATACTGCTGGCAAGGGAACATTTATTGGAGGAATTATAGAAATGGCAGGAGCTAATAATGCTGCTTACGATGTAGATGGATGGTCTTATAGCTTGGAAAAACTAGTTGAGAATGATCCTGACATCCTTATTTGCTCAAATAAATGGGATTCAAAGACAGGAATTCAAGCAGCAAATGGATATAAAGATTTAACTGCTGTTAAAGAAGGAAAATTAATGGAGATTGATAGTGATCTGATACAACTTCAAGGCCCAAGATTAGCTGATGGTCTAGAAGCTATGGCAAAATTAATTCATCCCGATTTATTTGATTAGTTTTATGAAAATAGGTGACATAATGGATTACGCTAACAAAAAAAAATATTTTAAAGAAAAATTTTTTATAATGTTAATTTTTTTATTCATAGTAATAGTTATTTCTGCTACTTTAGGAGTTGCAAATGTATCATTTTTAGATTCTATTAGAATTATTTTAGATAAAATACCCTTAATAGAAAAGTTAATAAATACTAATGATATAAAAGAAGTTTACCAGAAGATTATTTTAATGATAAGATTACCAAGAATATTATTAGCAGGGCTAGTAGGAGCAGGGTTATCAACTGTAGGATGTTCTTATCAAGGAATATTTAAAAACCCTATGGCTGACCCTTATGTTTTGGGAGTTTCTACTGGAGCAGCACTTGGCGCAACCATAGCTATTATTTTTGGATTTACTATATCTTTTTTTGGTCTAGGAATAATAACTTTTTCAGCATTCAGTGGTGCAATTGTTACTATAATTGTAGTTTATAATATAGCAAGAGTAGGAAATAAAGTTCCGGTAGTTAATATGTTGCTTTCAGGTATAGCTGTAAACTTTTTTCTGGGATCAATAATATCATTATTAATGGTTTTTCATAGAGATAATGTCGAAAAAATTATTTTTTGGACAATGGGCAGTTTTTCGGCTGCTGATTGGGAAAGAGTTATAGTAATCACTCCTATTATAATAATTGGTATTATAATGGTTTATATTTACGCCAGAGATTTAAATATAATGTTAACAGGAGAAAGTTCGGCACAAAGTTTAGGTATAAACGTTGAAACAGTCAAAAAGCAGTTGCTTCTAATAACTTCTATAATGGTGGCGTCTGCTGTGTCGGTAAGCGGAGTTATTGGATTTGTAGGTTTATTGGTACCTCATGCGTTTAGATTGATGATAGGTCCAGAACATAAGGTTTTAATACCTTATTCTGCAGTAGGAGGAGCAATTTTTTTAATAATTTGTGATACCTTGGCAAGGAATCTTATACCACCTACTGAAATTCCAGTTGGAGCTATAACTTCGTTATTTGGAGCTCCTTTCTTTATATATTTACTATGGAAGAATAATAAAAAATAGGGGTGATTAGTTTGGAAATAAGAAAAAAGAGTGAAGAAATTATTAAAATTGAAAATTTAGATTTTAAATATGGAGATATAACTATTCTTAGAGATATCAACGTTACTATAGATAAAGGTGATTTTTGTTGTATAATTGGACCTAATGGATCTGGAAAAACTACTCTTTTGAAAAATATTTCAAGGATTGTTAACCCTAATAAAAAATCCATTTTCATTAATGGTAAAGACATTAGAAAGTATGATAATAAGGAAATTGCAACACAAATGGCTTTGGTTCCTCAAAACACATACATAGATTTTGAATTCACAGTATTTGATATTGTTCTTATGGGAAGGAATCCTTATATTAATAGATTTGGAAAGGAAAGTGAAGAAGATTTAATGCAAGTGGAGGATGCCATGAAAAAAACCAATACGTGGAACTTAAAAGATAAAAATATTAATAAAATTAGTGGTGGTGAAATGCAGAGAGCTATCATAGCTAGAGCTATTGCTCAGCAAACGGACATAATACTTTTAGATGAGCCAATTTCTCATCTTGATATTAATCATCAAATAGAAATATTAGATTCTTTGAGAAGATACAGTATAGAAGAAAACAAAACAATTGTTATGGTTTTACATGATTTGAACTTGGCAGCAGAATATTCAAGCAAAATACTTATGCTAAATAAAGGTCAGATAGTAGAAAAAGGGTCAGTAGATAAGGTACTTACTGAACAAAATGTAAAGCAAGTATATAAATTAAATTTTACAATTATCAAAAATCCCATGACTAATAAACCTCTAATTATACCGTTTGGAGCAAATATAGGATTAAACTAAAATATAGAAAACTAAAGGGACAGGGCTCAACTTAGCAAAAATAGTGAGTTTTGTTCTTTAATTTTGTTGAAAATCAGGTATTTTACTAATATTTAGTTGTTAACGATACTCTATAATGTTGAATAATGTAAAATGAAGTATTATAATGTAATATGTTCAGTGTTTAATATTATATACAGTATATGTTTTTAGTTACAAATAAAAATTATGTTACCGGTTTGCTATGGAGATGAAGAAATGAATATATATAGAAAGAGAAATATTGTATTATCCCTATGTATTATTATAATTGCTTTTATTGTTGGCTATATATTAGAAAACAATTATAGCAGTGACATTAAAGCTGGAAGTGAATTGGCATTAAAGCAAAGTACTGCACAGTATTCTTCTCTTATTCATGATGAGATGAAAAACCAAAAAATTTATATAGAATCTACTGGAGAATTAATGTCTAAAATTTTAGGAGACAACTTAGATAAAACTTCTGATGAAAGCATCAGTATTATTACAAGTGTATTTAAAAACAAGCAATTATCGTCAAGTTTGATTCATTCCGTTTATTTTGTTTATGATGCAACGGGTGATAAAATTAGGCATAATGGCTTGATTAAGCTAACTAGTATTAAAAATGATTTAAGAAGTCGCCATTGGTATAAAATGACTAAAAGGTCAAAGGCGCCCATAATAAGTGATGTATATAATGATTCAAATTCATATAAACCTTGTATAACAATTAGTTATCCAATATATAGAGAAGCGAGATTATTAGGAGTTGTTTGTTGTGATATTTTTGTTGAAGATATCGGAAATTACTTTGTGGATGATTTAAATGAAGAGTTTTATGATATCTATCTTCTATCTCCAACAGGGAGAATTATAACTAAACCAGAAAAAAACAAACTAAATATAGATATTCAAAAAATGTATAAGAAGTATTTTCGTAATAAATTATCTGAAAAAATTAATGATATAGAAGTAAGAGGATATCATAGTAATATTGATGAATTCAACTGGAAATTATTTGTATTTAATAATTCATCAGTGATAAATGATAAATTGGAAGAGCATTTGTCAAAAATTAGAATTTTCACTTTCCTTATATGTTTATTAATTTTAGCTTTAGTAAACTATTTACTTAATAGGTCTTATAATATAAATAATGTAACTGGTTTTAAATCAAGATATAGATTACTAAAAGACATAAAGAAAAAATCAAAATACTCAGACAATGCTACAATATTAACGATAATTATCAAAAACATAAATGATATAAATGAGCAATATGGAAATGATAAGGCAGATGCAGTGATAAATAATTATGCCCATTTTATAAGTGAAATATTTAATGATAAAGCAACAATATATAGTGCTAGTGAAAACAAACTTGTTTTATTATTTAAAGAAATAGAAAAAGAACAAATTATAAAGAGTGTGGAAAAATATCTTATGGAATTAAAATATAAGGAATTTGATATAGATAAAAATAAAATTCTTATTAAATCATATATAGCTTTAATAGATTTGAACAAGGAAGAAATGGAAAAAATCAACACTACTATTCCAAAAATAGAACAAATTACAAGGTCCTTAAAACATAATAATACATTTGTAGTTACAAGTTTAAAAGAACTGTCTCAAAATATGGATGAGGATTCTAAAAAATTAAATTATTTAAGAAAGGCAATAGAAGAAGATAGAATAGTACCATTCTTTCAACCATTATTAGATATAAAAACAAAAGAAATAATCAAATATGAAGTACTTATGAGAATAAAAGATGGAGAAGAATTTTTATCTCCATATCCATTTATTTTGATTGCTGAAAAGAATAATTTGATTGGTGAAATTGATTTGAAGATGCTAGAAAAAGCTCTTTTATACAAAAATAAAATAGATAAAGATGATAAATTGATTTTTTCTTTTAACTTATCTGGAAAAGTTACCAATAGTACTGATTATTTAAATAAGGCCAACTCCATTATTGATAAATATGGAGTAAAACATGAAAATATTATATTCGAAATAACTGAAACAGAAAATATTGAGAATTTGAATAAGTTTGTTTCAATAATAAAAGAATTCAAGAAAAATAATTACCAATTTTCTATTGATGATTTTGGAGTTGGATTTTCATCTATTTACTATCTCAAAAATGTACCTTCAGATTATTTGAAAATTGATGGTTCATTCATTAAGGATATTAATGAAAAGGAGGAAAACTTATATCTTGTTAAATCAATAGTAAATATGGCAAAAGCTTTTAAACTAAAGACTGTTGCAGAATTTGTAGAGAGCGAAGAAATATTAAAAGTTATTGAAAAATTAGGTGTGGATTATGCTCAGGGTTATTATATCAATAAACCATGTAGTGAGATAGTATAGAAGTAGAATAGGTTTTGTTCTAACTTTTATTGATTTAAATGATTGGAAGTAATATTTATAAATTGCGAACAAGTTCGCAATTTATAGTGACAAGTTACAAGTGATAAGTGACAAGTTGTAGATACCTTTCGTAAACGAAAGCTTTTAATTAAACAAAAGATCTTTATTCCATCATCGAAGATGATATAGGCTTAGTTAAAGATTTTCTAAAAGAAAATCATCATTAACTTATCACTTGTAACTGATTTGTTTCACTTTTTATTTCAATTACGAGCTACTTATTTGTTATCAACATTATTCAAAAACATAGCCATATATAATAAAAACTATATTGACAAGAGATATATAAATAGACTATAATCAAATTATAGAAAAGAGTTTAACGTTAAACTAACTCGGTTATTATTTTTTTAGTTTCAAGTTTAACGTTAAACCAAGTGAACAACATATATTTTTTTAACTTCTAGTTTAACGTTAAACTGCCGAGGGGGAATGTAAATTGACCAAGAAAAAACCAACAATAAAAGATATTGCAAAAAGAGTAGGGGTTACTCCAACAACTGTATCAAATGTAATAAATAATAAAGGTGGTAGAGTTTCAGAAGAAATTATAAAGAAAGTGAATAGAGCGATAGAAGAATTGGATTATAAAAAGAATTATTCAGCTCAAAGTTTAGTAATTAATAAATCAAATTTAATAGGAATTGTAATACCACAAACAGAGGAAAGTCGCGAGTTGTTATTGTACAACCCATTTTATAGCGAATTCATTAGTGCATTAGAGTATGAACTTAGAGAAAACGGTTATAATATTATACTTTCTGGATCAACTAAAGATCAAGACAATTTAAGTAACTTATTAAGTTGGAACGTTGATGGAGTTATAATTTTAGGAATTTATGAAGAAGAGTTTTATGAGAATATTAAAAAAATGAATATTCCTATAGTTTTAGTTGATTCGTATACTAAGGATGATTATTTTTACAAAGTAAGAATAGATGATGAATTGGGTGGATATTTAGCTACTAAATATTTATTAGAAAAAGGACATCGAAATATCGGTATTATATCAGGAACTATTAAACCTAATGGAGTTGCAGAAAAGAAGTTTAAAGGATATAAAAAAGCATTAAGTGAATATGAAATCGATATTAATGAAGACTACATATTTGAAAAATCTGTAGACTATGAATATGGATATGAATCAGGAAAGGCTATATCAGAAAATAGAAATGGTATTACGGCTTTATTTGCAACAGCAGACATTATTGCTCTAGGTCTTTTTTCGGCATTTTATGAGAACAATATAAATGTTCCAGAACAAATATCAATTGTGGGATTTGATAATACATTTTTATCAAAGTCATCACTTCCACCATTAACTACTGTTAATCAAAATATAAAAAATAAAGCAGTTACCTCCGCAAGGTTACTATTAAGTATACTAACAGATAAAGAAATTAAAGAAAAAACAACTATATTATCAGTTGAGATTAAAGAAAGAAAATCTGTAAAGGAGGTCATTTAGTGGTTGGTAATAAAGGGATCAAAAAAATTGCAGTTTTATCTGTATTTTTATTACCTAGTTTGATTGGTATGATAGTTTTTCTTATAATTCCAATACTAGCATCTCTTGGATTAAGTTTTATGAAATGGGATTTATTAAGTGAAATAGAGTGGGTAGGATTAGAAAACTATATAAAAATATTTCAGGATGAAACTTTTTATGAAGCATTTAGGCATACGTTAACATTTATAGTTGGGTATTTACCATCAGTACTTATAATTTCTCTTTTTTTAGCTATACTATTAAATAGTAAAATTAAGGCTTTAACATTATTTAGAGGAATATATTTTTTGCCGGTAATATCATCATGGGTAGCAATATCAATTATTTGGAAATGGATACTCAATCCTGAATATGGATTGATGAATTATTTTTTATCCTTAATAGGAGTAACAGGACCAGCTTGGTTAAGTGATCCAAAATGGGCTATGATTTCTGTAATAATTACTAGTGTATGGAAAGATATTGGTTTTATAACAGTTATTTATTTAGCTGGTTTACAAGATATACCGGATATGTATTATGAAGCTGCAAATATTGATGGAGCGGGAAGAGTTCGTAAGTTTTTCAGTATAACTTTGCCGCTATTATCAAAAACTACATTCTTTGTTTTGATAATTTCATTAATCAATTCATTTCAAGTCTTTGATCAAATTTGGATTATGACTGAAGGTGGACCAGCAGGTGCTACTAGTGTACTAGTTGAACAGATATACAAAAATGCGTTTAGGTATTATAAGATGGGTTATGCATCAGCATTATCTTGGGTTTTATTTGGAGTTATATTTATAGTAACAATTATACAAAATAAAGTCCAAAAGAAGTGGGGTGAATAGTATGGAAAATAGACAAAACTTAAATGTAAGTTCATTTTTGAGATATGTAGTTCTGATTTTGGGAGCAGGAATAATGTTATTACCATTTCTATGGATGCTCTCCACGGCTTTTAAAAATTCAGATGTTGTTTTTGTATTTCCACCTCAATTTATACCTAAAGAGATAACTTTTGAGAATTTTAAAGCAGTTAAAGAAGCTTTTCCAGTATTTAAATTTTTCTTTAATAGTTCTTTTGTAGCTATAACTACTACATTAGGTCAGTTACTAATATCATCAATGGCAGCATATGCTTTTGCAAGAATTGAGTTCAGAGGAAGAGAAGTTTTGTTTCTAATTTATTTAGGAACATTGATGGTACCATCTCAAGTTACTTTAACACCTTTATTTATATTAATGAAATATCTTGGATGGGCAAATAGCTATAAAGCTTTGATCTTTCCTAAAATATTTACTGCTTTTGGAACTTTTTTAATGAGGCAAGCATTTTTAGGGATTCCTAAAAGTTTAGAAGAAGCAGCATTTATTGATGGAGCAGGTCATTTCAGAGTGTTTTGGAAGATAATACTACCATTAACTAAGCCAAGTCTCGCTACTTTGGCAATTCTTTCATTCATGGATTCATGGAATAATTTCTTATGGCCATTAATTATAACAAGTGATATTTCGAAAATGACATTACCATTAGGGTTAGCTAGCCTACAAGGTAGATGGGAAACAGACTGGAATGTTTTAATGGCAGGAACACTAATAAATATTTTACCGATGTTAATAGTGTATTTAATTGCACAAAAACATATCATTAAAGGACTTTCGCATACAGGCATAAAATAAAAAGGAAATGTTTTAAGAATTGTTGATTTCGTATAATTTCGAATACAATTCTAAATTTAGTAAAACTAATGAAGCTAAAATTTTCTAACTCGCAAGCTCAAACAAGAAAATTTCTTAACGCTTCAGTAGTTTTACTAAATAAGAATTCTAGTTTCTCATTATAATGAAATCAACAATTCAAAACATATCTTTGGATAACCAAAGGAAGTTTTGAATGAATGTAAAGGACAACATTCATTAAAAACTGGGATAATAAAAAAATAGGGGGTAAATTATGTTTAAAAAAAGTTTGAGTATTTTAATGGTTTTAGTATTAGCTCTATCAATTTTTGTTGGGTGTCAAAAGAAGGGTGCTGTAGATACGGAAAAAACATCAGATGAAAAAGTTACAGTTAAGTATTACACTTTCTCAGCGGGACCAGATCATATTGAAGATCTAGAAAAAATAATTGCTGGATTTGAAAAAGAAAATCCTAATATTAATGTCGACTATACAATATTATCTTGGGATGATTATTTCACAAAATTACAAACATTGATTGCTTCAGGAACAGCACCTGATACATTCGAATTAAACTATGAAACTTTCGTTACTTATGCTTCAAAAGGGGTACTGCTAGATTTATCAGACTATATTAATAATGACAATTTTGATGTAAACATTTATAACCAAAAAGCATTAGATGCATTTAAATTAGATGGCAAACAATTTGGTTTAGTTGAGAGTTTTTCTAATGTTGTTTTATTCTACAATAAAAATTTATTTGACGAAGGGGGAATATCATATCCAGATGCTACATGGGATTGGAACAAAGAATTAGAAGCTGCTCAAAAGTTAACAAATAAAGAAAAAGGTATTTGGGGTACTTATGCACCAATTCAATTCTGGGAGTTTTATAAAACTATAGAACAAAATGGCGGAAAAATATTTAATGATGATAAAACAGAAGTAGTCATTAATTCTAAAAGTAACGTTGAAACTTTACAATGGATGATTGATAAGAGTAATAAATATGGTGTGAATCCTAGTGATGCAGACATGAGCGGGCAATCTGATGGAGATTTATTTAAGAGTGGTAAAATAGCTATGTTAAGAACTGGTATTTGGATGTTTGATTCATTTAAAGATGTTGATTTTGACTGGGATATTGCTTTAGAACCAGGAAATACACAAAAAGCTCACCATTTCTTCTCTAATGGAGTAGCTATTAATAAGAAAACTGAAAATCCAGAAGCAGCATGGAAATGGATGAAGTACTTTACTTCTAATAGCGATGCTGCAAAAATCAGGATTGATTCTAGTTGGGAATTACCTGCTATAGAAGATGAGGCTATTTTACAAGGTTATTTAGAAAAAGATTCTCCCAAAAGCAGAAAAGTTGTATTTGAAGCTTTAGATACTTTAGTAGTACCACCAGTAATAGAAAACTGGAATGAACTTACTGATGCAGTTGGGAAAGAGTTAGATAAAGCTAAAATTGGAGAAAAAACTCCACAAGAAGCACTAGATGCTGCTAAAGCTGCTATTGAAGAATTAATTAAATAATTAGTGACAAGTTACAAGTGGCAAGTGACAAGTTAAGGATGATTTTCTTGCAGAAAATCTTTTAACAAAGTTTTTATCTGCATAGCAGATTGGATAATATACTTTTACTACGTAAAAGGTATCAAAAACTTGTCACTTGTCACTTATCATTTGTAACTTGAAAAATATACATTTCGCAATGAGTTAATTTAAGTAAAGGAGAAATAGGAATGAAATATAGAGGGAATAAGGGTATTTTAGAAAATCTGTTCTATATGATTTATCTAAAAATGGATAAAGAAAAATGCAAATTGGAAGAACAGTTAAACTTAGTTTTGGATGAAGTTTTAGACTGCCAATATTCAAATTTTGAAATAGGAAGTTTATTGTTTTTATTAGGGGAGTACATCAGAAAATTTGGAGATGCTACCATATTAAAATCTAGAGAAAAAGAAATAGAAGAACTCATTAATATATATGATTTTAAATTTGCTAAAAATGAGGAAAATGTTTTAGATTCTAGTTTAGTACAGGTAAATACATCATCTTTAGGAGCTATCTATGGTGGATTAAGAAGTATAAATAATTATCTAAAAAGAGATGATATTAGTCTAAATATCAAAGAAATCAGAAAATATACATTTGACAATGTTCTGGATGGTGTATCTTTATCCAATGGGAATATTCAGAAAGAGATAAGTTTTGATATTATTCTAGCATGTTTACCATTTGGGTTATTTGAACCAGAAGATTTGGTTTTAGTAGAATCTATAAAAGTATTGTCTGATAAATCTAAAGATACAAGAGATAATTTTAGCTTACTATTACTAGCTTACTATTATACAGAACAAGGAAGTTATCATTTAGCAAAAGAATTATTGAAAAAAGTTAAAGGTATAGGAATTAAAGAGAATAAAGATACTCTACTTTTCAATATAATTTATAAAAAATTAGAAGATAAATCACAACTACAAGAGAACATGATTATTCATAGACCTTATGGAAATAACAATATTTATGAACCTGGGTATGATGAAAGATTTCCTAAAAAGGTTAAGGCATCAGAAGAGGTTATTTTAAAAGCAGTAACATGGCCAATAAATGAGGAAATGGAAGTATTTGTGGATGTTAAAGTAAATGGTGAGGACAAAGGCTCATATAAAGGAACATATGTGGAAAGTCCACAGAAACACTTTTGTTGGGATATAGGTTCATACAATGAGTGGGATAATGTTGAATATAAATTCTTTTTCAACACTGAGGAGAATGAATTAATAAAATCTCAAAATTTTTCATTTGATGTATTAAAAGAAGTAAAAGTAAGTAAGATAAATGAAGTAATACTACAGGGTACAGTTGCAGAAGTTATTTGCATTAATGAATATAATAACGATTTTGGTGAACTTTATATTGAATTCAAGGAAAATGGAGATTTTGTAATAGATATTAATGAAACTAAAGCTGAGTCTAAGAGAGATGAAAGTTTAGTAAATTTAATAGAAGATAACGAGTGTTATTTATTTAAATGGAATGAAAGTGAACTAAAAATTTCAAAAGAGGATGTTAATTTTATATATAAAAAAAATAGTGAAATTATAAGATTTAAAACTTTTAGTAAATGGATTGATAGAAATAATACTACCAAATTTATTAATATCAATATGCAAAGTTATGATGAAGAAAAGTTCTATGGTTTTGGAGAGAGGTATAATAATCTAAATCAAAAGGGAAATTCCCCAGATGTATATGTATATAACCAATACAAAGAGCAAGGTCTTAAAACTTATATACCTATACCATTTTATATTTCTTCAAATAATTATGGTTTGTTTGTTGAAACTAGCAATTATGTGAAGTTTGACATGGGAGAAACAAATGAGGATGTTTCTATTATGGGAGAGGTACAGTCACTTAAAATCCATGTGATGGCAGGTGAAATAGGAGAGGTTATTGAAAAATATACAGATATAACTGGTAAGCCTAAATTACTACCAAAATGGGCATTTGGTCCTTGGATGTCAAGTAACAATTGGGATAGTCAAAAGGAAGTTTTAAAACAATTGGATTTAACATTAAAACATAATATACCATCTACTGTTTTAGTCATTGAAGCTTGGAGTGATGAAGTTACTTATTATGCTTTTAATGATGCCAAATATAAAGAAAAGCCAAGTGAAGAGGCTTATAGTTATGATGACTATGAGTTCCCTGAATGGGGCAGATGGCCAAATCCAAAAGAAATGGTAGAAAGATTACACAATGAGGGATTGAAATGTATATTATGGCAAATACCTATTTTAAAACAAATGGGAAGTATCAATCATATTCAAAAAGAGTTAGATGAATCATATGCTATTCAAAATGATTTTGTCATTAAAAATCCTGATGACACACCTTATAGGATGCCAGAAGGATGGTTTAAAGATAGTCTGTTATTAGACTTTTCAAATGAAGAAGGAGTAAATTGGTGGTTTAATAAAAGAAGATATCTAGTGGATGATATAAAAGTAGATGGATTTAAGACAGACGGAGGAGAGTTTTTATTTGGGCAAGGATTAAAGGCATGGGATGGTAGAACAGGTGAACAATTAAGAAATGATTATCCAAATGATTATATTTCTGCTTATTATAATTTTATTAATGAAGCTAATCCAGAAGGTGGTATAACATTTAGTAGAGCTGGATTTACTGGAGCTCAAAATTTCCCTGCCCATTGGGCGGGTGATGAACGTTCCAATTTCGAAGCATTTGAGAGAAGTTTATATGCAGGACTTTCTTCAGGGATTTCAGGAATACCTTTCTGGGGATGGGATTTAGCAGGGTTTAGTGGCGATATTCCAACGGCAGAGCTATTTATTAGAGCTACTGAAATGGCAACGTTTTGTCCTATAATGCAGTATCATGCAGAGAGTAAAGCTGAATTTAATCAAGACAGAACTCCTTGGAATATTGCAGAGCGAACAGGTGATATAAGAGCACTTGACTATTATAGATATTATGCTAATTTGAGAATGAATTTGATTCCATATATCTATAACGAAGCAATGAAGTGTAGCGAAACAGGAGTACCTTTGATGAGAGCTATGATTATAGATTACTATGAAGATGATAAAACACATTTATTGGATACACAATATATGTTTGGAGAGTCACTACTTGTTGCTCCAATAATTAAAGAAGGGGATACTAGAAGAGAAATATACTTCCCAGAAGGAAAATGGTATAACTTCTTTTCAAATGAAGTCTTTTATGGTGGAAAAAATATTGAAGTTATAGCTGGGTTAAAAGATATTCCTGTTTATATAAAAGACAATTCAGTAGTATCCGTAAATTTGAACAAAGAATTTGGATTAGGTGAGTATATAAGTAATGATATTACAAATTACAATAATTTATCATTCATAATAGTAGGTGATAATATAGATTATATTTTCCAAGATGATTTAGGAAATAATTTTAGATTTAAAAGCAAAGATGGAGAAATAAATATTGAAACAAATTTCAAAGAAGACTTTAATTTATTATGTTCTACCAATGTACTTAGAATTAATGGAGAAGAACTTAATAGTAAGAAAAAAATAGGTGATAGATATATTTTTACAATAGAAAGGGATAACTCATGACTAAAAATAATAAAGGTAAATTGAACTTTAAATATAATGACAGAAAATTAGAAATAACTGTGTTTAATGAAAATATTGTCAGGTTTGATTACAGTAGAAATGAAAAGAAAAATATAACAGATGCAGTGACTTTAGATCCAATAGAAGTAAAATTTAAAAAAGAAGATAATAAAATTAAATTGCCGAAATTCTCTATAGAAGTACTAGAAGATTTAAGAGTAAAAATAATAGACTTGAAAGGTAATGTTATCTTAGAGGATGAATTTATCCAGTTTGATTCTAAACCACAAGACAGTGTTTTTCAAGAACATGAATATGAAATTATCAATAGAGAACAAGGTAAAGTTTATTCTGTAGAAATTGAAAAGAAACATAGCTGGGAAAAAGGATTTTATGGTTTAGGTGAAAAATATGGATTTATCAATCTTTTAGGAATACAGACAGAGAATTGGAATACAGATGTTTTAGGAGTTTCTCCAGTTCATACTCCAGTACAAAAGCAATACCATACCTCTATTCCATTTTATATTGGAATGGATGAAAAGAAAGCCTATGGAATCTTTTATGATACATCTTATAGAAACTATTTTGATTTTGGAATGTATCAAAAGGGAATCAATTTTAGAACTGATGGTGGAGAGTTAGATTATTATTATATTCATGGTGATAACATCTCTGAAGTTGTAGAAGAATACGGAAACTTAACAGGTAAAGTAAAACTTCCTAGAAAAGACTTTTTGGGTTTCCAGCAGTGTAGATGGTCATATATGAATAAAAAAGAAGTAATAGATTTAGCTAAATCTTTTAGAGAAAAAGATATACCATGTGATGTAATTTATTTGGATATAGATTATATGGAAGACTACAAGGTGTTTACTATAAATTCTGAAAGATTTAATGAGTTTAAAGAAATGAATGCTGAACTCAAGAAGATGGGATTTAAATTAGTGGTAATAGTAGATCCTGGAGTAAAAGTAGAAGAAGGATACCATGTTTATGAGCAAGCACTTGAAAATGATTATCTGATAAAAGATGAAAACGGAGAAGTATATGTAGGTAAAGTTTGGCCTGGAGACAGTGCATTCCCTGATTTTCTAAGGAAGTCTGTTAGAAATTGGTGGGGAGAGATCCATAAAGGATTAATAGATGATGGAGTTAGCGGTATATGGAATGATATGAATGAAATTGCTGATATGTCTACGGATACAAAGACAATACCAGAATCAACATATCAAATAGATGATAGCGGCAATAAGTATTTGCAAAAAGAAACTCATAACTTATATGGACACTATCAAGGAAAGGCAACCTATAATGGATTAAAGAATATTCAAGGAACTAGACCATTTGTTTTGACTCGATCAGCATCAGCTGGAACACAGAGATATTCAGCACTATGGACTGGGGATAACACTTCTTTGTGGGAACATATGGAATCAAGTATACCTATGTTAATGAATTTAGGATTAAGCGGATATACTTATGTAGGTTCAGATGTAGGAGGATTTATTGGTGATAGCAATGGAGAACTTTTAACTCGTTGGACACAATTAGGGGTATTCTATCCTCTCTTTAGAAATCATAGCTGTGTAAATTCATTGTATCAAGAGCCATGGGCATTTGGAGAAGATGTTGAGAATATAGTTAGTAAATATATCAAGATGAGATATTCTCTTGTAAACCATCTTTATAATTTATTTAGAGAAAGTAGCTTAACAGGTGCACCTATTATGAGACCATTATTCTATCATTATCAACAGGATGAGAATACATTTGATATAAACGATGAATTTTTATTTGGTGAAGAAATATTAGTAGCACCAATTTTAAGACCTAGAACTTATAAGCGAATGGTATATTTGCCTGAAGGGAAATGGTATGACTATTTTACAGATGAAGTTTATGAAGGTAGAAAACACATTATAAAAGACGCAGCAATTGATAAGATACCGGTATTTGCTAAAGAGGGAGCTATTATTCTAAAGGATAAACCTATGAACTATATCGGAGAAAAAGAAGAAAATTATGAAATCCATGTATACTTAGGAGAGGATAACTCAAAAGATTTTTATTTTGATGATGGAAAATCCTTTAGATATGAAAATGGAGAATATTCTGTGATAAATGTGGAAGTTAAAGGGGAAGAACTAGAAGTAAAGCTTATTAAAGGTGGCTATAAGTTAGGAAAATTTGATTTAGTTATTCATAGTGCTAATGGAATTAAAGAACTAAAAAATGTAGAAATAAAATAGAATTGGGGACAGGGCTCAACTTTTTGTAAAGTTGAGCCCTGTCCCTATTTGATGAATAAACATTAGGAAAGAATATATTAAGATGGGAAAATTAATAAGTAATTTTGCTTATATGTTATAATCATAACGAGAAAAAATATATAACTAAAATACTTTTTGTTGCTTAAACCTAGTATAAAAGGAGAATAATTATGAAAATCAAGTTAGGGATTGTCGGTGAAAAGGATACACTTGAGATAATTAAAAATGTAGTTTCTGAGTTTGAGGATACAATTATTCCTTATTATTTTACATATGCAAATAAAAGAGAGGTTATTGATATTTTAGAAACATATGAGAATAATATTGATGTATTTCTTTTTTCAGGTTCAGATCCATATTATTATGCAAAAAATAAAAATGCACTCATTAAACCAGCAGTTTATATACCTAGAGTAGAAACAAGTATTTATGAAGTTTTGTGGAAAATCAGAGATGAAGGATTAGATTATAAAAAAGTAAGTATAGATGCTATTAGCCAGAAATCAGTTGAAGAAGTTCTTAATGCATTAAATATTGATAAAGAAAATATTTATGTAAAAAAGTACAAACCTGTTGTTGATTATGAAGAATTAGTTTCATTTCATCATAATTTATGGAAAAATAATAAAATAAATGCTGCTGTTACAGGTATTGCTGGCGCGGCAAAAAAATTAAGAGAACTTGGAGTACCTGCTTTTAGGCTTTATCCTACTGTTCAATTGATTAGGGAATATATTAATAAAGCAATATATTTGGGGGATGTAGAAAGAATAAAGAGTACTCAAATTGCACTCCAAATTATTAGAATAGAAAACAAAAGTAGGGAAATGACATGTGGGTATGAATTTTTGAAAATAAAAAACCAATTTGAAAATTTTCTTATTGAATATACACAGGATAATTATGGATTATTTTTTGCGTTTGGAGTAAATGAATATCTAATATTTTCTACTAGAGGTGCTTTAAACGCAAATTTTATAGAGGCGAAATGTCTGAAAATTGCTGAGCTAACTAAAAAAATTGGAATATCTTTTTCTTCTGGAATAGGCTATGGTAATACTGTTTATAAAGCTGAAGCTAATGCAAGAATTGCACTTGATTATGCTGCAAAAGAAAAATATAGCTGCTGCTATATAGTTGAAGAACAAGGTTTAATTTCAGGACCTATAGGAAAAAGCACTGAAATGAATTTAGCATATGATTTAATTGTTACAGATAAAAAAATTCAAGATATTGCAGAAAAAATAGACATAAGCGCTGCATATGTTTCTAAAATCAAAGCTATTATTGATAGTACGGGTAAAAATGTAATTGATGCAAAAGAATTGTCAGATTATCTTGGAATTAGTTTGAGAAGTTCAAGAAGAATACTAAGCCAAATACTAGAGGCTGGTTATGGAAAGGTAATTGCCAAAGAAAGTAGAGCCGGAACAGGGAGACCAAGGAGAATATTTGAAATTTTCTTGTAAAATTCTAAATAAGGATAAAGAACGATTGCAATTAAGAAAATTAAATTTTGATTGCGGTGGTTCTTTATTTTATTCAATTTTATATTGAAAGTCTATTATATTTATAAAGATTAAAATTTTTGAAAAAATAATAAAAAAATAAAGGATTTTCAGAATAAATGTAGAATATAACAACTTACGGACATAACTGAAATACGTCCGTAAACTGTTATAAATTTTTTTAAGAAGCAATTTTAGTAGAGGTTATGGATGTTTTGAATTAAAATATCCATAATAATAAAAGGGGGATTTATTAAAATGGCAAAGAGAAAATTAGCAAAATTATGTACATTAATGCTATCAGTTACATTATGTACAGCTTTATTATCAGGATGTGGAAGTAGTGAAAAGAGTGGGGATGCAGCAAAAACATCAGGAGAAGTGAAAGACACATTAACAGTTGCAGCAGCTTATGATGCAAAATCATTAGACCCACATGCAACAAATGATGTAGCTTCTTCAAATGTTATGAATCAAATTTATGAAAATTTGGTTACACTAAATGATAAAAATGAGGTTGTACCTCAATTAGCAGAAAAATTTGAGAAGGTTGATGATGTAACTTATAAGTTTTATTTGAAAAAAGGAGTAAAATTCCATAATGGAGAGGAATTAAAAGCAAGTGATGTAAAATTCACTTTGGAAAGAGCAATTTCACCTAATTCAGGAGCTATTAAACATATAGTTGGAGATATTGATCCTGATAGCATAACAGTAGAAGATGACTATACAATTTCACTTAAAACTAAAACACCATCTTCAGCATTTTTACCATCTTTGATTCATGTTGGTGGAGGATGTATATTAAATGAAAAAGCTGTTAAAGAAGCTGGTGATGACTATGGAATGAATCCAGTAGGCACAGGTCCATTTAAATTCGCTAGTTGGACAAAAGGGGATAAGGTTGTTTTAGAAAGATTTGAAGATTATCATGGTGATAAACCTGCATATCAAAATCTTGTTATAAGAGCAATTCCAGAAGCAACAAATAGAACAATTGAGCTTGAAAGTGGTGGAGTAGATATTGCTTATTCTATTACTACAAATGATGTATCAAGAGTTGAAGATAATCCTGACTTAAAACTTATGAGAGTTTTGGATAACTCTACAACTTATTTAGGATTTAACTGTGAAAAAGCTCCATTTGATAATGAAAAAGTTCGTCAAGCTATAAATACTGCTATTAATACAGATGCTATAGTTAAATCAGTATTTAGAGGTGTTGGTGGTGTTGCAATAGGTCCAGTTGCACCAAATGTAAAATATTCTAATGCTGATTTAGGACAACCGGAATATGATGTAGAAAAAGCTAAAAAGTTATTAGCAGAAGCAGGATATGCTGATGGATTTAAGACAGTTATATGGACAAATGATAAAAAAGAAAGAATGGATATGGCAACAATAATTCAAGAACAGTTGAAAGCAGTTGGTGTTGAAGTTGAAATACAAGTTCTTGAGTGGGGTGCTTATCTTCAAGGGCTTAAAGAAAAGAAACAAGATATGTTTATAGTTGGATGGTCATGCCAAACACCGGATCCTGATATGGCTTTATATGGTCCATTCCACTCTTCAATGAAAGGTAATAATAACTTCACATTCTTTGGTGACGATAAAGTAGATGAGTTAATTGAGAAGGGTAGACTTCTTGAAGATTCACCTGAGAGACAAGAGGTATACAATGAAGTTCAGGGAATTATAAGAGAAAAAGCACCATGGGTATTCTTAAATAATGGAGAACAAGTTGTAGGTCTTAGAAAAGGTATAAAAGGATTTAAGCCAAGTCCATTTGGATATCATGTTCTTTACAATGTTACTTTTGAAGAAGAATAAATAACAGTAAATTATTAGACAAGAGCATATATACATTATGCTCTTATCTAATGTTTTTTTAAGAATGAAAGGAGGAAAATAAATGATAAAGTATATTTTAAAAAGAATTTTATCGTTAATTCCTGTGTTAATTGGTGTTACTTTTATTGTTTTTACATTGTTACATCTAACACCTGGAGATCCTGCAAGAATGGTTCTTGGAGAACAGGCACCCCAAGAGGCTGTTGATGATTTAAGGGAAGAAATGGGATTGAACGATCCGTTTTTGGTTCAGTTTGGTAATTATGTATATAAAGCAGTTGTAAAACAAGATATTGGACGTTCATATATAACAAAGACTCCTGTATCTGAGGAAATAATGAATGTTTTTCCAGCAACATTAAAATTGGCGTCATTATCAATGTTTATAGCTGTTCTTATAGGTATTCCTTTTGGAATTATATCCGCTATACGGCAATATTCTTTATTTGATTCCACGGTAATGGTATTCGCACTAGTAGGAATATCTATGCCGGTATTTTGGTTAGGATTATTATTAATACTTTTATTTTCAGTGAAACTTCATTGGTTACCTTCATCAGGATTTTACAGTATTAAACATATGATTTTACCAGCAATAACACTAGGGGCACAATCTATAGCTATTATTACTCGTATGACTCGTTCTAGTATGCTAGAAGTTATACGTCAAGATTATATAAGAACAGTAAAAGCAAAAGGTCAAAAAGAAAGCAAGATTATATTAAGACATGCTCTAGGGAATGCGTTAATACCTATAATTACAATAGCAGGACTTCAATTTGGTATTTTGCTTGGAGGAGCTGTACTTACAGAAGCCATTTTCTCAATACCAGGAGTTGGTAGACTTATGGTTGAATCTATAAAAATGAGAGATTACCCTATTGTTCAAGGGGGCGTATTGTACATAGCGATAGCATTTAGTGTAGTAAATCTATTAGTTGATTTATTATATGCATATGTTGACCCAAGAATAAAAGCTCAATATAAATAACGAAAATTGGGGAGGAGGTATATCTTATGAGTAAAAAAAATGAAGTAGTAAATAAAAAAGTCAAAATAACAAAGAAAAAGAAAAGCAATTTTGTAGAAACAATGAAAAGATTAAGCAAAAGTAAGATGGCAATGGTTGGTTTAGTAATTATTTGCATATTAATTTTAACTGCTCTATTTGCAGGAGTAATTGCTCCATATGGCTATGCTGAGCAGGATCTTCTTAATGCTTTTCAAGGACCATCTGCTAAACATTTATTTGGTACAGATGAGTTTGGAAGAGATATTTTTAGTCGTATAGTTTATGGTTCAAGAATTTCTCTTGAAGTAGGATTTATAGCTGTTAGTATTTCGGTAATCATTGGAGGGTTACTAGGAGCAATTGCAGGATATTATGGAGGGAAAACAGATAATATTATTATGCGTGTTATGGATATTTTACTTTCTATACCCCAGATACTTCTTGCAATATCAATTGCGGCATCATTAGGACCGGGGCTTTTTAATCTTATGATAGCGGTTGGTATATCTTCTATTCCACAGTATGCGAGAATTGTTCGTGCATCTGTGCTTTCTATTAGAGAACAAGAGTTTATCGAGGCGGCTAGAGCTGTTGGTTCTAGTGATATAAGAACTATTTGCAAACATATTCTTCCTAACTGTTTAGCACCTGTAATTGTACAAGCTACTTTAGGTGTTGCTTTTGCTATATTAACTGCAGCAGGATTAAGTTTTATAGGGCTTGGAATATCACCACCGATGCCTGAATGGGGTGCAATGCTTTCTGGAGGAAGAGGATATATTAGAGATTATTCTTATATGACATTATTCCCAGGGCTTGCTATTATGATAACTATTTTAGCTTTGAATTTCCTTGGTGATGGATTAAGGGATGCACTAGATCCAAAGTTAAAGAATTAGTTTGTGAAAATTAGGAGAGGGATACTATGAATAATAATGAAAAATTATTAGATATAAAGAATTTAACTATTCATTATAAAACAGATAACGGAATAGTTCGTGCTGTTGAAAATTTGAATTTAAGTTTAGGCAAAAAAGAAACACTTGGATTTGTTGGTGAAACTGGTGCAGGTAAAACAACTACAGCACTTGGAATTATGCAGCTATTACCAACACCTCCTGGCGAAATTATTAGTGGTCAAATTTTATTTGAAGGAGAAGATTTATTAAAGAAATCTCCTGATGAAATGAGAGGGATACTTGGGGAGAAAATTGCTATGATCTTTCAAGATCCTATGACATCGCTAAATCCTGTAATGACAGTGGGGAAACAAATCGCAGAAATGATTGAACTCCATGAAAATATAAGTAAAGCTCAGGCATTAAAAAAAGCAGAAGATATGCTTGAAGTAGTTGGAATTAGAAAAGAAAGAGCAGCGGATTATCCTCACCAGTTCAGTGGAGGCATGAAACAGAGGGTTGTTATAGCTATTGCCCTTGCATGTAATCCTATTTTACTTATTGCAGATGAACCTACCACAGCCCTTGACGTAACAATACAAGCACAAGTATTGGAACTTATGAAAGATTTAAAAAGTAAATATGATACTTCAATGATTATGATTACTCATGATTTGGGAGTAGTTGCAGAAATCTGTGATAAAGTAGCAATTATGTATGCAGGTAATATAGTTGAATATGCTGATAAAGAATCTTTATATTTAAATCCATTACATCCATATACAATAGGTTTATTTGATTCTATTCCTGATTTAGATTCAGAACAAAGTCAATTAAACGTAATAAATGGATTGACACCAGATCCTACTAACCTCCCAACGGGATGTCCTTTTCACCCTAGATGTTCTAAGGTAATGGAGAAGTGTTCTAAAATGAAACCAGAAATGATGGAGATTGAACCTGGACATTTTACAGCTTGCTTCTTGCATGAGAAAAAATAAAATAGATAAATAGGGAGGAAGATAAATGGCTAAATTAGGAGAAAAATTAATAGAAATTAATCATCTTAAGAAATATTTCAAAACACCAAAAGGCATGTTGCATGCTGTAGATGATGTGAGTTTTTTTATAAATAAAGGAGAGACTTTGGGGCTTGTTGGAGAATCTGGATGTGGTAAATCTACTACAGGAAGAGTGTTAATAAAACTGCTAGAAGCTACAAGTGGAGAAGTTTTATTTAATGGAGAAAATATACTTAAATATAATAAGTCAAAGATGAAAGAATTTAGAAAACATGCTCAAATAGTTTTTCAGGATCCATATTCATGTTTGAATCCTAGACTTACAGTTTCAGAACTTATTGGAGAACCACTTTATGTAAATAAAGTATTTAAAAGAAGAGCCGACAGTGATATAAGAATAAGGGAACTTATGAATATAGTTGGATTAGCTGAAAGACTTAGAGACGCGTACCCACATGAACTTGATGGAGGAAGACGTCAAAGAATTGGAATCGCAAGGGCTCTTGCTTTAAATCCTGAATTTATTGTTCAAGATGAACCGGTTTCAGCATTAGATGTTTGTATTCAGGCTCAAATTTTAAATCTTATGAAAAATCTTCAAAAAGAATTAGGGCTTACATATTTATTTATTGCACACGATTTAAGTGTTGTAAAGCATGTAAGTGATAGAATTGCTGTTATGTATCTTGGGAATATTGTTGAGCTTTCGGATTATAAATCAATATTTAAAGATCCGCTTCATCCTTATACACAAGCATTACTTTCGGCTATTCCTATTGCAAAAGTTAATATAAAAAGAGAGAGAATCATATTGGAAGGCGATGTACCAAGTCCAATTAATCCACCTGCTGGATGTAAATTTCATGGAAGATGTAGATATAGTAAAGATATTTGCAGACAGCAAACACCAGAATTAAGAGAGATTGAACCGGGAAGACATGTAGCCTGCCATTTTGCTAAAAATCTTGTGTAATGACTTAATTAAATAAACTATAAAGGAGCACATATTATGAATATTGATATGCAATATATAAAAGATTTCATGGTAAAAATATTAGGAATACCAAGCCCAGGTGGAGATACTGATGTGGCTATGAAAGTTATTGAGGAAGAATTTGAAAAGTTTGGATTAGCTACCACAAAAACTAATAAGAAAGCACTGTTTGCAACTATTGAAGGAGAAGATAACGAAAATCAAAAAATGATTTCTGCTCATATAGATACATTAGGAGCTGTAGTAAGAGAAATAAAACCTAATGGAAGACTTAAGATAGTTCAAATCGGTGGATTTGCATGGTCATCAGTAGAAGGTGAAAATGTTACTATAAAAACAATGAATGGTAAAGAATTTACTGGAACAGTTTTACCAGACAAAGCATCTATACATGTCTACTCAGATGAAGTTAGAGAAACACTTAGACATGATGATAATATGGAAGTTAGAATTGATGAATTTACAAAAACAAAGGAAGATACATTAAAGCTTGGTATCAAAGTTGGGGATTTTATATATTTTGAACCAAGAACAGTAATAACGGAGAATGGTTTTATAAAATCAAGATATCTTGATGATAAAGCTTGTGTAGCGGTTCTTTTTGGACTAGTTAAATATCTTAAGGATAATAATATAAAACCTAAATATACTACACATCTTTATATAAGTAATTATGAAGAATTAGGTCATGGAATATCAGTGATTCCTGAAAAAGTTCAAGAACATGTTGCTCTTGATATCGGAACAGTTGCAGATCACCAAGAATCAGATGAAACTAAAGTTACAATTTGTGCAAAAGATAGCCGTACTCCTTATGATTTTGAATTAAGAAGAAAGCTTGTTGAAATTTGTGAGAAAAATGATATTGATTATGCAGTAGATGTTCACTATAGATATGGTTCTGATGCAAGTCTTTCAGCTATGCAGGGATTTGATGCTAACTTTGCATGTATTGGACTTGGTGTTGATGCAACTCATCACTATGAAAGAACTCACATTAGAGCTTTGGAGAATAATGTTAAATTAATAATAAAATATGTTACTTGTTAAAACATATCAATGAATAAATTTCAAATGTTTCTACAATAAAAGCTGCCGAGTATGGCAGCTTTTTATTTACTGAGAAAAATACCCCCTTAAAAATTTAACTTTGTACGTACTAATAGATGAACATTACTTAAACTTAATTTAAATATATCCATAATTTAGGCATCAATGAGTTATGGATATGTTTAAATTTATAGTTAAAGTTGTTTGTTTTTAATTAATAAAATAAAATGGAGGAAATAAGATGAGAGGCTTAAACTTCTGGTATATGAACTTTACTATCCTAACAATAGCATTTATCCTTTCATCAGTGACGGGTATAATACCAAATTTGATTACAATGGTAATAATTTTGTATTCATTAATGATGATAGTGATTACAATTCAATGGTCAAGAATATTAAAGAATAAAGATGAGTGCTTGGAAGAACTAAAAGAATTAGCAACCATTGATAGCTTAACTGGCATTTATAATAGAATGACAATTGAGAAAATATTAGATGCTGAAATAATTAGGGCTCGTAGATATGTATCAGGGATGTGTGTGCTGTTTATTGATGTTGATTATTTCAAGAAAATAAATGATACTTATGGCCATACTCAAGGAGATAAGGTATTAATAAAAGTGGCTCAATTGTTAAAGGATAATATACGCCGTATAGATTGTATGGGAAGATGGGGTGGAGAAGAATTTGTGATTATAGCTCCAGGAATAGAATTAAGAGATGCATATAAAATGGCAAAGAAACTAAACAAACTTATAGCTGTTAGTGAATTTCTGCAAGATTCTGAAGTTACCATAAGCATTGGTATTGCAGAACTAAGCAAGGATGACATCAAAGAGACTATTATTAGCAGAGCGGATAAAGCATTGTACAAAGCTAAAGAAAATGGAAGAAATAGAGTTGAATCAGCATCATTGAGAATGGATTTTATCTTCCATAAAAATTTGAATAAAATGGGGTAGAAGCGGCTTTGCCGCTTTTTTTGTTTTCTCTTACCAAAAATCGACAAAAAATATTGTGATAACATGATAGAATTGAGATGAAAAGCTAGAATTAAGTTTACGTAATTTTTATTTATATAATGTGGGGCGATAAATTATGAATAAAGAAGAACATATATTAAAAACTCTTATCCAAAATAAAGTTGTAGGGGTGAAAGAATTCCTAGATATTTCTATTAAAATTGTTGAAGCTTTAGATGAAATTCATAAGAAAAAAATAATTCATTTAGATCTTAATCCTGAGAATATTTTCATTAACCTAAAAGGGAAAATAAGGATTGCTGATATTTATGAAACTATTCCTTTAAAAAGAAGTGGTTTAGCTTACATAGCACCAGAGCAGACTGGAAGGATATATAAAAAAGTAGATTATAGGGCTGATTATTATTCTTTAGGAATTTGTTTTTACGAACTATTGATAGGGGAAACTCCTTTTAAAAATATGGACAATACGGAGCTTGTCTATTCACATCTAGCAATAGAGGCTATTGACCCTGATAGAATAAACACTGAAATTCCAAAAGTAGTTTCTGATATAATAATGAAACTCATATCAAAAATGCCAGAGGACAGATACCAGAGTTTGAAAAGTTTAAAGAAAGATTTGAATACATGTAAAAAAAGTTTTGATGAAAAAGGAAATATAGAATTTTTTCAAATAGCAAATGAGGATATGTCTAATATATTTGAAATACCAGACAAGCTATATGGTAGAAATAAAGAGATTAATGAGTTATTGAGGATTTTCAAAAAGGTTAAAAAGGGTAATAAAGAATTAGTATTAATTAAAGGTTATCCAGGAATAGGAAAGTCTTCTTTGGTAAAGGAAATAAATAATAGTGTGGTTAAAGAAAATGCATACTTTATAGGAGGTAAATTCCAGCAATTTAAAAATAATACTCCCTATAGTGCTATAATTTCAGCTCTAAAATATCTAATAAAAGATTTACTAAAGGAACCTGCAGATAAACTTAAAACTATACGTGAAAAAATATTAAAAGAAGTTGGTAATAATGGAAGAGTAATTACAGATATTATTCCCTCTTTAAAACTAATTATCGGAGAACAAAATCCCATTACTGAACTTGGAATTATAGAAGCACAAAACAGGTTCAATCTTGTTTTTCAAAATTTTATGAGTGTAATTTCTAGTGAAGATTGTCCTATCGTAATGTTTATTGATGACCTGCAGTGGGCAGATCCAGCAAGTATAAATTTTATACAAATGCTTATGGAGAATAAAGCTATTAAGAATTTATTAATTATTGGTACGTATAGAGATAATAAAACCATCTTGGAGAAACCTTTAGAATCTATGATAAATGTACTACATAAAAAGGGGATTATAACTAATAAGATAAGTTTAAATCCACTTAATGAAAAGGATATTAGAATGATTTTGAAAGATACACTTATTGAAACTATAGGAAATGAAGAGAATCTAAAGGAATTATCTTGTTTTGTATACGAAAAAACAGGAGGTAACCCATTTTTTACAAGACAATTCTTAGGATATTTATATAATAAGGAGTATATATGGTTCCATTATGAACTGATGAAGTGGTGTTGGAATATCGAAGAAATAAAAAAGCAAAATATAACAGAGAATGTAGTAGAATTACTAGTGGGCAAAATTAAAATATTGAGACCAAAATCTATAGAAATTCTTAAGCTGGGAGCGTGCATAGGTAATACATTTAGTTTAACAACCATAGCAATGATTAATAAAAAGCCTAAGGAAACCATACAAAAAGATTTGCAGCAAGCCATTAACGAAGGATTGATTTTTGTTAGTGAAAAGGACAATGGTTTATCAAAAAAAGCTTTAAACTATAGATTTCTTCATGACCGTATTCAACAGGCAGTTTATTCTATGATACCTGATAGTATAAAAGATGAAACACATTTAAGTCTTGCAAGATTGCTGTGGGAAAATCAGGATAACCGTGAAGAAGGAGAAGGTTTATTTCAAATAGTAGGACATTATAATGCTGGTAGAAATATTATTAATAACCAGGAAGAAAAAATAAAATTGGCAGAACTTAATTTAAAAGCAAGTAAAATGGCAAAAAAATCTTCTTCATTTGATTTTTCATTTTTATATTTAAAAACAGGTATTGAATTATTAGGGGAAGAGCCATGGTCAAATCATTATCAATTAGCATTAGAATTATATTCTAATGCATCAGAAGGTGCTTATCTTATAAGTGATTATGAGATGATGGAATTTTATTGTGAAGAAGTATTAAAAAATGCAAAATCGTTAATAGACAAGATTAAAATTTATACAGTAAAAATAGAAGCTTATCAAGCTCAAATGAAATTGCAGGAAGCATTGAAAACGGGTATATCAACTTTAGAATTAATGGGAGTAGATATACCACATGAACCTGATAGATTAGATGTTGATAAAGCTTTTGAAAGTGTTAGTAATGCTATGGAAGGAATAAAGATAGAAGATTTAGAAAACCTTCCAGAAATGAAAGACCCATTAAAACTTGCAGCTATGGAAATATTATTAGGCTGTGTATCAGTTACTTATAAAGCAGCACCATTGCTTACTCCTATAGTTGTTTGTAAAATGGTAGAGTTATCAATAAAATACGGTAATACACCTTTTTCTGCTGGGGTTTATGTATCTTACGGTATGATTATTTGTACTTCAGGAGTTAATATTGAGTTAGGATATAAATTAGGGAAACTTAGTATGAGCCTTGTAAAAAATAGAAACTTAAATGGATCCAAGACCATGGTTTTTGAGATATATAATTATTGTATAATACATTGGAAAGAACATATTTCATCATCATTGAATCTAGCTAAAGAAACTTATCGAACTGGCATAGAAAATGGAAGTTTGGAATATGGAGGGTATGCTCTTAACCTGTATACAAAAAATGCATTTTATGCTGGACAACCTCTTGAAAAAATTGGAAATGAAATTTATGAGAGCCTGGAAAAATTGCAAAAAATTAAGCAAGGACTGTGTGAGAATTGGGTACGTGTTTTCGGACAGCTTGTTTTGAACATGCAAGGAAAATCACAAACGACTACGGAGCTTGTAGGAATCATGTGTGATGAAAGAAAATTACTTCCGAAGTCTGAGAAGATTGGTGATATGATATCGATGGCATTTATTTATTTAACTAAACTAATATTAAATTATTGTTTTGAAGAATATGATAGAGCAGTTAAGTTTTCCGAAAAAGCAGAAGAGAATTTAGATGGAATAGGTGGTACAATAGATACTGCAATTTATAGATTTTTCGATTCTCTTGCAAGACTTCAGGTATACCAAAATTCATCAAAGGAAGAAAAAAAGAATATTCTCCAAAGAGTTGAAGAAAATCAAATTATTATGAGAAATCTATCGGAACATGCTCCAATGAATTTTTTACATAAATATTATCTTGTAGAGGCAGAACTTTTAAGAATTAAGGGGGAAAGATATAAGGCTTTAGAATATTACAATAAGTCTATTACTTTAGCAAAAGAAAACAACTATATAAATGAGGAAGCTTTAGCAAACGAGTTAGCGGCAAAATTCTGGATACAAAATAATAAGCCTAAATATGCAAAACTTCATTTTGAAGAAGCTTATGAAGCATATCAAAAATGGGGAGCAGTGGCTAAATTGAACCATCTTAAAGAAAACTATGGTAAATATATAGAAAAAGGCCTGAAAAAAGAATTAAGCATGATGGAGAGTGCTGCCACTTCATTGCATCAAATTGATCTCATTACAATTATGAAAGCTAGTGAGGTTATATCACAGGAGATAGTTTTAGATGAGCTTATAAAAAGGTTGATTTTTATTCTTTCAGAGAATGTAGGTGCGCAAAAAGTAGTTATTATTATGAAAAAAGAAGAGCGGTTTATTATTAAAGGAATAAGGGAAGCTAATGAAAATAAAATAACTATTGTGGATGGTATGGATATAGAGGTCTACAGCAATATTCCTAAAAATATTATCAATTATGTAGCTAGATCAAAGGAAACAGTTATTATAAAAGATGCTAACAATTCGGTGATTTTTGCAAATGATTCATATATTTCTAATAAAAAACCTAAGTCAGTTTTATGCTCTCCTTTAATAAAAGGAGGAGAATTACAGGGGATAATTTATCTTGAAAATAATTTAATGACAGGTGCATTTACTGAAGATAGATTGAAAGTTTTAGAAATGCTTTCTTCTCAAATTGCAATTTCAATTGAGAATGCAAAACTTTTTGAAGTATTAGAAGAGTATAATGAAATACTAGAAGCAAAAGTGGTAGAGAGAACCATTAAATTAGAAGAAGAGAAAAACAAATTACAGAAATATCTTAACTTGAGTAAAGCGATATTCATGATTTTAAATGAAAAGGGTGAAATTACTACTATTAATAAAAGAGGTTATGAAGTTTTAGGTGATAAGGAAGTAAATATTCTTGGAAAAAATTTGGTTAAGAATTATATAGTGGAGGTAGAGAGAAAAAAATCTACAGAAATTTTTTATTCTAAGGCAGATGAAAACAGAGCTTTTTATACAGAAGGAACCTTTATTACTTGCAGTGGTGAAAAAAGAAAATATGTTGCTCATAATGATATTATAAACGATGAACATGGGAATATTGAAAGTATATTGATATCAGCTTTAGATATTACGGAGATAGAATTATTAAGAGAAGAGCTTCAATATAATAAGTTGAAGATTGAATTTTTTGCTAATTTGTCTCATGAATTAAAAACACCTTTGAATCTTTCTTTTTCAGCGTTACAGATGTTGGATTTATATAATAAGAATTATTCTATGGGTGAGGGGAATGAAAAATTCCAAAAATATATTAATATTATTAAGCAAAACAATTATAGGCTGTTAAAGTTAGTTAATAATATTGTGGATATTACAAAAATAAATGCTAATCATTTCAATATTGATTTAGAAAACCTAGACATTGTGGATATTGCGAAGAAGATTACTTACTCAGTATCAGATTACTGTAATAATAAAGAGCGTATTGTGAAATTTAATTCCCTTGTTAATAGTAAGTTAATTGCCTGTGATGCTTTTAGCATTGAAAGAATTATGTTGAATCTTTTTTCAAATGCTGTGAAATGTACAAATGAGGGAGATGAAATCTCAGTAAATATATATGAAAAAGAAAATTTTATTGTCATAACTGTTAAAGATACTGGGACAGGCATTCCGGAAGATAGACAAAAGGTTATTTTTGATCGCTTTAGACAGGTAGATAAATCTTTTACCAGAAGAAGTGAAGGAAGCGGTCTTGGCTTAACAATAGTTAAACTACTTCTTGAATTGCAAGGTGGGACAATCTCAGTAAATAGTGAGCTGGGGAAATTTACGGAATTTACAATTGAGCTACCAATAAGAGTATTAAATAATGAAAGTAGCGGATTGCAGAATGGAAATACTGAAGAAACTAATTTTATAGATGTTTTAGATATAGAATTTTCAGATGTATATGGATTATAGATAAAGAAACTGCTTAATAGGCAGTTTCTTTATCTATAATGCACAATTAATGTTAATATTCTTCATACTTCAGAATATTTTTATTTAATTAAGTTAAAATTATGAAAAGCCCAAATTGGATTTTCAGAAATTATAGTGAATAATTTTAAAAGTAAACTGCCGAATATGGCAGTTTTTTTAATACCTAGATCTATTAACGGGATAAGTTATTAGAATCATTAAAACTCAAAATTGAATTTTACTGGTAATAATGAATTTCTGACTGAGAAAGCGATATGAAGAAATGATGTCTTGAAATAATAATTACCATTAAAAGTAAAAAAAGTGAAAAAACTATTGATTTCATTAATAAAATTAGATATAATTGAGATAAGAATTGGAAATAAATAACAAATAATATTTTGAGTGGTATATACCATATTCATCAGTTTACAGAATAAAAACGCAACGGAGGGAATTATGAAAGCAAATTATTTACCACCTCTATACATACAAATTAAGAACTTTTTAATAGAGAAAATCCTAAGTAACCAATATGATGAATACTCAAAACTTCCTTCTGAAAGAGAATTGAGTGAAAAATTTAATGTTAGCAGAATGACAGCAAGAAATGCTCTTAATGAAATAGTTAATGAAGGATATGCTTTTCGAGAAACTGGAAGAGGAACCTTTGTTGTAGGAAAAAGATTTAGAAGAGACTTTGTTAAATTAGAGAGTTTTTCTAAACGTTTAAGAAGTAGTGGTATAACTGATATTTCTACTGAAGTAGTTGATAAAAAAGTGATTGAAGCAGATAGTTTTATTTCGGAAAAACTTAATGTTTTAATAGGGACAAAATGTTATAAGCTTGTTAGGTTAAGGGTGGGAAATAAAAAAACGATGTCTTTAGAATATTCATATATGTCCGCTGATAAACTTCCACATTTACTTGACTATGATTTTAGTAAATTGTCATTATTTCAGACTATAGAAGAAAAATATTTTTGTAGTTTACGAATTTCGAAATCAACCCTTGAAATGGGATATTTGAATAAATATAATGCAAAGCTATTGAATGTAAAAGAAGGTAGTGCTGCTTTCATTATTAAAGCAATTACTTACGATGATAAGGACAATGTTATTGAGTATTGTGAATCCTTTAATAGGGGAGATTTATGCGTATTTTCTTATGAATTAGTAAAATAGTATGATGTCAAAATAAGTGGTATATACCAAAACATACGGTACGTGGTATATACCATAGAAAGTAGTATATAGTGATAAGAATTATAAAAACTTAAAATACTTGATAATGATGTTATTAATTATTTTATATAAAATTTTTGGAGGGGATAAAATGCAATTGAAAGAGATAATTAAAAGTATTAGGGAAGAAGAACCAGAAGTAAAAAGTATATTTTTGGTTGGATGTGGAGGATCTCTAGCAGATTTGTATCCTGCTAAGTATTTACTAGAAAGTGAGACAGAAAGATTTAATATTGGTTATTATTCAAGCAATGAATTTGTACATGCTACTCCGAAATTGTTAAATGAAAAGAGTATTGTAATCGTTTGTTCTCATGAAGGTGAAACTCCAGAAACTGTTCAAGCAGCAGCAATTTCAAAAAAAATTGGAGCAAAGACTATATCAGTAACTAACAAGCCTAACTCTTCATTGGCTGAAAATGGTAATTATGTAGTTTTATATGATTGGGGAGAGGAATCTAATGGCAAAAGTAGCAAGATGGGTGTTGTACTAGAAATTGCTTTTGAAATACTTAAACAATTTGAAGATTATGCGAATTATGAAAATGCTCAAGATGCATTCGATAAAATTGGTTTAATTACTGAAAAAGCTGTTCAATTTGCAGGTAAAAGGGCAGATGAATTTGCTGAAAAATATAAAGATGAAAAAATATTTTATGTTATGAGTAGTGGAGCAAGTTATGGTAATGCATACTCATATTCTATCTGCTTATTGATGGAAATGCAGTGGATAAATGCATCAGGTATACATTCAGGGGAATATTTCCATGGACCATTTGAAATTACAGATAGAGAGGTTCCATTTATTGTTTTAATTAATGAAGGAAGAACAAGAGCATTAGATGAAAGAGCACTTAAATTTTTAAAGAGTTATGGAGAAAAACTTATAATTTTAGATGCTAAAGAATTAGGTTTAAATACTATAGATGATTCAGTAATAGAATTCTTTAATCCTATATTATTTACATGTGTTTTAAGAGAATATGCTGAAAAATTAGCTATTGCTAGAAAGCATCCATTAAGTCAAAGAAGATATATGTGGAAGTTAGAATATTAAAGGGTGATTATATGATTAAAGTACTAGGATTAGGAGATAACGTTGTTGATAAATATATACATCTTAAAACTATGTTTCCAGGTGGTAATGCATTAAATTTTAGTGTCTATGCAAAAGAAAATGGTGCAGAATCCGCATATATAGGAATATTTGGTGATGATGAAGCAGCAGAACATATTATTAGGGTGTTAAAAGAACTTAAGATAGATACAAGCTATTGTAGAAAGTATCATGGGGAAAATGGATATGCAAGAGTAAATATAGTAGATGGAGATAGAGTTTTTCTAAAAGGTAATGGTGGAGGAATTTCCAAACAAAAGCCCATTAAACTAAATCAAGAGGATTTGAAATATATTAATAATTTTGATCTAGTACATACAAGTTGTTACAGTTTTATTGAGGAAGAGTTAACAAAGCTAAAGGATTTAGATGTACCAATCTCCTTTGACTTCTCAGATAAAATCGAAAAAGATTATCTCCCAAAAGTATGCCCATACGTCGATTTTAGCTTTATGTCATGTGGGAATTTAACAGAAGGTGAAACAAAAGAAAAATTAAAAGAGGTTATAGACTATGGATGTAGTATGGCATTAGCAACAAGAGGAATAGAAGGGGGCATATTGTATGACGGTATAAAATTTTATCATCAACCTTCCAAAAAAATCAAGGCCATTGATACACTTGGTGCAGGAGATTCATTTGTAACAGCATTTTTATTAAATTTAATTAAAAGTGAGTATAAGACAAATCTCAATAAAGAAGAAGTTATAGAAGATTCTTTAAAGAAAGGTGCTGAGTTTGCAGCTGAATCTTGCCTGGTACAAGGTGCATTTGGATATGGAAAAAAATATTAATAGGGTTATGAAACAAAAAATGGGGGGTACAAAAATGAAAAGAAAGTTTAAGGCGTTAAGTTTGTTTTTGACACTAAGTTTATCTACAGCATTAGTATTTACAGGGTGTGGTAATACCAATAACAGCAGTGGAAATGATGATAAATCAGTAGCAGCAGATAGTGATAGTGTAGTAACATTGAAGCTATTACACAGATGGACTCAAGAACCAGATAGTACGTTCTTTAATGAAGTTGCGGCAGAATATGAAAAAGTAAATCCGAATGTTAAAATCGATGTTCAGTCGATTTCAAATGATCCGTTTAAAGAAAAGATTAAAGTTGTTTTAGGTACAGATGAAGCACCAGATGTATTTTTTACATGGCCTGGAGATTTCACAAACAGATTTATTAGAGCAGATAAAATTTATGATTTGACAGATGAGTTAGCTAAAGATGGATGGGGAGATACTTTTGTAGAAGCTCAAGTTGAACCATTTAAATATAAAGACAAAGTTTATGGAGTTCCATACAGATTAGATGGAAAAGTATTTGTCTATAACAAGAAGATATTTGATGAAGTAGGGGTATCAGCTCCTAATACTTGGGATGAATTTATTGAAGTTTGTGAAAAAATTAAAGCAGCAGGAATAACACCTATTTCTTATGGTAATGTAGCACAATGGGCATCTACTCATTACTTAGGCACATTGAATCAAAAAGAAGTTCCTAATGATGTAACACTTAAAGATTATGATCCTGAATCTGGAGAATTTACTGATCCTGGATATGTTAGAGCTTTAGAAAAATATTCTAAGATTATCTCATATTGCAATGCGGATACTAATTCAATTAAGCATTCGGAAGCTAGAGTGAATTTTATAAATGAACAGTCAGCTATGATGTTTGTAGAAATCATTGAATTTCCGGAGATAGATAGAGCTGCTGAAGAAGGATTTGAATACGGAGTATTTAAGTTCCCTGATATAGCAGATGCAAAGGGCGGTAATAACCATTTAACTGGATATCCAGAAGGTTTTGTTGTTTCTGCAAACACAAAACATCCTAAAGAAGCTGTTGATTTCTTGAAATTCTTGACAGGAAAAGAAATGGGTGTAAAAGAAGCTGAGGATTTAGGATTTATTAATGGAATTAAGAATGTTGTAGGTAAAGGCGTTGTCACTGATAGCATATACGATACTACTCAAATAGTGTTAAATGCTGAAGGTATGACAAATTGGTTGGATTCAGCGCTACATGCTAAAGTAGGAAATGTGTATATGGTTAATGCACAAAAATTAGCAGATGGAGCTATTACTCCAGAGCAATTTATGAAAGAAGTTCAGGAAGCTGCTAAAGAGGTTCGTGCAGAGATGGGGAAATAATAAGTAATTATCAATAGAATCTACAAGTATAGCAAATTTAATATATTGCTATACTTGTAGAATCCTAATTAGGAGGAAAGTACATATGACAAAAAAAAGTAAGAAATGGGCACCATTTTTTTATATGTTTCCTGCCCTACTATTTATATTGATTTTTATATACATTCCAATAATTGAAAATTTCTATTATAGTTTCTTTAAAATGAATAGTTATTCAGATAATGTGATTTTTGTTGGTCTTCAAAATTATAAAAGAATATTTTCTGATTCCATATTTTACACAGCATTAAAAAATAATGGGCTGTATGCTTTAATTTCATTGATATGTCAGATTGGATTCGGACTATTTCTGGCTATTATTCTTGAAAGTTCATTGATAAATAAAAAAATGAAGAACATATTTAGAAATATTTATTTTTTACCATCTCTTATTTCAATAACCGCGATAGGATTATTGTGGTATTTCATTTATAGTCCTAACATTGGTTTGATAAATGCGGTATTAACTCAAATTGGACGTGAAGATTTAACACGTGCATGGTTGGGGAATCCTAAGACAGCCATATTTGGTGTTATAGCAATGAGTCAATGGCAGTGGGTTGGATATATAACAATGCTTCTTATTGTGGCAATACAAAAAATTCCGACTGAACAATACGAAGCAGCAGAAATAGATGGTGCAAGTGGAGTGCAAAAAGCATTTTTAATTACAATTCCTAATATAAAAGAAATGACCTTAGTTACTTCTGTAATAACAGTTATTGGGGCTTTTCAATTATTTACTGAAGTATATATATTAACCATGGGGGGACCATATGATTCTACTCAGGTTTTGGGTACATATATGTATGATTCTGCATTTATATATGATGAAATGGGATATGCTTCAGCAATTGCAGTTATTATATTTGTTATTACATTTACATTATCTGTATTAGAATTAAAAATTTCTAAGAGTGGTAAAGAATAATAATACAATTGAAGGAGGAAATGTATAAAGGAGGAAACAAATGAAACTAAAAAAGAATTATTATACTGCAAAGGTTTTCGTATATATACTATTGTTTGTTCTAGTAGTGCTTGTAGTTTATCCAATGTTTTGGCTTATTTTAAATTCATTGAAATCCAATAAAGAGCTTTTTACAAATTCATTAAAATTACCATCAAAACTTTTATTTAGCAATTATATAAAAGCGTGGAATATGGGAATTTCGAAATACTTTTTTAATAGTATTTTTGTTGCAGCATGTTCCATAACTGCAACAGTTTTTATCGGGGCATGTTGTGCTTATGGGTTAACGAAATATGAATTTAAAGGTAAAGAGATAATATTTTATCTTATTATAGGAGGCTTATTGTTATCTCCTCAGGTAGCTTTGATTTCTTTGTATAGAATACTTCAAAAACTTCATATATATAACACATATCTGGCTATGATATTACCTTATATCGCATTTAAATTACCATTTGCAATATTTCTTATGAGAGCGTATTTTATGTCTTTTTCTAGAGACCTTGAAGATGCTGCTTACATAGATGGCTGTAGTTCATTTGGAGCATTCATAAAAATAGTTTTACCAATTAGTAAACCTATATTAGCATCTACAGCAATAATGACATCAATATTTGTTTGGAATGAATTTTTATTTGCTCTTGTATTTATAGAGGATAAAAAATTAATGACATTACCTATAGGATTATCTACTTTTAGAGACGCATTAAGTACAGATTGGACAACAATGTTAGCGGGTATAGCAATAGCTTCTCTGCCTATGTTTATCCTATACTTCGCTATGCAGAAGCATTTTGTTAGAGGATTATCTCAAGGAAGTGTAAAGGGATAAGAATGTAGTTCGTAATTGAAATAAAAAGCGAAACAGATTATATTAAGGGAGGTATTTTAATGGTAAGAAATGATAATGTTATTTACAAAAAAATGATTGAGGAAGGGATTTCTCAAAAAGAAAGAATTGAAAAAGTTGTAAGTAGTATTTTTAATGAAAAAAAGCATATTGAAAATATCTTTTTAGTTGGTTGCGGAGGATCACTTGCTGTTATGTTTCCATGTAAATATGTATTAGAAACAAATTCTAATACACCTGTATATATATATAATGCTAGTGAATTCAATGCATTAAAGCCAATTAATTTAACATCAAAATCATTGGTAATATTATCATCATATTCTGGGAGTACTCCTGAAACTGTAGAGGCTGCAAAATATATAAAAACTATAGGAGCACCTACAATTGGTTTTACAGGAAAAGAGGACTCTCCATTAGGGGATGCAGTGGACTACGTCTTTGCAAACTATGCAGAGACAGGGGTAACTGATTCAAAAATAATTATGCTGTATCAAATTATATTTAATGTATTGAAATACAATGATGATTATAAGAAATATGATGAAGTTATGAAGGCGATGAGTACATTAGGTGATAGCCTTGTAAAAGTAAAAGAAAAGGCAGAACCTATTGCAGAAAAATTTGCTGAAGAAAATAAAGATGAAGAATTCTTTATGACACTCGGTTCTGGGATATGTTGGGGTGAGACTTATGCATATGCAATTTGCATTTTAGAAGAAATGCAATGGATTCATGCACAGCCTATTCATGCAGGAGAATTCTTCCATGGTTCATTTGAAGTAGTAAGAGAAGATACAAATTTATTGATTTTTAAAGGTGAAGATAAAACAAGATCATTAGTAGATCGTGTTGAAAGTTTTGCAAATAAGTATACCAAGAAATATACACTTATAGATACAAAAGATTATGAATTACCTGGTGTTCCAGAAGAGTTTAGAGAATACTTTTCACCATTAATCCTTTCAGCAGTATTAGATAGATTCTCAAAACATTTAGCAGATAAAAGAGAGCATTCTTTAGATATTAGAAAATATATGGGTAAAGTTCAATACTAAATTATAAATTTAATAGGCAGGAAGAGATTCTTGCCTTTTTGTATGCATAAATTTAAAGCATATTTAAGAGGATGATAAATGAAAAAATATGAAAAAGATAATGATTTAACAGAAGGAAAAATTTTAGAATCATTAATAAAATTGGCATTACCTATTATGGGAACTTCTTTTATTCAAATGGCATATAGCATAGTGGATATGATTTGGGTCGGCAGGTTAGGAAGTAAATCTGTTGCTGCTATTGGAACAGCAGGTTTTTTTACATGGTTAGCAATGGCTTTTATTCTTATACCTAAGACAGGGGCAGAAATTAGAGTTGCTCAATCAATAGGTAGAAAAAATATAAAAGAAGCAAACAACTTTGCAGTAAATACCATACAATTAACTATTGTTTTAGCAATATTATATGGGACTTGTCTCTTAATATTTAAAAGGCAGTTAATCTGTTTTTTTAATATTAAAGATACCAAAGTTATCAATGAGGCTATTAGTTACTTGGTGATAATTTCTATGGGTATGTTTTTTTATTTTATAAACCCTGTTTTTACAGGAATTATTAATGGATATGGGAACAGTAAGACACCATTCATTATTAATACTATTGGATTAGTAACTAATATGATCTTTGATCCTTTGATGATATTTGGAATTGGTCCTTTTCCGTTATGGGGTATAAAAGGAGCTGCTATAGCGACTATTCTTTCACAACTGATTGTGACTATAATTTTTATTTACTTTATTAAAGCAAGGATACAATTATTTTCAGGATTTTCTTTATTTAAAATACCTGATAGAGATAATATAAACACTATTATAAAGCTTGGTTTACCAGTGGCTTTTCAAAGTGGATTATTCACTATATTTTCTATGTTCATTGCTAGAATTGTTGCTAGTTGGGGTCCGGAACCCATAGCAGTGCAAAAGATTGGTTCTCAAATAGAGTCCATCTCTTGGATGACAGCTAGCGGATTTGCAACAGCACTTAGTACATTCGTTGGACAGAATTATGGTGCAAAAAAGTGGGGACGGATTTACAAAGGGTATATATTATCTATGGGAGTTGTAGCTATATTAGGAATAATTGCTACATGTCTTTTAATATTTGGTGCAAAACCTATCTTTTCTATTTTTATTAATGAAGAAGAGACTGTTAGGCAAGGCGTTGTATATTTACGAATTTTAGGTATAGCCCAGTTTTTTATTTGGATAGAAATAACAACATCTGGAGCATTTAATGGACTTGGAAGAACAATTCCACCATCTCTTGTGGGTATTATATTCAACGGACTTAGAATACCAGCATCAATGATTCTTTCAGACGAAAGATTACTAGGTTTAAAAGGAGTATGGTGGAGCATAAGCATCAGTGGTTTGTTAAAAGGAGTTATATTGACCACATGGTTTATTGTTTTTATATGGAAACATCCTGAGATAAATGCTAAAAACGGAATTGAACATTTTTTTAAAAGCAAGTAGGAAGGTGATAAAGTTGGGTAAAATAGATTTAGTAATTTTTGATATGGATGGTTTAATGTTTGATACTGAAAAATTATCCAAAGATATATGGACTAGAGTGGCAGAAAAATATGGATATACATTCAGAAAAGGTTTTTACGATAGAGCAATAGGGGCAAATTCAAGAACTACTGAACAAATGTTTTATGATGATTTTGGATTTGATTTTCCATATGATAAATTAAGAAAAGAAAAAAATCTTTTGATGGATGAACATCTACGGAAGAACAAATTAGTCATAAAAGATGGGTTAATAGAGTGTATAAAGTATTTAAAAGAAAACAAAATAAAAACTGCAGTTGCATCTTCGAGTGGAAGAGTAGTCATTGATAATTATATGGCTTTAGCTAACATACAAGAAACATTTGATTACATTATTAGTGGAGATGTTGTTACAAAGGGAAAGCCACATCCAGAAATATTTTTAAAATGTTTAGAGTATATAGGAGTAAAATGTGAGAATGCACTTGTATTAGAAGATTCAAGGAATGGCATATTGGCTTCTATTGAAGCAAATATAAAGGTTGTTTTTATACCGGATTTAGCGGTGGTTGAAGAAGAAATACAAGATAAAGTGTACCAAAAAGTTAAAAGTTTGAAAGAAGTTCCTTCTATAATAGAAGCAATAAATAAGAAATGAAATAAATTAATTTTTTGTAATAATTAATTAAAAATGATTCGTATGGAGGAGATTTTTATGCTAAAATTTAATGTGGAAGAATTCTTGGAAAATGGAAGAAAGACATATGATCTTAGAGGTAAAATAGAATCAGTATCTGATATGCTAAGTAAAGATGGATATGAAAACATCATTCTTACAGGTGTTGGGGGAACTACAGCTGAACTAGCATCTGTTGAAGTTATTATAAAGCATTACTCAGATGTACCTGTATATTTGCTAAATGCGGCAGAAGCATTATTACAAAAGAATAAGAACATTACAAAAAACTCTTTAGTTATAACAGGATCAAAATCAGGGGATACAAAGGAAACTGTAGCTATCTGTAAGTATGCAAAAAATCTTGGCTCGGAGGTTATTGTATTCACAGGCAGTGAAAATTCTCCGTTAGCTAAAAGTTCCACACAAATGATTAAAAGCCAAATTGGAGGAATGGACAATGCTTATTTAAGATTCTATTTATTCGCATTAAGATTGTTATATAACAGAGGGGATTTCCCTATGTATGAAAAATTTGCTGATCAAATGGCGAACTTACATGCAAATTTAGCAAGATTAAAAGAAGAATATGATCCAGTAGCAGCTGAAATTGCAAAAAAATACTGGGAGGAACCATATCAAATATGGGTAGGATCTGGTGTTTTATATGGAGAACTTTATATGTTTACTATGTGCATACTTGAGGAAATGCAGTGGATGCGTACAAAATTGGTTTCATCTGCAGAATTCTTCCATGGAACACTTGAATTAGTAGAGAAAGATGTACTAGTATTCTTAGTAAAGGGTGAAGATGAATTACGTCCTTTAGATGAAAGAGCTGAAAGATTCTTGAAAAAAACAACTGATAAATTAGTTGTAATTGACACAAAGGATTTCAAATTAGAAGGAATTGATGATGAATTTAGATATATTTTATCTCCTATATTATTTAATAATGCCACAAGAGGAAGATTATGTGAACACTATGAGGCAAATTCAGGACATGATTTAGAATACCGAAGATATTATCGTCAATTTGAATATTAGAACTTTATTAGGTTAGTAGGGAGAATGTAAATGAATAGAGTAAAAGGCAGTATATTTATAATATTATCAGCAGTAATTTTTGGATTCACGCCAATTTTAGCAAAGCTTTCATACTTAGGTGGCAGTAACGCTATAATGCTAACATTTCTGAGAAGCTTTATAGCTTTACCAGTGTTATATTCCATATTGAAATATAAAAGAATCTCTTTGAGGATAACAATAGAACTAATGAAGAATATCATTATTCTGGGTTTTTTTGGCGCAACACTAACTACTTTTTTCTTATATACGTCTTATAATTATATTTCAGTGGGAGTAGCTACTACTATTCATTTTGCATATCCAACATTTGTAATTCTTTCTTGTATACTAATATATAAAGAAAGGACTAGTGTAAATAAAATTTTATCACTTATTTTAGCTACGTTTGGGGTATTAATGTTTTTAGGGAATAATGAGGGGGCAAGTATGATAGGTATTTTATTAGCTTTGCTTTCAGCAGTATCATATGCATTTTTGATGGTTTATATGGACAAGAGTGAATTAAAAGAATTACATCCAATTAAATTATCATTTTATTTATGTATAATAATTGCCTCTTCTATGTTTATTTATGGGTTAATCACAAATAGCTTAACATTAAAATTAACTCCTAGGGCTTGGCTGTATTCATTGATAGTATCTTTATGTGTGTCCGTTGGAGCATTATCATTATTTCAATTAGGAATTAAATATATAGGAGCATCAACAGCATCGATTTTGAGTATGTTAGAGCCAATAACAAGTATTATCCTAGGTGTTATCATATTACATGAAAATATATCGCTATTAAAAATAGTAGGTAGTTCATTGATTGTTGCAGCTGTAATAATCTTAACTAGGGAAAAGAATGAAGAATGTGATTTAAATTTAGATATAAGCTATAGTAATCAAAATTAAATATCATAAAAGTATCAAGCATAATTCCTAAATTCTATAGGAACTATGCTTTTTTTTACTTATTACCCCAAATCGACAAAAAATATTGTTATAAAGTGGTAAAATAAAAAATGAAATCTAGAAAATATTTGATGAATTGAGGGGTTAATTATGAATAAAGAAGAACAAATGTTAAAGACTTTTATGCAATGTAAAAAGATAGATATTGATGAATTTATAAATATATTTATTAATACTGTAGAGGCTTTAGAGGAAATTCATAAGAAAAAGATCATTCATCTAGATATTAATCCTGAGAATATTTTAATCAACAGAAAAGGAGAAGTAAGAATTATAGATTTTTTTCGGTCTGTTTCTCTAAAAAGGAGCAAGTTAGCTTATATAGCACCAGAACAGACAAAAAGAATAAATAAAAAAGTGGATTATAGAGCTGATTATTATTCTTTAGGAATTTGTTTTTATGAGCTATTAACAGGGGAAACTCCTTTTAAAAATCAGGACTATACTGAACTTGTTTATTCACATATAGCAATAGAGGCTATTGAGCCTAATAGAATAAACAAAGAAATTCCAAAAGTAATTTCTGATATTATTATGAAACTTATATCAAAGATGCCGAAAGATAGATATCAGAATTTGAAAAGCTTAAAAGAGGATTTGAAAAAATGTAAAAAAGATTTTTATGAAAAAGGAGAAGTAGAATTTTTTGAAATAGCAAAAGATGATATCTGCAATATATTTGAAATATCAGATAAATTATATGGTAGAAATGAAGAGATTGAAAAATTGCAGAACCTTTTTCAACAGATTAAGTTGGGATCTAAGGAATTAGTATTAATCAAAGGGTATCCAGGAATAGGAAAATCTTCTTTGGTAAAGGAAATCAATAATAAAGTAGTTAAAGAAAAAGCATATTTTATAGGGGGTAAATTTCAGCAATTTGAAAATAATACTCCATATAGTGCTATAATTGCAGCACTAAAAAATTTAACTAAAGATTTACTAAAGGAATCTGGAGAAAATTTGCTTCGTATTCGTAAACATATATTAGACGCTATTGGTAATAATGGGAGAGTTATCACAGAGATTATTCCATCTTTAAAATTAATCATTGGAGAGCAAAAATCAGTACCAGAACTTGGAATTATAGAATCGCAAAATAGGTTTAATCGTGTTTTCCAAGATTTTATTAGTGTAGTTTCAAGTGAAAATTGTCCTATTGTAATGTTTATAGATGACATGCAGTGGGCAGATTCTACAAGTATAGATTTTATAAAAATGATTATGATGAATAAATCTATTAAAAACTTATTAATTATAGGAGCATATAGAGATAATGAAAGTATCGTAAGAAATCCTTTAGAATCAATGATTAATGAACTAAACGAAAATGAGATAAGTGTTAATAAGATAAGTTTGAGTTCATTGAATGAAAAAGATATTAGTATACTTTTGAGTGATACATTTAATGAGGCTAAGATAGATGAAGAAAAGCTGAATGAGTTATCTAGGTTTGTCTTTGAAAAAACAGGCGGCAATCCATTTTTTATAAGACAATTTCTAGGATATTTATATAAGAAAGAATATATATGGTTTAATTATGAAGAGATGACTTGGTATTGGAGTATCGAAGAAATAAAAAAAGAAAATATAACTGAGAATGTAGTTGAATTATTAGTAGAGAAGATAAAAATATTAACTCCTAGTGTTATTGAAATTCTTAAACAAGGAGCATGTATAGGAAATACATTTACATTATCTACCTTAGCTATTATAAGTAAAAGGCCAAGTGAAGAAATAGAAAAGGATTTGGAGGAAGCTATAAGGGAAAGAGTGATTAGCGTTAGCAGAAAACATAATGGTTCTTTACAAGAAAATTTAAAATATAGCTTTCTTCACGATCGTATTCAACAGGCTATTTATTCCATGATATCAAATAGTGTGAAAGAAGAAACACATCTAAGTCTTGGTAAAATGTTACTTAAAACATATAGTAACAATGAAGATAGAGAGAAGTTATTTAAAATATTATGGCATTATAATTCAGCTATAAATATTATTGATAGCCAGGAAGAAAAAATTAAATTAGCAAAGTTGAATCTAGAAGCAAGTATAATGGCGAAAAAGTCTTCTGCTTTTGATTTCTCATTTTTATATTTAAATGCAGGTATTGAATTATTGGAAGAAGGTACATGGAAAGAAGAATATGAATTATCTTTACAATTATATTCAGATGCAACTGAAGGAGCTTATCTTATAAATAATTATGAGATAATGGATTTGTATGGTGAAAAAGTTTTAAAAAATGCAAAAAATTTGATTGATAAAGTTAAAGTTTATAGAGTGAAAATTGAAGCTTATCAAGCTCAAATGAGATTTCGGGAAGCTTTGGAAATTGGTTTATCAGTTCTAAGATTAATGGGATTAACTTTACCTACTAGACCCAATCAAACGGAGATTGAGAAAGCCTTCTATAACATAAAAGAAGTTATGAAAGAAGTTAATGTAGAAAATTTAATCGATTTACCTCTTATGAGTAATCCTATAAAAGTGGCCGCTATGGAGATTATGATGAGTACTATAACTGCTACTTATAAGGCAAATCCAATGATGACGCCAATATTAGCATGTAAGATGGTTGAGTTTTCAGTGAAATATGGTAATTCACCTCTTTCAGCGGGTGCGTATACTTTTTATGGGCTATTACTTTGTAAGAAAATGAATGAAATTGAGTTAGGATACAATATTGGAAAATTAAGTATCAATATGCTTGATAGAGAAAATTCAAATAAACATAAGGCTATAGTTTTGGATATGAATAGTTATTGTATAAAGCATTGGAAAGATCATCTTAAGTCAACACTTGATGGGTTTGAAGAGGGATATAGAGTTGGAGTTGAAAATGGAAATTTTGAAAATGCTGCTTGCTGTTTGGCTGGACATGCTAAAAATTCATTTTATTTAGGTCGGTCGCTCCAAATTCTTGAAGAAGAAATCGGAGTAAATGTTAAAAATATAGAAAGAATAAAAAAGTGTGCATCGTTGAATTATGAAAAAATTTTTGGACAGTTAGTTTTAAATATACAAGGAAAAGTAACAGACCCTTTGGTACTAACAGGTGAAATATGTAACGAGAAAAAGATTTTTTCAAGTGTACAGAGTGCTGGCGATTTGTTAGGAGAGTTCTTTCTTTATTTAAGTAAAACAATACTATTTTATAACTTTGGGGATTATTATGGAGCACTTAAGAATTCAGAAAAAGCAAATGAAAATGTAGGTGTAGCTGCAGGAATGGTAGATACAGCTATTCTAAATTTTTATGATTCACTTTCTAGACTAGCTCTTTACGATAGCGTTTCAAATAATGAAAAAGAACAAATATTATTAAAAATTTCTGAAAATCAAGCAAAATTAAAATTTTGGTCAAAATATGCTCCGATGAATTTCATACATAAATATTATCTTGTAGAGGCAGAACTTCTTAGAATTAAGGGAGAGACTTATAAAGCTTTAGAGTATTATAATAAGTCAATCTTATTAGCAAAAGAAAATGATTATATTAACGAAGAAGCTCTAGCAAATGAGTTAGCTGCAAAATTTTGTTTGCAAAATAATCATCCTAAATATGCGAAATTACATTTTGAAGAAGCTTACGAATGTTACGATAAATGGGGAGCAGAGGCTAAACTGAAATATCTTATGAAGAACTATAAAGAATATTTAGATGATAGTGAAAAAAATAATTTGAATTTAATTGAGACTACTGCTTCACCATTACAGTTAATTGACATTAACACGATTATGAAAGCAAATGAGGCTATATCGAAGGAAATAGTTTTAGATGAACTTATAAAAAGATTGATTTCAATTCTTATGGAAAATGTTGGTGCTCAAAAGGTAGTTATAATTATGAAAGAATATCAGAGGTTTGTAGTAAAAGGTGTAAAAGAAGCAAATGAAGAAAAAATAAGTATATTAGAAGGTATAGAATTGGACAATTACACTAATATTCCTAAGAAAATTATTAATTATGTAAGTAGATCAAAAGAAGCAATTATTATAAATGATGCAAATAATTCTGTGATTTTTGGTAATGATTTGTATCTTTCAGAGGAAAAAACTAAATCAGTTTTATGTTCTCCTTTAGTAAAAGGAGGAAAATTACAAGGAATAATTTATCTTGAAAATAATTTAATGACAGGTACTTTTACTGAAGATAGGTTAAAAGTTCTAGAAATGCTTTCTTCTCAAATTGTAATTTCAATTGAAAATGCTAAATATTTTACTCTATTAGAGGGATATAATGAAATCTTAGAAGAGAGAGTTGCAGAAAGAACCACTAAGTTAGAGGAAGAAAAAAACAAGTTACAAAAATATCTTGATGTAAGTAAAGATATTTTTATTGTCATAAATGAAAAAGGGGAAATAACTACCATTAATAAAAGAGGCTGTGAACTTTTAGGTGACCAGGAAGCGAATATTATTGGTAAAAATTTAGGGGATAATTATCTTGTAGATGAAGAAAGAAAAAAAATAAGGGAAATTTTTTATTCTAATAAGAATGAAGAAGAAGCTTTTTATTTAGAAGGAAATTTTATTACTACTAATGGTGAAAAGAGAAAATGCGTTTCGCACAACGAGATTATTAAGGATGAACATGGGAATATTGAAAGTGTATTAATTTCTGCACTGGATATTACTGAAATAGAATTATTAAAAGAAGAGCTTCAATATAACAAGCTTAAAATTGAATTTTTTGCTAATTTATCTCATGAGCTAAAAACACCCTTAAATCTTTCTTTCTCAGCATTACAGATGTTGGATTTATATAACAAGAAATACTCTGCAGGTGAGGGGAAAGAAAAATTTGAAAAATATATTAACATTATAAAGCAAAATAATTATAGGCTGTTAAAGTTAGTTAATAATATTGTGGATATTACAAAAATAAACTCAAATCATTTTAATGTTGCTTTAGAAAATTGCGATATTGTAGATATTATTAAAAAGATTACTTTTTCAGTATCAGATTATTGCAATAATAAAAGTCGTATAGTGAAATTTGATTCTCATGTAAAAAAGAAGATAATTGCATGTGATGCTTTTAGCATTGAAAGGATTATGTTGAATCTTTTTTCTAATGCTGTGAAATGTACAGATGAGGGAGATGAGATTTCAGTAAATATATACGAAAAAGAAAATTTTATAGTTATAGCGCTTAAAGACTCTGGTACAGGCATCCCAGAAGATAGACAAAAAGTTATTTTTGATCGCTTTAGACAGGTAGATAAGTCTTTTACTAGAAGAAGTGAGGGAAGCGGTCTTGGGTTAACGATAGTTAAATTGCTTCTAGAATTGCAGGGTGGGTTAATCTCAGTGAATAGTAAATTAGGAGAGTTTACGGAGTTTATAATTCAGTTACCAATAAAGGTATTAAATAATAAGGATGTTCAATTGAAGAATGGAAATACTGAGGAAACTAAATTCATAGATGTTTTAGATATAGAATTTTCTGATGTATATGGATTGTAGATAAAATATTATGTTTTTTTTACTAATTCCCCCAAATCGACAAAAAATATTGTTAGAAAGTGATAGAATTAAATTGAAATTTAGAAATTTCGGTGAATTGAGGGGCGAATTATGAATAAAGAAGAACAAATGCTAAAAACGTTTATCTCAAAAAAAACAGTAGGTATTAAAGAATTTCTAAATATATCTATATATACTGTTGAAGCTTTAGAAGAAATTCATAAGAAAAAATTTATTCATCTGGGTGTTAATCCAGAGAATATTTTAATTAATCTAGAGGGTAAAATAAGAATTAAAGATTTTTTCAAATCTGAATCTATGAAAAGAAGTAGTTTGGCTTACATAGCTCCAGAACAGACAGGACGGATAAATAAAAAAGTAGATTATAGAGCTGATTATTATTCTTTAGGAATTTGTTTTTATGAACTATTAACAGGGGAAACTCCTTTTAAGAACCAAGATAATACAGAACTTATTTATTCACATTTAGCAATAGAGGCTATTGCTCCTTATAGAATAAATACTGAAATTCCAAAAGTAGTTTCTGATATTATCATGAAACTTATATCAAAAATGCCAAAGGATAGATATCAGAGTTTAAAAAGTTTGAAGAAAGATTTGAATATATGTGAAAAAAGTTTTGATGAAAAAGGGGATATAGAATTTTTTGAAATAGCAAGACAGGATAAGTCAAATATATTTGAAATACCAGATAAATTATATGGAAGAGATAAGGAGATTAATGAGCTACTGAATCTTTTCAAAAAGGTTAAAAATGGTGATAAAGAATTAGTATTAATTAAAGGTTATCCGGGAATAGGAAAGTCTTCTTTGGTAAAGGAAATTAATAATAGAGTAGTTAAAGAAAAGGCGTATTTTATAGGTGGTAAATTTCAACAATTTAAAAACAACTCGCCATATAGTGCAATTATTGTAGCTTTAAAAAATTTAATAAAAGATATACTAAAAGAACCTAAAGACAAATTACTAAATATACGTAAAAAAATATTAAAGTCAGTAGGCAATAATGGAAGCGTGATTACGGATATTATTCCTTCACTAGAATTAATCATAGGCAAACAAGCTCCAGTTCCTGAACTTGGAATTATAGAATCACAAAATAGGTTCAATTTTGTTTTTCAAAATTTTTTGGGTGTAATCTCCAGCCAAGAATGTTCTATTGTAATGTTCATTGATGACCTCCAGTGGTCAGACTCAGCAAGTATAGGTTTTATAAAAATGATTATGGAGAATAAATCAATTCAAAATCTGTTAATTATTGGTGCATATAGAGATAATAAAAGTATTTTAGTAAAACCTGTAGAATCTATGATAAATGAACTCCATAAAAAAGGAATTATAGCTAATAAGATAAGTTTAAATCCAGTTAATGAAAACGATATTAGAATGTTTATAGAAGATACATTAAAGTGTACAGAAAGAGATCGAAATGAGTTAAAGAAATTATCCCATTTTGTATATGAAAAAACAATAGGGAATCCATTTTTTGTAAAACAATTTTCTGAGTATTTATACAAACAAGGATATTTGTGGTTTAATTATGAACAAATGAAGTGGTGTTGGAACATTGAAGAAATAAAGAAGCAAAATATAACTGAGAACGTAGTGGAATTATTAGTAAGAAAAATTAAAATATTAAATCCAGAGACTATTGAAATTCTTAAACATGGAGCTTGTATAGGAAATACATTTAGTTTAACAACTTTAGCTATTATAAATAAAAAGCCAAAGGAATCTATACAGAAAGATTTGCTTCAAGCTATTAATGAAGGATTAATAAATGTTGGTAAAAAGTATAGCTTTGCTCATGATCGTATTCAACAGGCCGTTTATTCTATGATCCCTGATAGTGTAAAAGGTGAAACACATTTAAAAATTGGTAGGTTGTTATGGGATAATTACGATAACTGTCAAGAAGTAGATGAGCTATTTGCAATAGTAGGTCAGTATAATGCTGGTAGAAATACTATTGAGAATATTGAAGAAAAAATTAAATTAGCTAAACTTAATTTAAAAGCAAGTAGAATGGCAAAAAAATCTTCTTCATTTGATTTCTCATTTTTATACCTAAAAACAGGTATAGAATTATTGGGGGGTGATGCATGGTTAAAACATTATGAACTAACTTTACAATTATATACCATGGCAACAGAAGGTGCTTATCTTATAAGTAATTATAATATGATGGAGTTTTATGCTGAAGAAGTATTAAAAAATGCAAAATCCTTAATTGATAAGATTAAAGTTTATACGACAAAAATAGAAGCTAATCAAGCTCAAATGAAATTGCAGAAAGCTTTGAAAACGGGTATATCAGTCCTTGAATTAATGGGAATAAACATGCCTATTAACCCAAATCAAACTGATATTGAAAAAGCTTTTGATAATGTGGAAGAAGCTATGAAGGGAATGGATGTGGAAGATTTAACTAAGTTACCTATTATGAGTGACCCTGTAAAAGTGGCAGCTATGGAGATTATGCTAAGTACCACACCTGCCACATATAAGGCAGCACCTATGATGACCCCAATATTAACCTGTAAAATGGTTGAAATTTCAATAAGATACGGCAATTCCCCGTTTTCAGTAGGAGCTTATACTTTTTATGGAATGATCCTTTGTAATGTGAGAAATGATATAGCAAAGGGATATAGAATAGGTAGAATGAGTATTGATTTGGTTGAAAGTCAAAATCTAAAACAATATAAGGCAAAGGTTTTAGAAATTGATAATTATTGTATAAAGCATTGGAAAGAACATCTTAAATCAACTCTTGATTCTCTAACTGAAGGATTCAAATCAGGAATGGAAAATGGAGATTTTGAATATGGTGGGTATTGTTTGCCGGCACATACGAAAAATTCATTTTATGTTGGGCATCCACTATCAGTTGTGGAAGATGAAGTAACAACTAATATAAAAAGTTTAGAAAAGATAAAACAAGGTTTATCATTAAATTATCAAAAAATTTTTGGACAATTGATTTTGAATATGCAGGGAAAATCAAAAAACGTCATGGAAGTTTCCGGTGAAATGTGTGATGAAAACAGAATACTTTGTCTTTCTAGTAAAATTGGTGATATGATAGGATTATTTTTCTTATATCTAGTTAAAACAATATTATATTATCATTTTGGGGAATACGATAGAGCAGTTAAGACTTCAAAAAAAGCCGAAGAAAACATAGGTGGAGTGGCAGGAATGGTGGACATTGCTATCCTAAATTATTATGATTCACTTTCAAGACTTTCACTATACCATAGTGTTTCAAATAATGATAAAGAGCAGATATTATTTAAAGTTTCTAAAAATCAAGTAAAATTAAAATATTGGTCAAAATATGCTCCAATGAATTTTTTACATAAATATTATCTTATAGAGGCAGAACTTTTAAGAGTCAAGGGTGAAGGCTTAAAAGCGGTAGAATATTATAATAACTCTATTGCTTTAGCTAATGAAAATAACTATATAAATGAGGCAGCATTAGGAAATGAACTAGCAGCAAAATTTTGGATACAAAATAATAATCCTAAATACGTAAAATTACATATTGAAGAAGCGTATGAAAAATATTACAAATGGGGTGCGATGGCTAAAGTAAACCATCTTAAAGAGAAGTATGGCAAATATTTAGAGAATAGTTATGATGATTATTTAAGCTTGAGCGAATGTGCTGCTACTTCATTAGCTCAAATCGACATTAATACAATTATGAAAGCAAGTGAGGCAATATCACAGGAAATAGTTTTAGAGGACCTAATAAAAAGGCTAATTTCAATTCTTATGGAAAATGTTGGTGCACAAAAAGTAGTTATAATTATGAAAGAAGGTCAACATTTTGTTGTAAAAGGTGTAAAAGAGGCAAATGAAGAAAAAATACGTATATTAGATGGTATAGAATTGGACAATTACAGCAATATTCCTAAGAAAATTATTAATTATGTGAGTAGATCAAAAGAAACTATTATTATGAAAGATGCAAGTAATTCAGTAATTTTTGGTAATGATTTATATATTTCAGATGGAAAAACTAAATCAGTTATATGTTCTCCTTTAGTAAAGGGAGGTAAAGTGCAAGGAATAATTTATCTTGAGAATAATTTAATGACAGGTGCATTTACTGAAGATAGATTAAAGGTTCTAGAAATGCTTTCTTCTCAAATTGTAATTTCAATTGAGAATGCTAAATATTTTACTCTATTAGACGAGTATAATGAAATCTTAGAATATAAAGTGGCAGAGAGAACTTATAAATTGGAAGAAGAGAAAAACAAATTGCAAAAATATCTTGATTTGAGTAAAGCAATATTCTTTGTTCTTGACTCTGAAGGAACTATAATGAATATTAATAAAAGAGGTTGTGAACTTTTAGGTGATGATGAAGTAAATATTATTGGTAAAAGTTTAGTTGATAATTATTGTGATGAGGTAGATAGAAAAAAAATCAGAAAAGCATTTATATCAAAGAAAAATGAAAATATAGCTTTCTATTTGGAGGGAACTTTTATTTCTTCAAATGGAGAAAAGAGAAAATGTGTTTCTCACAACGATATTATAAGAGATAAGAATGGAAATATAGAAAAGTTATTAATATCGGCTTTAGATATTACAGAAATAGAATCATTAAAAGAACAGCTTGAATATAACAAACATAAAATTGAATTTTTTGCCAACCTATCCCATGAGTTAAAAACACCTTTGAATCTTTCATTTTCAGCATTACAGATGTTGGAGTTATATAATAAAAAATACTCTATAGGTATCGGAAAAGAAAAATTTGAAAATTATATTAATATCATAAAGCAGAACAATTATAGGTTATTGAAGCTAGTTAATAACATTGTTGATATTACAAAAATAAATTCGGATAATTTTAGTGTTGTTTTGCAAAACTGTGATATTGTTGATATTGTAAATAAGATTTCTAAGTCAGTAATATATTATTGTCATAATAAAAAACGTATAATAAAATTTAATTCTAGTGTTAAAAGTATGTATATAGCCTGTGATGTTTTTTGTATAGAAAGAATTATGTTAAATCTTTTCTCCAATGCAATGAAATTTACCGATGAGGGAGACGAAATTTCAGTAAGCATATATGAAAAAGATGAGTTTATTTGTATAGCTGTTAAAGATACAGGGACAGGCATTCCGGAAGATAAACAAAAGATTATTTTTGACCGTTTTAGACAGGTAGATAAATCATTTACCAGAAGAAGCGAAGGGAGCGGTATTGGACTTACTATAGTCAAACTACTTCTCAAATTACAAAGAGGTACAATTACTGTAAATAGTGAGGTTGGAAAATATACAGAATTTATAGTCAAGTTACCAATTTGGATATTAAACAATGAAGATAGCCAATTAAAGAATGAAAAAATTGAAGAAACAAAATTGATTGACACTATGGATATAGAATTCTCTGATATATATGGATTATAGACAAGTTTAGGGACAGGGTTCAACTTTTGAAAGTTGAACCCTGTCCCTGAATAAATTCTGAACAAATTAAATAATAGCTACTGCTCTTACTGGAGATCCTTCTCCGCCTTTAAATTTTAATGGCATAGCTATAAAAGTAAATTCTTTGTTTAATAGCTTGTCTAAATTTGTGAGATTTTCTATTATTGTTTTTTCTTTTGTCATTAGAATTTTGTGAAGTTTAAGGTCTGCATCAGATAAAGGATCTATTGATGCGTATTCAAAGCCAATTCCTCTTATTGTGTCATGATCTCTTACAAATTCAACTACTTCTTCTGAAAGATAAGGGAATTCACCAAAAAATGCTTCTTGGCCCCAATATTTTGCCCAGTCACAATATATCAATATAAATTCCTTATCAGACACATCGATATTATCAAATATTTCCATGCCTATTTTTTCACCTTTACCATAACTACTGCAATCAATAACTATACCTTTTCCTATGAAGAAACCCATATCTTGAGTATCTGTATAATACCCTTCTTTTGAGACATGTGTATTACAGTCAATGTGGGTTCCTAAATGAGTTATCATATCAAACTTTATGATTTGATAAGTATCATCGTTATTTTTCACATCTCCTATTTGTTGAAAAGTCGGTTCTGGTGCTCCTGGAAAAACCGGCATACCATTCTCAAAAGTGTGAGACAAATCTAATACTTGCATTATTTTCCCCCTTAAATAAAGTCATTAAGATGTTACGTATATGGTAAACGTTAACATGCAATATAAATAGTATAACATAAAATACAAATAATAAGAAGCATGTAGCAAAAATAACAAATTATAACATTGGGTAAATATAGTTTTTATGGTATTATGTTTAAATAAAACAAAATCATAAAAAACAACAAAGGTTGTGATAAAGTGAACTTACTAACACAATATAAGAAGAAGAGAGTACTTAGAACATTTTTTATATCATACATTTTAATGATGGCTATGACTATTGTGATTGGTAGTATTAGTTATATAGTTACTTTTAATACCATAACAAGTAGTGTTGAAGAGTATAACTTGGCCATGCTTCAGCAAGCTAGAACTATTCTAGATGAAAAAATGTCAACAATACAAAGTCTGGGGCTAGAAATAGCTTCTAATTCTTACGCTCTAAAAACCGCTCAGGCCGATTCTCTGGATAATAGTAGCAATATTTATACTATATATAATCTGATAAATGTACTTAGAGCTTCAAAAAATACCACGGACTTTATCAAAGATATTTATATATATTTTTCAAAGACAGATACTGTAGTAAATTATGCGGGTAAGTTTAGCGCTGATTTATTTTATGAAAAAGTTGAACCATACGAAAATATAACTTATGACCAGTGGAAAGATATATTTAGAAAGAGAAGTTTTAGAGAGTTTATGCCTGTAGAAAAAATTAATTATGAATCTTATTCTACAGAAGCATTAACATTCTATCAGCCACTTGGAGCTTATAAATTTGATACCTCAGTTGGTGCGGTAGTAATTATGATGGATAAAGAAGTTATTGATAATTTATTAGAAAACATTAATTTAACTTCCAGTGGTGCAGTATTTATTTTAAATAATGACAATGAAATCATTATGAGCATAGGAAATAACGAACTTATCAATGATATAAAAAAAGAAAACTTATATACAGGGTCTGATTTTTATAATACTAAGTTTGGGAAAGTGGTAGTAAGCTCCGAAAATTCCAGGAGTAGCAAATGGAGATATGTTTCAGTTGTACCTATGACTTCTTTCTATGAAAAAATTTCTTTGGTAAAAAAAGTTACATTCAGTATAACTCTGGTACAGTTAATTTTAGGAATATTTCTTGCTTTGACAATGTCAAAAAAAAATTATGCTCCAATAAGAAAAACTTCAGAAAAATTAATGGAGTTTATTGGCTACCAACCATCAGAGTATAACAATATTGAAGATTCCTTTAGTTTCATTCAGAGAGTTACATCTAATACCATTAGAGAAAATACAATAATAAAGGAAAAAATGAATAGTTTAAATCCTTTACTTAGAGCAGATTTGATTGGTCAACTTTTAAAAGGGACAAATTATAATTCTGATAAACTAACTGAAAATTTATTAGATGCAGGAATAACATTTAATGGGAATAGATTTGTTGTTATGAAAATCCATATTGATGATTGTACTAGATTTATAAAAGATAATTCTTTACAAGAAAATGCTTTGGTTAAACTAATAGTAAGTAATATAATGGAAGAAATAGGTTCTGAACTATTTATAGTTTATACTACTGATTTTGATTTAGATCATATTGCAATAATAATAAATTATTCATCTGTTTCAAATAATAATTACCAACTAGAATGTGACCAACTTGCACATTTTGCATATGAAAGTCAAAGAATGATATCTAATAGATTTAATATATTTACTAGCATAGGTATTAGCTCTATTTATGATGGTGTTGATAATATTAGTAAATGTTTTAAGGAGGCAGAAGAGGCACTAAATTATAAGATGATTAAAGGATCTGGAAGTATTATCAACTTTAAAGAAATAGAAAATACTGCTGGAAATTATCAATATACTTTTGAAACCGAGATGAACCTAATAAATAGTATTAAAACAGGAGATTTTGATAAGGTTAATATGATACTTAAAAATATCTTTAGTGAAAATTTTGGGTGCATTGAGCAATCATTAGACATGGCTCGTTGTCTGTTTTTTGATATGATAAGTACTTCTATTAAAGTTATGGATGAACTACATATTGCTCAAAACGAAGTATTCGGAGAAAATTTTAATGTATTAAACCGATTACTAAAATGTAGGACTGCTCCAGAAATGCATGAAAAATTGAGAGATATTTACCTAACTCTGTGTAATTACATTAACAGTACTAAGAAGAGTCATAATATTGAGCTTAGAGATAGGATAATAGATTACATAGAAAAAAATTATGGTGACAATGGGTTAAGTTTGGTAAGTGTAGCTTCTAGTTTAGGTATTAACTCATCCTACTTATCCTATTTCTTTAAGGAACAGGTTGGAGAAAATTTCATAAATTATATTAGCCGATTAAGAATAAATAAATCAAAAGAATACCTGAGTAGTACTTCGCTAACAATGCAAGACATTGCAGAAAAGATAGGATATGCTAATAGCGGCGTTTATATCAGAGCTTTCAAAAAATACGAAGGAAATACTCCGGGTAGATACAGAAAAGCAATGAAAAAGAATGAAATAGGATTATAAAAACATAGAATATAAAATTTTGACCATTGTTATAAAAAACTACAATGGTCTTATTAACGGTTTTCAAAATATAAGCTGATAGTTCAAAAGAATAGACTCTTCAATCAATAAATTTAAAGGTTTACAATAGGGGTTGTACAGCTGCGGTGATATGTATAGTGTCACTGCATAAACTATAAAAATTGGGAGGAAACAAAATGAAAAAAAACAAAATTTATGCAATGTTATTGGCATCAGCCTTAACAATCTCTTCTTTTACTGGTTGTGCTAATGAGCCCAAAAGTACTGATGTGGATTTCAGTATGGATAATCTAGAATTAACAAGTAATGAAGCAGAAAAAATCACATTACCAATATCAGAAGAGAAAATCACATTGAGTTACTTTGCTATGCCTGAATCGTATATAACATCCAAAATGAAAGGGTACTCTGAGATGACCATACATCAAGAGGCAGAAAAATTAACAAATATAAATATTAAGTGGCGTGAAGAATCTTATACTGACCCAAGACCTAAGATGAATTTAATGTTCAGTACAGGAGAACCTGAAGATATCATCTGGGATGTATACAAAGCAACTGGTGGACCTAAGAAATTACTTGACGATGAATTAATTATACCATTAAATTCTTATATAGATAAATATGCTCCTAATCTGAAAAAGTTAATAGAGGAGCATCCAGATTTATTACACCAAATATCAACAGATGATGGACGAATTTTTATGTTTCCACAATTAAGAATTGATCCAATAACTAGAGCAAACTCAGGCTTCCAACTAAGAAAAGACTGGTTAGATAAATTAAATCTAAAAGAGCCAACTACTATTGATGAATGGTATACTGTTTTAAAGGCATTTAAGGAAAAAGATCCAAACGGAAATGGTGAACAAGACGAGGTTCCATTTGTTTCAGCGTCTAGAAAGAAGACAAGCAAATGCTTGAATAACTTTTCAATAGCTTTTGGTGTTATAGATGATTTTTTTGTTGATGATGGTGAAGTTAAATATGGTCCTCTTGAAGCAGGATATAAGGATTTTATTACTACAATGGCAAAATGGTATTCAGAAGGATTGATAGATCCTGAATATGCTGTACAGGAATCCAAAAATTTTGATGCAAAAATTACAGGGGACAAAGGTGGTGCATACTATGCTGCACTATCAGGAAACCTTGGAAAATATTTAAATGCAAAGAAAGGTGAGGAGTTTGATTTAGTAGGAGTACCTATGCCAAAGGCTCCAGATGGAAAGAGTTATGTAGCAGTCGACGCATTTGCTAAATTGGCACCTCATGGAGCTTCTATAGGTGCAAATAATAAATACATTGTTGAAACAGTTAAGTGGTTAGATTGGCACTATAGTGAAGAAGCAGACACTCTATATAACTGGGGTATTGAAGGTCAAGCTTATAATGTTACAGATGGTAAGAAACATTATACTGATTTAATTCTTAACAATCCAGATAATTTATCAAAGGAAGAAGCAGCGGCTAAATATGCTGGTGGAACAATGACACAAATGCCAATAAAAGATAATGGAGATGTATTTAGAGAATTAAAATCGTTACCACAACAAATAGCAGCATCTGCTATTTGGAGCAAGGGAGATACTTCGAAAATTTTACCATTACTATATTTTTCAGATGATAAAACTCTTGAGAACACAAATATATTAGCTGAAGTAAATACTTATGTAGATGAAATGTTTAATAAATTTATAATGGGAATTGAACCAATTGAGAATTACGATAAATTTGTAGAGCAAATTAAAGAAATGAATATAGAATCAGTAGTTGAAAATTACCAAGAATCATATGATAAATTAATGAAAAAGACTAAGTAAATAGATAGGGCTAGGAGCATTATAAACTCCTAGCCCTATTTATTTTATTTATTATTTATAGTATTTTTAAGCATAAACTAAGCTATTTAACTTTGTTACATTAAAAAAATAATATTATTATAGAGGCTATAAATATCATTTTAGCCTTGGTAATCTTTCTAAATTGACTATTTGAACTCTCATAACTTAAGAACATTTAGAACACTTCTATTTTTAAGATTGTTTTATACAGAAAGATAGAATTTGCTGCTTTCATCTATCCATCCACAACATATGAAACTTTAATTACAGCCTGTTTATCTTCTCTAACTTTATAATGTATAGAATCCATAAATACAAATGAATATGTGCTTTCTAAAGACTTATTTTGCCATTCTGATACTAATGGTAATATTTTGTGATCTAAATTATTGAGAAGAAGTTACTTTTATTCAGTTTACACAAAATTTTTTACAGCATATTATTAGACTCACAAGCATTAAAAAACCTCCTATTTGAATTATTATTTTATTAATTACAATAATGATTCAAATAGGAGGTTTTTATTAATGAAATCAAGAAAAAATATTAGCCTTTTACAGCTCCAATCATTACACCCTTAACAAAGTATTTTTGTAAAAAAGGATATATTAATAATATTGGAAGTGTGGCTACCATAATAGTAGCATACTTGATTGATTCCCCTACGGCTTCCTTATCAGAAACGTCCGCACCTGTTATCATTTCATCTAGATTATTTGCTATAACTATTTCACGTAATACAAGCTGCAGAGGCCATAAAGCCCTATCCTTTAAATATATAAATGCAGGGAACCAAGAATTCCAGTTTTGAACTCCATAGAATAAAAGCATTACTGCAATTACAGGCATTGAAAGAGGTACTACTATCTTAGTTAGTATAGTAAAATCATTAGCACCATCAAGCTTTGCTGACTCAAATAAACTTTCAGGTATATTTTGAAATGAAGTTCTCATGATTATTAAATTATAGGCACTAATAGCTGTTGGTATTATTAAAGCATAACGAGTGTTTGTTAATCCTAAATTTTTAAGTAATAAGTAATTTGGAATTAAACCACCATTAAAAAACATGGTGAATGTAATAAGCATCATTATATGATTTCTAAGTAAGAAATCTTTTCTTGACAGAGCATATGCCCCTAATGTAGTCAAGATAATATTTAAACTAACAGCAAGTATAAAGTTGATTAATGTATTAATATATCCACTTAAAATGAGCTTATTCTCAAATACAGATTTATATGCACTTAATGTAAAGCCTACTGGTTTTAGTAAAAATCCATTGTGCTGTATTAATTGATTTGAATCACTTACTGATGCAAATGCTACATGTAAAAAAGGATACATCATTACTATCATTAAAAGAATCATAAATATTATATTCAAAATATTAAAAATCTTTTCACCTTTACTAACTTTAATTTTCATTTTACCCCTCCTACCACAAGCTACTATCACTAAATTTTTTACTTAGCTTGTTAACTGATATTAATAATATAAAGTTTATAACAGAATTAAATAGTCCTACAGCTGCTGCATAACTATAATTACTTTCTTCAAGACCTTTTCTATATACAAATGTAGAGATGATATCTGCTTTTTCATAAATGGTTGAATTATACAGAAGAAGTACTTTTTCAGAACCAACGTTTAGCATTTTACCTGTTCTTAGTATAAATAGAATAATAATAGTACCCATAATGCACGGAAGAGTAATATGGAGTATTTGTTTAAATTTATTAGCACCATCGATTTTTGCTGCTTCATATAATTCAGGATCTATAGCTGTTAAAGCAGCAAGATAAATAATAGTACTCCATCCTAATTGTTGCCATATATTTGTCCCTACATAAATTGGTGCAAAATATTTTCCTAACGCAAAGAAATTGATTGCTTGTCCACCAAAATGTGTAATAACATTATTAACAAGTCCGTTTATTGAAAAGAAATCTTTAATCATTCCACAAACTACAACTAAAGAAATAAAATGAGGTAAATATGTTATGCTTTGTGCTAAACGTTTGAATCGATTACCTCTTATTTCATTGATTAATAGTGCTAATATTATTGGTGCAGGAAAACCCCAAATTAAGTCGTTTACACTTAATGTTAACGTATTCCTTAATAAACGAACAAAGTAATAACTATTGAAGAAGCTCTTAATATGTGTTAATCCTACCCAGTCGCTTCCTAAAATACCTTTTCGAAATGAATAATTCTTAAAAGCTATTTGTACACCATACATAGGTTGATAATGAAAAATCAAGTAATATAAAATTACTGGTATCAACATTATATATAGATTCTTGTTTTTCTTTAGATCTTTCTTAAATAAATTAAAAAAAGATTCTTTTTGAGTTGTTGAATTTTTCCTTATCTTCTTTTTGATTAATGAAGTGTTGAAATTTCTTTCAGTTCTCTTTTTTGTAAATAACATTTTAAACCTCCTATAATTTTAATTTTTTATTAATATATAAAGAAAAGATTACTTAAATCTGATTATACCTAGGGTATATATATATATGAAGAGTCTATATTTTTCAATATTGACTTATCTTTTGAATTTACAAAAAAATTCTAAAATCAAAAGAATAGTACATTAAACAAAAGAACAGACTCTTCTATTTTTGGAGTTTTGTTTTATACTTTTTACCATAAGATTTTTCACAAAACGGGAAAGGATGATGTAAATGGTAAACAGATTAAATCATATTCTTGAAATTGAATTTAATTCTCTTGAAGATATTTTAAAATTTTATAGAGAAAATCTTCCCAAAAGAGTAAAGGATTATAGGTTAGAGGAAGTAGGTCCTATAATGTCAAAGGGAACTAAAGTAGAAATAGAGGGATATATAAATAATGTATTCTCATTTTGTGGCTTAAGTATGGACATGAGTAATGGAATTGATTGGTATGGAACACCTAATGGAGATTTGGAATGGAATGGTGGATTTGTCCGCCAAGGATATTTTATGTATTTAGCAGATGAATACGAAAAAACAGATGATGAAAAGTATGCAGAAACAATAATTAATCATATGCTTGATTATATTGAAAAAATGCCTAGATATAATCCAGAGGGAAAGCCTTATTTAGAATATAAAAAGTCTACATGGAGACCGTTTGAAGTAGCTGGTAGAGTAGGTGAAAATTGGCCTGTAGCTTTATCTAAAATCATTAATAGTAAATCTATGACGCCAGAAAGCTGGGCAAGGATTTTGCTATCAATTTATGATCATGCTGACTTCCTATCTAAGTATCACTGGAGAACTGGAAATCATGCTTGTTTAGAGGTGGCTGACCTTGGTATAGTAAGTATTTTTTATAAGGAATTTAAAAATTCAAGTAAGTGGCTTAAGTATTCTATTGATTTCCTTATGGGCATGTGGGAAGAGGAATTTTATGAAGATGGATATACTAAAGAAATGTCTGGTGGCTATCATTGGGTAGCAATGAGAAATTTTTTTGCCTTTTATGAAGTGGGTAAAAATAATGGATATGAGGAAATTTTCCCTAAAAAATACATAGACAACCTTTATAAAGCCGGCATTGCAGAATTCTATCAAGAAAAGCCAGATTATTCTATACCTATAACAAATGATTCAAATACTTCAACTAATAGAAAAATCCAACTAGAGAAAATAGCAAATGCTTTTAATGTTGAGGAAATTAAGTATAGACTAACAGATGGAAATGAAGGGGTAGCTCCTTCTGAAAACTCTTATTTTTATCCAGAAACTCGTATTGGTGTTATGAGAAGTGATTGGAGCAAGAAGGCTTTATATATGTTCATTGATATGGGGGATTGGGGAACTAATCATATGAATGAAGACCAGCTTAATATTGAAGTGTCTGCATATGGAAGAAACTTCTTGGCGAATAGTGGAAGATGGAGATACACTACTAGTCCTGGTATTACAGATTGGCTTGATAAAGCTAAATATTTTAAAGCTACAGCTTCCTATAATAGTGTAATTGTAGATGGATATAATCAGGTTCCTGGTAATGCAAAAGGAAATATGATTATAAAGGATGATTACGATTTTGCTGAAGGAATTTTTGATGCAGGTTATGGTACTGAAACATCACAGGTTGATGAAAAGCTACTTAAAGAGAAAGGGTTAATTACTCTTAAAGAGGTTATTGTTAAAGATGTGATTCATAAAAGACAAGCAATATTTGTAAAACCTTATTTTTGGATAGTTAGAGATACTATAATTTCTGAAGAAGAACATGAAGCAGAACAAATTTGGCACTATATAAGTGGAGAAGTTAAAACTGTTAATAATGGACAATATGTTTGTACAGAATTCGAGGATGCTAATTTAATTCTAGCTCAACCAGAAGTAAATGTTATTAAGCCTGAAATATTTAAAGGGAATGAAGAACCATTTAGAGGATGGCACTGCCCATATTATGATCAATTACAAGAAGCACCAGAAGTATCTTACAAAAGTAAGGGTAAGGGAGAAATAGTATTCCATACTTTAATATTCCCTATTCAAGGGAAAATAATTGAATTACCTAAGTTCAATAAATTAGAAAATGGTGAAGAAATAGCATATGAAGTTTCTTATGGAGGAAAAAAACATAAAATATTGGCTCCTAAAAGTGGAGAATGGACTTTAAAATAAGAGGTGAGTTTATGGATTTAGAATTAGTTAAGTTCTCTTGCCAACCTTTAAAGCTATTGAACAATAGAGTTTGGAGGTCTTACACTGGAGGGAAGCTTATTGAAGAATGGCAAGGTGAATCTACTGTACAAGATAGTGATAAACCTGAAGAATGGGTTGGATCTATAGTAGAAGCTAGAAATAAAAATTATATTAAAGATGAGGGTCTTAGTTTTGTACAGATTGATAGTAATAAAACAATTAAATTAATAGACCTTATAAGTTCAAATAGTACAGCTTTTCTTGGTGAGAATCATGTGAACAAATATGGAGATACCATGGCAGTACTTACAAAAGTACTGGATGCTGCAATACGGCTTTCTATCCAGGTTCACCCAAATAAAGACTATGCTAAAAAGTTTTTTAACTCTAACTTTGGTAAAACAGAGGCATGGTATATTATTGGCGGTAGAAGAGTGAATGGAGAACCACCATATGTACTGTTGGGATTCAAAGAGCATATAACAAAAGAAAAATGGGAAGAGTTTTTTGAAAAACAGGATATAAATGCTATGATCAATTCTCTTCATAAATTTTACGTTAAATCAGGTGATGTATTCCTTATAGAAGGTTCTGTTCCACATGCTATTGGTAGTGGATGCTTTCTAATTGAAGTACAAGAGCCGACAGATTATACCATGAGAGTAGAGAAAACTGCTTTTGATGGAAGCCAGTTACCAGATACACTCTGTCATCAAGGGGTAGGATTTGAAAAAATGCTTGAATGTTTTAATTATGAAGGACTTTCAAGAAAAGAGACACTCAATAGATGGTATAAGACTCCAAATATATCAAGAGAAGAACCGGGTGGAGAAGAAACAGTCCTAATTGGCAATAAGGATACAAAGTGTTTTTCAATGAAAAAATTCACAATAAAAGATAATTTTCAAGTCATTCATAAATCCGGATTTAGAGTAATTATTGCTTTAAGTGGTAATGGGAAATTAATTTATAAAGATGGTGTCGTTGACATTAAGCAAGGAGATATGTTTTTTATTCCACAGGGTATAAAAGAAATCACTTATAAAAATAATAGAGAGTCTATTCTGGAGATTATAGGATGTTACCCTCCACAATAATATATGATCAACATAGTCCGGTTTTTTATATAGAAAAGAGGTAGTGAAAATGACAAACAGAAAATATTTATTCATTTCACAGGATATTGATTTATTACGAGAAGAAATTAAAACCATACGGAAACCTTTTTTCAAGCGTTTATATGAGGTTTGTCGTTTGTATGCAAATGAACAATTGCCAAAAGAACATCCAGCAAAAAGTACAACCTTTATGGGAATAGCATCTGTTAATTTAAGTTTGGCGTATCTTTTAACTAAACAAAAACATTATCTTGAAGAAGCAAAAAGATGGATTTTCACAGCAGTAAATTACCCACATTGGGGTAATGCACATTTGGTGGATGTAGATTTAAGTGCAGCATGGTTATTATTTGGTCTTAGTTTATCTTATGATTGGTTAAAAGATGAATTAACAGCAGAAGAGAAAACACTATTGAAAGATAAATTAATTTTACAGGCAGATAGAATGTATGATTTTAAAGTAAAAACAGAAGGTGAAGGTTGGTCAACAGCATTTTGGCAAAACCATAATTGGATCAATTTAACTGGCTTGTCAACAGCAGGATATGCTTTAGGTCAAGAGTATGAAAAGTCACAACAATGTATTGATATGGCAAAAGAAAATTTCAATATAGTATATAATGCTATGGCTGATGATGGAAGTGATTATGAAGGGGTTGTATATTGGCGTTATGGTGCTATGTGGTTATTTGTATATGCACATTTACTAAAAGATGCAGAAAATATTGATTACTTTAAGCAATGTAATTTCTTGAAAAATACTTTTTACTATAGGTTGTATCAAGCAGCTCCAAATTTAGAAGAAATTATTAATTTTGGCGATTGTCACGATAGAAGAAGTGGACATTCTGCAGCTGTTTATTACAAAGTAGCAGATGAATATAACAATGAACATGCGCAACATTTAGCCAACATTGTTCGAGAAAAATTTTTATATAGAGAACAATATGAGAGTGGTGTTGGACCAGGAATTTTACCAGAAGCAGGACTTGAATTACTTTGGTATAACCCTAAAGTAAAGGAAAAAACATTTGAGGATTTATCATTAGTAAAATATTTTGAAGATTTAGGATTAGTTGTAGTTCGTTCTAGCTGGGAAAAAGATGCTGTTCATTTTTCATTTAAATCAGGTCACCCAGGTGGTAAGAAACAATGGAAACAATCTTGGGATATGTTTAGAGAAAAAGGTTGGAAAACTAGAGGATTATCACATCAACATCCTGACAATAATAGTTTTATTCTACATGCTTACGATGCATATCTAGCAATAGACGAAGGATACAATAGAACTGTCAAAGCCTGTGAACATAATGTTGTTACTATAGATGGAAAGGGTTATCCAAATGAAGGTCAAAACAATATTTGGAAGAAAACACCTGAAGATGTTACGGCTGACATAGAAATGTTTAAAAGTGAAAAGGGGATTACTTATTTTGTTGGGGAAGCACATAAAATGTATGAGCCAAGTTTGCAATTGACTCGTTTTGCGAGAAATGTAATTTATACCGAAAAAGGATATTTTATAATGCTGGATGAATTGGTCAGTGATTTGGATCATACATATACTTGGACAATGCATGCAGATACAATTCCAAATGAAATAGAGGATAGAGTTTTTGAATATGAAAATGGACCTGCAAAAATGAGTTTGTATTCAATTCAGCCAAGTGAGTGTAATTATAAGTTTAAAAATACAGATGTAAGAGCCATAATGACAACTCAAGAACCAGATAAATTTAGAGAAACTAAAATGAAAACTATTAATATAGAAAATAAAATAAAATCAAAAGACACATGGTTCTTAAATGTTCTTTCAACAAGAAGTGCTTTTGATGAAGAAGAAAATAGGATAAAAGAAATTGATAACAATGAAACACAAGGTGTTATTATTGAAAATAAAAATGAAAAGGAAATTTTTCTATTCTCGAAATCTAGGAAAATTAACTTCGCAATAATAGAAGCTGATGCAAAGATAGTATTATTACGATATCAAAATGATAAATTGAAAAAGTTTATGGCAGTGGATTGTAAAGAGCTTACAGTAGGGGAAAAAAAATTATTAGATAATAGTTCTCCTTCAACAGTGATTCAGGAGGTAGAAAATGAATTATTTTAGTGATTTACAAATGATTAAAGAATTGGATCAAGGTAAAAAAGTATATTATCCTATGTTAAATGATATGGATAAAGAAGTTACTGATTTTGCTGAAACTTTTCAAGATGATTCTAGCAAAATGAGTGAGTGGGGTCATAATTATTTTTGTGAAGAAGATGGTGGAAGACTTATATTTGACCTTGAAAAACCTCATTCTCACATATGTGAAATATGTGGTAGAGAGTTTAAAGGACAAATGTTTGATAATGTATGGGTATATTTCTATAGAAATACTGCTATTACAACATTATTAAAATCTGCAGTTCTCTATAAAGTAAGAGGTGAGGAAAGATATTTAGATTATATAAAAAAGATTTTATCTTTCTATGCAGATCATTATAAGGAATTTGTTATCCATGCAAAGGATAAAGTTATTAATGATTTAACATACGATGTTGGTGGTGCTGCCAGAATAATGCCCCAGGCATTAAATGAAGCAATTATTTTAGTACGTATTATTAATGCCTTAGAAATGGTAAAAGATAAAATCGGAAAAAAATATTTGGATGAGATAAATCAAAAATTATTCATTCCTGCAACTGAACTATTAAAACCACAGCTGATTAGAATTCATAATATTCCATGTTGGGTAAATAGCGCTTTAGGGATTGTAGCTTTATTTACAAAGAATGAAGAACTATTAGATAAAGTTTTCAATAGCGAATTTGGAATTAGAAATCAATTAAAAAAAGGCGTTACAGAAGAAGGATTTTGGTATGAAGGATCTATTCATTACAACTTCTTTTTGTTAGAAGGTGTAACAAATTTACTTTTATTTGCTAAACTTTATGATTATGATTTTGGTGAAGAAGAAGCTATTATAAGAAAAATGTTTGAGTCTGCATATTATTATGCATTTGATAATGATATTTTACCTAATCCTAATGATGGATGGCCAAATGTTAACTTGAAAACTTATAGTTACATTTATCATATAGCAACTAAAATCTTTGGAGAAAATAGTGAAGTAGGTAACTTCTTGAAGAATATTGAGAAAGGAAGTTTAGAACGTGCAACAATTCCATTATCAAGACCATATTATTTCCAAAATGAAATTCCATTAGAAAGATTGACTTTCAATCCTGATTTAGATTTTAGTACTATGGAAAAAATCAAACGAAGTTCAAATAACTTTGCATCATCTTATTACGGTACATTAAGGAATAACAAGATAAATGTATTCTATAAATATGGGCACAGGGGACCTTCACATGCTCATCCAGATAAGATGAATATTGAAGTTATGATAGGACAGTCAATATTAACTAGAGATTTATCTAATGCAGGCTATGGATCACGTTTGTGCAATGAGTGGCATAGAATGTCCTCATCTCATAATACAGTAGTGGTTGATGGAAAAAATCATGTATCAACTGAAAGTGGTATAATCTTAAAATTCACAGATGAAAATTTATATGCAAAAGTTCAAGATGTTTATGAAGGAGTAGATTATAAAAGAAAAATTGATTTACTTCCAGCTGGATTTAATGATGAATTTACAGTAAGCTCTTCAGAAGGACATACATATGATTGGTTCTTCCACAGTGAAGCTAAGCTATTATCAGAATTAAATTATGAGCCTGCTTCTTTAGAATTCAATGAAAATGGATACCAACATATTAATAATGTTAGAAGAGTTGTTAGTGATAATAATGTAGTTTCATTAGTATGGGAATTAGATGGAAAGATTATTCAAAGTGAGATAGACATTACAGAAAAAGAAATGTTTATTTGTGATACTTTTGATAACCCAGTTTCATCATTACGTACTTCTATAATTTTAAGACAAAAAGGGAATGAAGCTACATTCAAAGCTTCATGGAAGCTAGGTTAACTATATAAAGTGGATTTAAAATATAAAATTAGGGAGGAATTTCAATGGCTGAACAATACTTTTTTCACAATGTAGATATTGAATTAGAAAAAGTAGAGGATAAAATCGAAAGAAAAATCGTGGCTCATGGTGGAGATATGATGATTGTTGAAGTTCATTTTCAAAAAGGTGCTATAGGTGCTATGCATGAGCATTTTCATGAGCAAGTAAGTTATTGTATAAAAGGAAAATTAGAGTTTACAGTTGGAGATGAAACAACAATTATTGGTACAGGTGATTCTGTTTTTATGCCAGCAGATCTAATTCATGGTGCAAAAATTTTAGAAGATGATACTGTATTATTAGATATTTTTACACCACAAAGGAAAGATTTTTTAGGTAAGAACAACTAATAAATATTTATTAGTTATAGAAATATAGTCCCATATTATAAATTTATAATTATGGATAAAAACAAGGAGGAATTATTATGGAAAAAGTTCAAGGGAATATGAAAGGATGTTTTCAACCAATGCCAAAAATACTAGTTTCTTGCAGAGGTATTGATGGTAAAAATAATGCATTAGCAGTAGCATACTGTTGTAATTGTAGTTTTGATCCACCAATGCTTATGGTAGGTATTGTTCCGTCACGACATTCTTATAAAATGGTGAAGGAGACAGGCTCTTTTGTAGTTAATATTGTTACAAAAGAACAAAAAGAAATGTTTGACTATTTGGGTAGTCATAGTGGTAGGGACGAGGATAAATTTTCAAAACTGAACATTAAAGTTGAAGAAGGAATAAAGGTAAATGCTCCTTTATTAGCAGATTGTCCTATAAACATAGAATGCAAGGTAGTGGATTCTATAGTTACTGGATCACATGAAATGTTTGTAGGTAAAATCGAATATGTTCATAGTGATAAAGAAATAGTTGATGATAAAGGTAACATTGACTTCTCTAAAATTGAACTTCTCTAAAATTAAATAAAAATAAATTGTAAAAACTAGGAGGAAATTAAATGTCAAAAATTGCGTTAATTACAGGGGCAACTACAGGGATTGGTTTAGCAACAGCTTTAGAATTGGGAAAGGCTGGATATAATATCATTATTAATGGTATTGTTCAAGATCAAGCAGATGAAGCATTAAAAACGTTAAAAAACGAGGGTATTAAAGCAGAGTATTTTGAAGCTGATATTACAAATGAAGATGCAGTAAATGCAATGTTTACAGCTATCGGAGAAAAATATGAAAAAATTGATACGTTAATTAACTGTGCTGGGGGATTAGGTGGAAGATCTAGATTTGAAGATATGACTACTGAATTCTACAGAAAAGTTATGGCTTTAAACTTAGATAGCGTATTCTTTGTATCTAGAGCAGCTATACCATTCTTAAAGAAAGGTGAAAATCCTTCAATCATAAACTTTGCATCTATTGCATCTTACAATGCAGGTGGTCCAGGAGCAGGAATATATGGTACTTCAAAAGCTGGAGTTTTAACATTAACACGTGCATTAGCAAAAGATTTAGTTGAATATGGTATAAGAGTAAATGCTGTTTCACCAGGGACTATAGATACAGCATTCCATTCAGCTACAAAAAGAGAAATCATGGAAGGTTGGAAAAATGGAATTTTAATGAAAAGATTTGGAGAAGCATCAGAAGTTGGTTCAGTAATAGAATTTTTAGTATCTGATAAAGCATCTTATCTTACTGGAGAAGTTATTCAAATCAATGGTGGACAAGATTTCCTTTAGGTAGCAGTGATAGTAGATTATATATATGATTTAAATTTAAATGAAACAGTATGTATATACTGTTTCATTTATTGAGGTGAATTTATTTGAGCGAAGTAATTGATACACGCAGAGAAGAAATTATAAATGGTGGTTTATGGAAAACTATTATTTTACTATCTATCCCTTTGTTTATAAATAATTTTATTAATGCAGCATATAACTTCATTGATACTCTATTTGTTGCAAATATTGGAGGCGGAGAAGTTGCAGCAATTACTTTCGTTGGGCCTTTAAATACTCTGGTTATAGCTATTGGAGATGGACTTGCGATAGGAGGAACTTTCCTTATCGCAAGAAAAGTGGGGAATGTAAAGTATAAAGAGGCTAAAGAAATATCACTGCAACTTATAGGGATATCAATAATTTTAGGAATAATAGTTTCAATTATGGGATTCTTATTTTCTGAAAATATTTTGAGGTTATTAAAATGTACAAAGAATTTAATGCCTGTAGCGCATACATACTTTAAATTGACTATTTTAAGTTCGCCTTTTCTTTTTATAAACACTTCATATATAGGAATAAAGAGAGCTGAAGGAGATACATTAACAGCAATGTATGTGAATTTTGGGGCAGTGCTTTTAAAAATATTACTAACTTATATATTTATATTTAAACTAAATTTTGGGATAAAAAGTTTGGCATACTCTACTATAATAGCTAGTGTATGTATATCTGTATTTGCAACTTACGATATGTTTTATAAAATTTCAAATATGAAATTATCTTTCAAAAATTTTAAATTTAACAGTAAAGTTCTCTATGCTTTGTTTATTATTGCTATACCAGTGATTTTAGAAAAATCATCTATCTCATATGGATTCTTAATGGTTAATCAGTATGTTATTGCTTATGGAGAAAAAGTTTTAGCAGCATATGGGATTACAAATAAAATTAATTCATTGGCATTTAGTAGTGTTACAGGATTTGGTACTGCTCTTGTTACTATTATCAGTCAGAATTTAGGTGCAAATCAGATTGATAGAGCTAAAGAAGCAGTAAAAAAAACAATGATTATTTCAATAAGTGTATCTATAGTAGTTATTGTGTGTATATTAATTTTCAAAGTGCAAATAGCTACTCTATTTGCAAAAGAGGATACAATAATTTTATCATATACAATAAATGCAATGACAGTATATTCTTCATCGGTAGTTGCTTGGGCAATTTTTCAAGTTGTTATAGGTGTATTTCAAGGTAGTGGATATACAAAGTATAGTTTATATATTAGTTTAACTAGATTATATATATTTAGATTGCCAATAGTTATTGTATTTTCTAATTATACTAATTTGGGGGAGTATAGTATTTGGTATGCAATGCTATTCAGTAATATTTTGACAGCTATATTTTCATTAATCTTTTATTTTAAAACAAACTGGGCAAAAACTAATTTGAAAATAGCAGGTGAGTAATGTAGGGATTTTAGGACACTTTTAATAATATTCTGATTGCTATTTTTTCAATAAATACATCGAATTTGATTCGTATATAAGAAAGTGCTAGATTGTATGTTAAAAAGAATATATCGTTGTACTTAATTTTGAAATCATCGAAATAAAAAAGATTCAAAGAAAAAGGGGTGTATCTATATTATGGATATATTAGTAGTAATAGTGTATTTTGCATTTCTAGTAGCAATAGGTTGGTTATTTAGATCATTTACATCTTCTACAAGTGATTATTTTAGAGGTGGAGGGAAGATGTTATGGTGGATGGTAGGAGCCACGGCATTTATGACACAGTTTAGTGCATGGACATTTACAGGAGCGGCAGGAAAGGCTTTTACTGATGGATTTTCAATAGTAATTCTCTTTTTTGCCAACGCGGTAGGTTATTTCTGTAACTTCTTGTTCTTTGCTGCGAAAGCAAGACAGATGAGAGTTGTGACTCCAATAGAGGGTATCAGAATGAGATATGGTAAGGTGAATGAGCAGGTATTTACTTGGGCAACTATGCCATCAAGTATTTTACAGGCGGCTGTATGGTTAAATGGACTAGCTATCTTTGTAAGTGCTGTATTCGATATATCTATCTCTCATACTATTATTGCAACTGGTTTAGTGGTGGTAATCATGTCAGTAACCGGAGGAGCGTGGGCAGTAATAGCTTCTGACTTCATGCAGATGGTAATAATCATGTCAGTATCTTTTGTAGCATCAGTAGTGGCCGTAGTAAAATCTGGTGGAATCACTCCTATATTTGAAAAAGGATTACCTGAGATGCCTATTGCAGGACAGAATATCAATTATGTATTCCTGTTTACGGCTTGGGTTATAGCTATATTTGCAAAACAGTTTTTTAGTACAAACAATATGATAGGTTCCTATAGATATATTTGTGCAAAGGATACAAAAAATGCGAGAAAAGCAGCTTTGCTTGCTTGTTGTCTGATGTTTGTAGGTCCACTTATCTGGTTTATTCCAGCCTGGTTTGTGGCAGGGAAATATCCAGATCCATCGACATGGGGACTTGATATGCTGGGAAAAAGTATTAAAAATGCAACTTATTATGTCTTTGTAAGAAAAGAGCTGCCGGTAGGAATGATAGGATTGATGATGTCTGCGGTATTTGCAGCAACTATGTCATCTATGGACTCTGCCCTTAATAGAAATGCAGGAATCTTTGTAAAGAATTTCTATAAACCTATTTTAAATAAGAATGCTGATGAAAAGAATCTGTTAGTTGTGAGTAAGATCTCAACGTTAGTATTTGGAGCTATTATCATTTTTGCAGGCTTATTCTTAAACAACCTAAAGGGAACGAATTTGTTTGAGATGATGATGATGATTAGTACTTTAGTGGCATTCCCAATCTTACTCCCTTCATTGTTAGGATTTTTTGTGAAAAAGACTCCAGATTGGGCTGGATGGGGAACTATATTAGTAGGTATGGGGGTATCATATTTTATTGCCTTTGTAGTAACGCCGGAAATGATGCAAAATATTTTAGGTCTTGCTCAGCCATTGACAAGCAGAGAATTTGGAGATATGAGATCAGTTACTTTAGGTATAGTTCTCCACCTTGGAATAACTATGACTTTCTACTTAATGTCACAATTATTTTATAAGGGACATTCTGAGGAAAGACAAAAAGAGGTGGACCAATTCTTTTATAATACATCTACTGAAGTAATAGCTGAACATGATGATGAAGTAGAAGTAGATAATAAGCAGAGGATGATGTTGGGAAGACTTATCCAGGCTGGTGGAGCCGGTATTACTGCTCTTCTATTAGTACCAAATCCTTTATGGGGAAGAATAGTTTTTATTGCAGTGGGTGGAATAGTCTTTTTTGTGGGAACGCTGCTAGTGAAATCAGTAACTATTGCTGAGAAAAAAACAATTGAGATTAAATAAACTCCAAATATCATTATTTTTAATGTTTATATTAAGATTATGTAATATTTATCAATACAATCAGATTTTCAAATATGAATTTATCAATAATTGGGGAATAATAAGGAGAGTAGACATATAATTGTGGGATATAAAGGGATGAAATATAAAACATATGAATTCAAGATAAACGAAAAAAGGGATGAATTGAATAAGCTAATTCAAAAAAATCTTTCAAATTTATTGATAGATGAAGTACTTGAAGTTAGTAAAGTAATGGATCATTTTATTAGCAGGTATCTTTTCTCTCAAAATACTTATAAGAAATTATGAGTGGGTTAGTAATTATAGGATACTATGATTACTGCATTACTTATCTTGAATACATAAAGTATGTAAATATAAAGTGTCTGTTTAATAATCAATATTCATAAGAAATCATGTAGTAGACAAAGAAAAATAACTCAATTTAGGATTAAGTAAATATATGTATAATAAGCTATCTACTTTAAAAAAAGTGAATAGCTTATTTATATATGTTCAGTAACTTTTTATTTTAATCAAATACATTGAAAATTGATCATAACTAAGATGTTATTTAGATAGAAAGGTACTTACATCAATATAGAAAGAGAAACTTAAGCAATATAAGTTCTATTTAGAGATAGTTTTAGGTGTATAAAAATAGTAACTATAACAAATAATTACCTGGAATTATGTAAACTCTTACACGAATCTCTAATTATTAATTCACATGGAAGAACTATTTTTTTATTTAAGGTTTCTTTTTTATGGGTTATTTTCCATAATAATAATTCGGCTGATTTCTCTCCTATTTCATAGGGCGATTGATTAACAACAGTAATTGGAGTTTTCAATAGATTTGCTAATGGCAATTCATCAAATCCAATCAATGATAAGTCTTCAGGTACATTAATATTATGAGTATTTAAATAATTAAGCAAATCAATAGTAATGGCCGAATGCATAGTGAATATTGCTGTAGGTGGGTTTGTACTTCTTAATAAAGCCTCAAAAGAGTCATTTATACCAAAAGGTCTATCCCAAACATTTATTAGGTTTTGATCAACAGTAAGTCCATTTTTAATCAATGCGTCTTGGTAACCAAGAATTCTATCGTATCTTGAACGGATAGATTTGTACTCTTGTGTTATTATTGCAATATTTTTATGCCCTAAATTAATAAGATACTCAGTTGCATTAAAGGCACCTGTTCTATAGTCTGACAATACGGTGCTGATATTTAAATTATCATATTCCATATGCATTTGAACAATGGGAGTTCCATTAATATTTTCTTTATTTAATAGTTCATTATTTTGACCAGAGGAAGCTATTATAATCCCATCTACTCTAAGCATTTTTAAAATACTAATAGATTTTTTCTCAACTTCAGGATCATAGTCTGTATTATAAATTAGAACATTATAGTTGTTTTTTTTGCAATAATCATCAATTCCTCGTAGTACATTACTTGTGAAAAAACCAGTAATATCACGAACAATAACTCCTATAGTATTTGTTTTATCTGTTTTTAAACTTCTAGCAATAGAATTGGGAATATAGTTTAGTTCTTCAATTGTACATTTTATTTTCTCTTTTGTATCTTTTGACATATATTCATATCGACCGTTTAAGTACTGTGAAACGGTGCTTTTAGATACACCAGCTTTGACAGCAACATCAATTAATTTCACCTGTTTCATTTAGCCTCTCCTTTTAAATTGAATTCTCCAAATTCTATGGATAAATTTGAATATAAGTGCTAACTAGGCATCATTATACACTATGCATACTTATTTTGCAAAAAAAAAATCTATTGACAAAAAGATTAATTGGGATGTATAATGAAATTAGATAAAACGATTTAGTAAATAAAAAGTTTATTTTTTTTACGAATCTTCTAAAACGGTTTAGCTGTAAAAGATTCAGGATATTTAGTTAAATTTTTTTACTAATATCATAAATCGGTTTATCTAGAAGTATAGAAAAAACGAGAGGAAGTGATTGATACGAGAATTACAAAGTATTTAGCTGAATGTAAACGAGAACACATAGAATTTGCAATTCGATGTTATGCAGCTGGGCTGGGCGCATACATTGGTGTATTTATGCTGAATCAATCATATATAGAAGTTGCTCTTATTATTGGAGTTATTAATTATTTCTTTTCGGAACCAATAATAAACACTATTAAATATGGAAAAAATAGCAATAAAAGTCTACAGAAGTTTGGAATAATAAAAAATATATTATTATCACTAATAATAGTATCGATAATAGCTGGTATTCATAATATATTTTATAAATTCATGGAAATTTCAATTGAACCAATAAGTTTTGCAATTATTTATCAAATTATATATCAACTCTTATTTAAAATAAAAACGTTATTCGTTAATGATAAATAGGATGGTTAAACCACAAAAAGTAAGTTCAACTAAATTACTTTTTTAAGAATAACCATAGGATTAGATATAAATGAATGAAAGGTAGGTGTTAGTTTTGTAAATACAGATAAATTCATAGATGAAAAATACTAAATTACATATTGGAGGTAGATAATTGTGGTAAAAAGCAATAGATGGTTTAGCAATGCTAAAGAAGTTCTAAGAAAAGATTGGCAACTATATGTAATGTTGTTACCGCTGTTTGTTTGGCTTTGTTTCTTTGCCTATAAACCATTATATGGATTAGTGATAGCATTTAAAGATTATAGTGTATTTAAGGGAGTAGAAGCAAGTCCTTGGGTAGGATTTGAACATTTTAAATATCTTCTAACGGGTCCTGGATCAGTATTTTTTTGGAGAGCGTTTAAAAACACAGTAATTATTAGTATTTATAATATTTTATTCGGATTTCCAATTCCAATAATACTAGCGATAATGTTTAATGAAGTAAAAAAAGTTTTTTTCAGAAAATCAGTTCAAACAATTGTATATTTACCTTATTTTTTTTCAGATGTTGTTATCGCGGGAATTATAATTTCATTACTTTCGCCAAATATCGGAGTAATAAATAACATTCTTATTAGTTTAGGCATAATTGAAAAAGGAATATATTTTTTAGTAGAACCTAAGTTTTTCAGATCAATTTTTGTTCTTTCAGATATTTGGAAGACGTCTGGTTTTAATTCCATTGTATATTTTGCAGCTATGGCTAGTATTTCACCTATTTTATATGAAGCAGCAAAAATAGATGGAGCTACTAAACTCCAACAGATATGGTATGTTACTATACCAAGCATTGTCCCAACAATCATTATTATGTTAATCCTAAGAATTGGTCAGTTGTTAAATGTTGGATATGAAAGAGTCTTATTGCTTTACACACCTCAAACCTATGAAGTAGCAGATATAATAAGCACATATATCTATAGAATTGGATTGAAAGAAAATGGCATGCTAGATGTTGCGGCAGCTGCAGGATTGTTTAATTCAATAATAGCATTTTTACTTGTATTTGCTACAAATAGAATTACCAAAAAAATGACAGATACTGGACTATGGTAGGAGGAGGGTAATATGAAAAAGAATAATATTCATACTAGTGAAAAGACATTGATGACGGCAAATTACATAGTATTATTTATAGTTGGACTCATTGCATTATATCCAACATTATTTATATTGGTATCATCATTAAGTAGTGGGAACGCAGTTGCACGTGGTAGTGTTTTTTTATGGCCTGTAGATTTTACCTTTTCTGCATATAAGGTAATATTAACAGATTTAACTTTTTGGAAATCTTATGGCAATACCTTATTTTATATGTTTTTCGGTACATTATTTAGTATGTTTATATCTATACTTGCAGCATATGCATTATCAAAGAAAAGATTACGTTTAAGAAGGTTATTTAATTTTTTACTAGCATTTACTATATGGTTTGACCCAGGTATTGTTCCAAAGTATTTGAATTTTAAACAACTTGGTTTAGAAAATAATAGAGTAGGTATTGTTATTGGATTTGGTGTTTTAGCTTTTAATATTATTATTTTAAGAAGTTACTTTGAATCTGTACCACAATCTTTAGATGAAGCAGCATATATTGACGGAGCTAGCCAGTTTACAATTTTATATAAAATATATTTGCCTTTGTCCAAGGCAGCCTTAGCAACAGTAACATTATTTTATGCAATTAGTAGATGGAATGGTTATTTCTGGACTATGATTTTAATAAAAGATATAAATAAAATACCTCTTCAAGTTTACTTAAGAAGGATAATTGTAGAGAGAGATGCTTTGATGTCAGATCAGGGGATACTTACTAATGCTGCACATTCTCCAGATACAATTATTTATGCAACGATTATTGCAGCATTAATTCCAATTATTATTATATATCCATTTATACAAAAGTATTTTGAAAAAGGGATTATGTTAGGTGGAGTAAAAGAATAACAAGTTAATAATGATGAGGACAAGTTATGCTTGTTCACATAAATTGTGTATTGCTAATATACACTAATGACTAACTCTAAACTAAATTTAAGGGAGGAAAGATTTATGAAAAAAACTTTATCTTTAATATTGTCAGCAGTAATGTCAATGACGATTTTATCAGCATGTAGTGGTGGAAGCACTGAGAAAGGTACTGGTGAGGGAGGAAATACAAAAAACTCTAATGTTGTATACAATGGAGAGTTTGGACAAATAGTAGAAGAACCTGTGGATTTAAAAATTCATTTATCACAAGAAAACATAAATGTAATAACTACTGATTTGCCACTTTATAAATATTTATCAGAAAAAACTGGTATCAATATTATTGGTACAGCCAATCCAGGAGCTGGAGATAGTCTTGGTGAATTCAACTTAAGCGCAGCAGATGGCTTTCCAGATGACATTTATGCAGGAGACAAGCTAGGAAATATGTTTATGCAGTTTGGTGCAGAAGGAGCATTTGTACCTTTAAATGATTATTTAGATCAAATGCCAAATTTCTCTGCATTTTTAGAAAAAGATCCGAGAGTAGCTGCATCAATTACAGCACCAGATGGAAATATATATTATATTCCATATATGCAATCTGATGTTACAACATCAAAGACATATTTTATACGTAAAGATTGGTTAGACAAATTTAATAAACCAATTCCATCAACAGTTCAAGAGTTAGAAGAAACATTATTAACATTAATTAATTCTGATGCAAATGGTAATGGTGAAAAAGATGAATTTGGGTTCTTTGCTAGAAGGTCCGAAGAAGTCATTAGATTAGCAAATTTATTTGGAACTAGAGTGTTTGCTAATGACAGTTTTTCTCAAAGATTTATCCCTAAGGATAATGGTGTATATCATGCATGGATTCAACCAGAATTTAAAGAGGCTATAAAAAATGTATCAAGATGGTATGACCTAGGTATAATAGATAACGAATATTTAACGAATCCTAATTCTAGAAGAGACCATTTCTTATTAAATGATTTAGGTGCTATGACATATGATTGGATGGCATCTACAAGTGGATACAATGAAAAAGACATTGTAGAAGGATTTGACTTTGTTCCATTTGAACCACCTACAAATGTTAATGGTGAACAAGTTAATGAACATACTAGACCTGTAATAAAAAATAATGGTTGGGCAATTTCAGCAAAGTGTGAAAATGTTGAAGCAGCAGTTGCACTTTTTGACATGATGTTTACAGAGTATGGAAGAACAGTTGCAAACTTTGGAGTTGAAGGACAACAATGGGATTACGTTAATGGAGTTCCTACTTTCAAAGATTCAGTGCTTAATAATGAAGAAGGGAAACCTGTTAATCTTTACTTAAGAGATAAAATTGGTGCTCAATTATTTATAGGATTTAAACAAGATTATGAGTATGAGCGTCAATGGACAAGTGAAGGTGGCTTAAAGGCTCTTGATATTTACGGTTCAGGAGAGTTTGATGTACCTACATTACCTACATTAGTATATACAAGTGAAGAATTAGATATATTAAACAAATATTTATCTAATATTAATACATTCCTTGATGAATCTGTACATACATGGATAAGTCAACCTTATGAAAAACTTACCGATGAAGTATGGGATGAATACTTAACACAAGTACAAAAATTAGGTTTGGAAGAAGTTGAGAAGGTATATCAAGATGCATATGCTAGATATATTGAAAATATGAAATAAATAGACAAACAGTTATTTGTTATTAGCTATATAAATTTATAAATAGAATTAAAAGTATCAATACTATATTCATTAAACCATACTGATGATTTTACGTAGGGAATTAGTTGGTAATATTAATTCCCTACATTACTGAAAGAAAGGTGAATAAATTTTGAGTAATTTAACAATAAAAAATATAAAGGTAATCGCTTGTAATCCCAATGGTAAAAATTTGTTGACTGTTAAGATAGAGACATCTGATCCTCAAATATACGGGTTAGGGTGTGCGACTTTACATCAAAGATATTTAGCTGTAAAAGTAGCGATAGAGGAGTATTTAACACCATTTCTAATTGGAAAAGATCCTAGAAATATTGAAGATATTTGGCATTCAGCACATATTAGTGGATATTGGAGAAATGGACCTATTTTAAATAATGCTTTATCTGGTATTGATATGGCATTATGGGATATAAAAGGTAAGCTTGCGGATATGCCTCTATATCAATTACTCGGAGGGAAATCAAGATCAGCAATAGCGGCTTATGTACATGCAAAAGGCAACTCACTACAAGAGGTTGAAAATAATATTAGAGGATTTATGCGTCAAGGTTATAAGTATATTCGTTGTCAAATTGGAGAATATGGTGGTAACTTTAATAGCTTGTATACACCAAAGAATTTACCTGAAGGAGTATATTTTGATCCAGAACAGTATATGGAAAGCACAATAGAATTACTAGAATACTTAAGTAAGACTATACAAGAAAAAGTGTATTTTCTTCATGATGTACATGAAAGATTAGATCCAGTTAAAGCTGTTCAATTTACAAAGAGATTAGAAAAATTTAATTTATTTTATTTAGAAGATATTTTACCTCCTGAAAATCAAGAATGGTTAAAGATGCTAAGAAACCAAACTGCAACTCCTATTGCAATGGGAGAACTATATAGTAATACTTCTGAATGGAAAAGTGTAATTTCACAAAGGTTAATAGATTTTATACGTATTCATATTAGTGATATTGGAGGTATTACTCCTGCTAAAAAAATAGCTGCATTTTCTGAAATATTTGGAGTTAAAACTGCATGGCATGGTGCACCGGATTTAACACCTATTGGAATGGCTGCCAACATTCATTTAGATATTTCTTCACCCAATGCAGGAATTCAAGAATATTGTGCTATCAATGATGCAATGAGAGAAGTGTTTATTGGAGCTCCCGAACCAGTTGAAGGATATTTTTATCCAATTGATAAACCAGGATTAGGTGTTGATATAGATGAAGAGAAAGCTCTTTTATATCCATGTATTAATGAACTTCCTAAATGGACAAATCCAAGGTTACCTGATGGAACATCTGTTAAACCATAAATTTGAAAAAGCAGTTTAAATTACTATAAAAATAAGGAGTTTTATTTATGGATATAAAAAATTATTTTATAAATAGTGATACTAAATTAGAAGATCTAGGTAATGGTGTTAAGAGGAAAATACTTGCTTATCACGATAACTTAATGGTTGTAGAAGTTCATTTCGAGGAAAATGCTGTAGGGGCTATACATACGCATCCTCATGAACAAATTACATATATTTTAGAAGGTGAGTTTGAGTTCAATATTGATGGGAACAAAAAAATAGTTAAAGCAGGAGATAGTACATTTAAGGAACCTAATATTCCTCATGGGGCAGTATGCCTTAAGAAAGGAAAATTATTAGATATTTTCACACCATGTAGACAAGATTTTATCAATAATGTTAAGGAGGAAAAATAATGAGTAAATATGCATTAATAACTGGAGGAACAGGCGGAATAGGCCTTGCTACTGCTAAACAACTTGGTCAAGCCGGGTATAAAATAATTTTAAATGGAATTGATGAAGAACAAGGAAAAACTGCTTTAAAAGAGTTAAAAGATTTAGGTGTTGAAACAGAACTATTTATGTTTGATGTAACAGATGAAGATCAAGTTCTAAAGAGCTTTTATGAAATAAGTGAAAAATATGAAAAAATAGATGTTCTTGTTAACAATGCAGGCGGACTAGGTGGAAGAAGTCGTTTTGAAGACATGGAGACAAGCTTTTATAGAAAGGTTATGGCTTTAAACCTTGACAGTGTATTCTTTGTAACACGTTCAGCAATCCCATTACTTAAAAAGGGTGAAAATCCTTCAATTGTAAACTTCACATCTATAGCTGGATGGAATTCTGGTGGACCAGGTGCGGGTGTATATGGGACTTCAAAAGGTGCTGTTACAACACTTACAAGAGCATTGGCTAAAGATTTGGCTGAATATGGTATCAGAGTTAATGCCGTATCACCAGGAACAATAGATACACCATTCCATCAAGCTACAAAAGAGAAGAATATTGATTTATTCAACTCTTGGAAAAATAATATTTTGCTTAAAAGATTTGGTCAACCAGAAGAAGTTGCATCAGTAATAGAATTTTTGGTCAGCGAAAAAGCTTCATTCTTAACTGGTGAAATTATTCAAATTAACGGTGGACAAGATTTTCTGTAAGAAAAAAATTTAATAAGTTTATCAAGTATTATGAAACCTGGATTATTCCTTAGTATCTGTTATGAATAATCTAGGATTTTAATGTAAGGAGACTCATTTTGTGAATAAATATATAATGTTATTAAAACAGTGTAGGTGGTACGAAAGTCAAAAGCTTATTAAGAATGGCATTTATCAGGGAACAGGCCTTAAATTTAGGGAAAAAAGAATATTTAAAAGAGATGTTAGAAGTAATGAGTTTAACATTTAGAGATAAAACTTATTTTTGATAATAAGCTACTAAAACGTAGAGATATCATATTAAATGGTAATTTATATAAAGCCATTCTTTTATTAGCTGTTCCAATAGCAATCAATAATTTTATACATTCGACTTATAGTCTAATAGATACTTTTTTTGTAGCAAATATTGGTAGTATGGAAATTGCTGCAATAACTTTTGTAGGACCGATTAACAATTTAGTTAGAGCTATAAGCGATGGATTGGCAGTTGGAGGTACAAGTCTTATAGCAAGAGAAATAGGAAGAGCCGATTATCGAAAAGCTAAAAGTGTTACCATTCAACTATTAACCATTGCTGGTTTTCTTGGTATTATCATTGCATGCATTAGCTTTATATTTTCAAAAGAAATCTTAATAGCTGCTTCAGCTACAGACAGTATACTTAAATCGGCAAATATTTATTTTAAATTAACAGTACTTAGTGCTCCACTTATTTTTATTAACTCAGCTTATCTTGCTATAAAAAGAGCAAATGGGGATACCGTAAAAGTCTTAATTGTTAACTTAGTTGCCATGGCGGTAAAAATTTTATTAACTTATATTATGATTTTTCATTTGGGTATGGGAATCAAGAGTTTGGCTTTATCAACAATAGTAGGCAATGTTATTTTAACTAGTTACGGATTTTTCGATTTGTTTTTGAGAAAAACAATTATGACTTTATCAATGAAGTTTTTTAGGTTTGATAAGAAGGTTATACTAGCACTATTATTAATAGGGGTACCAATCATTATTGAAAGGTCTTCTGTTTCTTTTAGTTTTATTATACTTAATAAATATGTCATTAGCTATGGGGAAAAAGTATTAGCAGGTTATGGCATTACTAATAGGATTAATTCTTTATTTTTTAACATTGTGACAGGTTTTGGTACAGGATTAGTGCCTATTATTAGTCAAAATTTAGGAGCCAATCAAGCAGAACGAGCTAGAGAAGGCGTTAAGAAAGTTTTTTTCATTGTTATAATGGTCTCGATAGTCATTATAAGCATAGTATTGCCTGTTAGACATAAAGTTGCAGCTCTATTCGCAAATGGAGATGAAGATGTAATATATCATACAATGAATGCCATGGGCGTATATTCAATCTCAGTTATTCCATGGGCTATATTTCAAGTTGTTAGTGGCGTTTTCCAAGGAACAGGGGATACTAAATTTAATTTAGTCATTAGTGTAACAAGGATATATTGTTTTAGATTACCACTGGTCATATTATTATCACATTTATCAAAATTTGAGGAATTTAGTATTTGGTATGGAATGCTTTTTAGTAATATATTAACTGGATTATTTGCATTAATATTATACCTCAAAAATCACACAAAATTAAAACTAGTAGGTGAGTAACAGTGTAGTATCAAATGTATACAGCTTAAGAATAATGGTTCTTTGTTTGTTTTTTAAATAAATTATTATTAACTTAGATAAAGGAGAAGACTGAACGATGAAGTTATTAAAATTAAATACTAATCGAGTATGGAGAACATATTTAGGTGGTAAGAAGCTCGAAAAATTTCTTAGTGATTCTGAAACTACAGATAAACACTTTCCAGAGGAATGGATTGGTTCAGTTGTAAAAGCTATTAACCCTAATTCTAATGAAAGTGAAGGATTAAGCAAAGTAAACCTAAATAAAGGAAAGATAGCTACTTTGTTAGAGATTATTGAATCTGACCCAAATAAGTTTTTAGGTGAAGGCCATGTAAAGCAATTTGGACATGACACAGGTGTTTTGGTCAAGCTTTTAGATGCTGCAGAGAGATTATCTATACAAGTACACCCTAACAAAGAAAAAGCAAAATCATTATTTAATTCTAATTTTGGGAAAACTGAGGCATGGTATATTTTAGGAGGTAGAAGTATTAATGGTGAAGAACCACACATATATTTTGGATTTAAACAAGGAATAACGCAAGAAGTATGGGAGGAAAAATTCAGTAAGCAAGATATAGATGGGATGCTAAATTGTATGCATAAAATCTATGTTAAGCCAGGGGAAGTTTACTTGATTGAAGGGGGCATGCCCCATGCAATTGGTGCAGGCTGTTTTATACTTGAAATACAAGAGCCTACCGATTACACAGTTCGAGTAGAAAGAAGCACTCCAAATGGCTATAACATTCCTGATGAATTATGCCATCAGGGTTTAGGGTTTAAAAAAATGTTTGATTGTTTTGAGTATAGTGGATATTCAAAGGAAGAAGTATTAAATAACTGGAGACTAAAAGCAGAATGGTCAACCACATGCAATGAACAGCATTTGATTAGATATAAGGATACACCATGTTTTTCAATGGATAAAATTGTGGTTGATAAAAGTGTTGAATTAAGATATACAAAATCATTTTCTATTCTTATTGTTATGAAAGGAAAAGGACGTATTATATATGAGTTTGGAGAAATAGAAATACAAAAGGGAGATAAAGTATTTATACCAGCTTTTGTGAAAAAAATTACATGTAAAAATAATAATGAAGATATTGAAATTATTAGGTGTTTCCCTCCAAAACTATAGCTATGAAAGATTGGGTTGATAGTAATTTAATTAGAATGTATTATACTAGACTGATTGATTTAGTAAATAAAGAAGTGTTTTTTTACAGATGTTATAAACCGATTTATTAAAAGAAAGACTTTGAAAAGGACTTAATATAAGTAAGAAAGGAGTAGATTTATGAAGTTATCATTTAGGTGGTTTGGTAATAGTGATCCAGTGAAATTATCATATATTCGTCAAATTCCTAGTGTTTCAACAATTGTAACAGAAATTAAAGCAGAGAGTGTTGGGGGAGTTATCCCGCATGAAAAAATTACTAAATTTAAAGACACAATTAATGAAAGTGGCTTAAAATTTGAAGTATTTGAAAGCTTACCAGTTCATAGTAGTATTAAACTAGGATTACCAGTTAGGGATAAATATATTGATAATTATAAAAAAAATATAATTGCTTTAGCAGACGCGGGAATAAAAGTAATAGTATATAATTTTAGACCAATTTTTAGATGGGCTAGAACGGATATATATAAACAGCTAGAAGATGAGTCAACGGTATCAGTATTTTATAAAGAGGATACAGATAGAATTAATCCTTTTACAAATGATGCAGCTATCTCTGAATGGCATAAAGAACATTCAGAATATATTTATAAAAGACAACTTACCACTGATTTAGAATTAGGAGGATATTATACTAAAGATTCTATAGAGAAACTACAAAAATTAAGACAACAGTATTTAGATATTGGAAAAGAAGGTTTATGGGAAAATTTAAAATATTTTTTAAATGAAATTATCCCTGTAGCAGAAAGTTGTGATGTTAAAATGGCTATTCATCCGGATGATCCACCATGGGACATTTTTGGTGTGCCTAGATTGATTATAGATGAAGCATCTATTGATAAATTATTAGCTTGTTATGATAGTACATATAATGGTATTACATTTTGTAGTGGTACATTGGCAAGTAATCCAGATACAGATATAGTAGAATTGGCAAAAAAATATTCTAAAATGAATAGAATTCCATTTGCACATATTAGAAATGTAAAATGTATTCCAAATGCAGTAGAAGAATGTGCACATTTTTCTGACCATGGTTCTATTGATATGGTTCAACTTTTAAAGGCATTGCACGATAATGATTTTAACGGATATATTCGTCCAGATCATGGAAGAATGATTTGGGGAGAAAATGGAAAACCAGGTAATGGGATTTATGATAGAGCTTTAGGAGCACAATATATATTAGGTATATGGGAATGTTTGGATAAAAATACAATTAAACCTCAATTATTCGTAGATTAAAAGTGAATTCCTTAGATTTCTTAAAAAATTTGGAAATCGGCTGTCTTTAATGTATAGAAGAAAAGTATATTAAAAAAGTCTCTAGATTGGTACTGTATGAGTGTCTAAGCTCAACCAAAACCAAAAAGGAGACTTCTTTATATTAATAGTTTATGTGAAAAACCAATGAATTTCATTAAGAAAAGTAAAAATTAATTTCAATGGCGGTAATTAAACATCAGATTCTGGGCTTTTATTATACGAAGAATTAGATGAAAAATAGGTTTTTAGTGAATTAATGGAAGCATAAAAAGAAGCAGAAATTTTTAGTTGAATGATAGAATATTACCGAAATGGAAACTAGATTATAAGTTTCATAATAATCTATTGAGACATCTGAAAAGTTTTGTGTTAGAATAATAGTGAGAGTGTGTATACAAACACCTTTCGTAATTATGACTTTTCGGTAATGAAGTTTTGACAATTTTTGTTTATAATTTACTATTTGATGAAACCCTAAGATACCTTTTGTATCTTAATCATTATATGGAATGCAAGATAGTATTTATTAATGTTAATAATTAGGGGGAAAGTATGAAAGTTAATAGAACCACAAAAAGAACTATTGAAATGCTTGAATTAATTTCAAAAAATCCAAAAGGAATGTCATTGAATGAAATTGTTATAGATATGGGTATACCAAAGACTAGTGCTTTTGATATTTTACATACACTTAATGAATTAGAGATGGTTGAGATATTGGACGCAAGATCTAAAATTTATTCAATAGGGATAAGGGCATTTACTATTGGTAATTCATATATTAACAATGCAGATTTAATTAATATTTCCAGACCGATTTTAGAAAATTTAGGAAATAAAATGAGTAAGACAATCTTTTTAGGAAAAGAAAGTAAAGGAAAAGTAGTTTATCTATATAAATATGAACCTGCCTCAGCCATTATCACAACATGCAAGATAGGTAATCAGAATGAAATTCATTGTACATCTTTAGGTAAATGTGCACTTGCTTTTTCTGGAGACTATAAAGAAAGAATTAATGAATTAGAATTAAATAGAAGGACACCTTATACAATAACAGATAAAAAAGAATTAATAGAAAATATTGAACAAGTAAATAGGCAAAAATATTCGGTAGATGATAGAGAATATGAGGAACATATGTTTTGTATTGGTGCACCGATTTTTAATCATGAAGGACTATTTGAAGCCGCAATAAGTATATCTGGTATGTATGTTGAGGGAAGAGATTATAGTGAGGAATTTGAATTAGTTAAAAATGCAGCAGAATTAATTTCAAGGAAAATGGGTTATTTAGGGTACTATTAAATATTTAATAGTGCCCTAAAATTATACATTATCCGTAATGAATTTAATGGAAAAAATTTTTGACAATAATAATGATTCGCGTTATAATAAAAACGTGGTACGTATATTGGTATTGAGTTTGCAAATGCGAATAATACAATAATAAATATATATTGTGAAGACATAAGTATGAAACTATATGAGTTAATAAATAGCATTTTTTTTTGAAAATAATCATGAATTAGATTCGTATATACAAATACTTGATAGTGATATGAATAATTTCAATAAAAAGGAGAAAAAAATGATATTAGATAAATTTAATTTAGAAGGAAAGGTTGCTATTGTTACAGGATGTAGCAGAGGACTTGGACAAGGAATGGCTCTTGGTTTAGCCGAAGCAGGAGCAGATATTGTGGGTGTTGGCTATTCACCAGCTCCAGAAACAAAAGAAAAAATTGAAGCATTGGGTAGAAAATTCTATCATATTAAAGCAAACCTAATGAAAATTGATAAAATAGAGGCCATCGTAACTGAAGCAGTAGAAGTATATGGTCATGTTGATATTTTAGTCAATAATGCTGGTATAATCAGGCGGGAAGATTCAGTGAATTTTAGTGAAAAAGATTGGGATGATGTTATGAATATTAATGTCAAAACAGTATTCTTTTTTGCCCAAGCAGTAGCTAAACAATTTATTGAACAAGGAACTGGAGGGAAAATCATCAATATAGCCTCCATGCTATCATATCAAGGCGGAATTAGAGTACCATCATATACAGCATCAAAATCAGGAGTTAAAGGAATTACAATGCTAATGGCAAATGAATGGGCAAAATATGGCATCAATATTAATGCAATTGCTCCAGGGTACATGGCTACTGAAAATACGAAGAATTTGCAAAATGATCCTGTAAGATCAAAGGAAATATTAGGGCGCATTCCAGCTAATCGTTGGGGAACCCCAGAAGACTTAGCAGGTACATGTGTATTCTTGGCAAGTGCTAATGCAAATTATATCAACGGTTATACGATTGCGGTTGATGGTGGATGGCTCGCTAGATAACAATCAGGGAATAAATATAAGGAGATTAATTTATGAAAAAATATTTATTGATTCATAATAATATTGAACAATTACGTGAGGAAAAATCAACTGTTAGAAAATCTCATTTTACAAGGCTATTAGAACAGTGCAAAGTGTACGAAAGTCAAAAACTTACAGAGGAACATCCGTCTACAAGTATTACCTATATGGGCATGGCAGCAGCTAATTTGAGTTTAGCTTATTTATTAACTAAGCAAGAGCATTATTTAACAGAAGCTAAAAGATGGCTATTTACAGCATGTCGTTATGAGTGCTGGGGTTATGGTTTTTTAGTTGATGTTGATTTAAGTGCCTCGTGGTTATTGTTTGGATTTGGCTTATCCTACAATTGGATTAGTGATTATTTAAGTCCGAAAGAAAAGAAAGAAATACTTGATAAGCTAATTTTACAAGGCTCTAAGATGTTCAATTACGGTGAAGAGAATAGAGGAAATTGCTGGTCAACAGATTATTGGCAGAATCATAATTGGATTAATTATACAGGTTTATTAACAACAGCTTATGCCATAGCCCCAGAATATGAAGAAGCAAGATGTTGGATTGATGTGATTAAGGATAATTTTGAAAAGGTGTTTAATTGGATGCCGGTAGATGGTAGTAATTATGAAGGAACAGGTTACTGGCGATATGCTATAAACTTCATGTTAACCGCAGCTGATTTAATTAGAGAAAATGAAGGTATAGATTATTTTAATACATCCTTCCTAAAAAATACTTTTTACTATAGATTGTATCAATCAGCTCCTAACTGGGAAGAAAATATTAATTTTTCAGATGTTCATGATAGAAGAAGTTCTAATTCTATAGCAGCCTTCTACAAAATGGCTAGTGAGTATAATAACGGACACGCACAGTGGCTTGCTAACCTTGTAAAGAATAAGTTTCTGTTTAGAGAGGCTTACCAAAGTAAAATTTTTCCTGGTATTATGCCAGAGGCTTTCTTGGAATATATATGGTATAACAAAGATATTTCTGAGGAAAAACCAGATAATCTTCCTTTGACTCGATATTTTCCGGATTTGGGACTTGCAGTCATTCGTTCGTCTTGGGAACGTGATGCAATACACTTTTCGATTAAGTCAAGTGCTCCAGGAGGGCATACTCAATGGGAGAAATCTTGGGAAGTTGACACAAAGAATGGATGGAGAACACGAAGTTTAACCCATTATCACATAGACTTTAATAGCTTTATTTTAATAGGCTATGACAGCTCTCTTGCCATAGATGAAGGATTTCATCGAACATCAAGAGCAAAGATTCATAATATGATAACTGTAGATGATACAGGATGTGTTGGAGAAAAAATATGGGATAAAGGTACACTGGAAGATCCTGAATTATTTGATTTAAACTGTAAAGGGATATATAATGCATGGAGAGATGTAGAAAGAGAAGCCGTTGCAAAAGTTGAAGATTATATCAGTGAAGGGGGATATACATATTATATTGCAGAATCTAGCAAGTTATATTACCCGGAAATGGCATTAACCCGTAATGCGAGGTTTATTTTTTATAGTGAAATGGGCTATTTTATTATGTTGGATGAACTTAAAAGTAAGTTAGAACATAAATACACTTGGCGACTACATTCGGAACAATATGCTAAAAAAATAAATGGTACAAATGCGTATAAGATTAATAATGGTAAAGGGTCATTAAATATATATCCTATCTTGCCTAATAACTTAGAATGTCGAGTAGAGGAAACGGTAATTCGTGAAATAATGACGCCTCAAAGACCAGATGATATTAGAGAAATAAAATTAAAAACTCTTTGTATAGAAAACGAAAGTAAAGAAAAAGACGTACATTTTCTAAATATATTACACCCTGAATCTAGTTTTGTAGATGAATTACTAGAAGTAAAATCTATTGATGGTGATGGTTTTATTGGTGTTGAAGTTAAGAAAGGTCATAAGATTGAACAGTTTATATATTCAGAAAAGTGCAAAATAGATTATTGTGGTATTGTATCAGATGCAAATTGGATTTCAATTATAAAAGACAAGGAACAATTAGTTAAATATGCTGTTTATCAAGGAACATTTCTTGAAATAAAGGGTAAAAGATTATTTCAAAGAGATGTTAGAAGTAATAACTTTACAAAGTTTGAATAAAAAGTTAAAGAGTTACTAACTCAAGACTTCTTTATATTAATAGTTTATGTGAAAAAACAAAATAAGTAAGACAGTCTTTTTAGGAAAAGAAAATAAAGGAAAAGTAATTTATCTATATAAATATGAACCTGCCTCAGCCATTATCACAACATGCAAGATAGGTAATCAGAATGAAATTCATTGTACATTGGGTTATTTAGGGCACTATTGAATATTTAATAGTACCCTAAAATTATACATTATTCGTGATGAATTTAATCAAAAAAATCTTTGACAATAATAATGATTCGCGTTATAATAAAAAACGCAGTACGCATATTAGTATTAAGTTTGCAAATGCGAACAATGTAATGATAAATATGTTTTATAAAGACATAAGTATGAAACTATATGAGTTAATAAATAACATTTTTTTTAGGAATAACTATGAATATGGTTCGCATATACAAATATTCCATGATGGTAAAGTAGTTAACCCACAACTTGAAGAAGTTGAATTATGATACAGTAAACGAAATGTTAAGAAATTGAGGTAGTAAAGATGACAAACAGAAAATATTTATTCATTTCGCAGGATATTGATATATTACGAGAAGAAATAAAAACTATACGTAAGCCTTTTTTTAAACGACTATATGAAGTATGTCGTTTGTATGCAAATGAACAATTGCCAAAAGAACATCCAGCAAAAAGTACAACCTTTATGGGGATTGCATCTGTTAATTTAACTTTAGCTTATCTTTTAACTAAGCAAAAACATTATCTTGAAGAAGCAAAAAGATGGATTTTTACAGCTGTAAATTATCCTCATTGGGGTAATGCACATTTGGTGGATGTAGATTTAAGTGCAGCATGGTTATTGTTTGGTCTTAGTTTATCTTATGATTGGTTAAAAGATGAATTAACAGCAGAAGAGAAAACACTATTGAAAGATAAATTAATTTTACAGGCAGATAGAATGTATGATTTTAAAGTAAAAACAGAAGGTGAAGGTTGGTCAACAGCATTTTGGCAAAACCATAATTGGATCAATTTAACTGGCTTGTCAACAGCAGGATATGCTTTAGGTCAAGAGTATGAAAAGTCACAACAATGTATTGATATGGCAAAAGAAAATTTCAATATAGTATATAATGCTATGGCTGATGATGGAAGTGATTATGAAGGGGTTGTATATTGGCGTTATGGAGCTATGTGGTTATTTGTATATGCACATTTGCTAAAAGATGCAGAAAATATTGATTACTTTAAGCAGTGTAATTTCTTGAAAAATACTTTTTACTATAGGTTGTATCAAGCAGCTCCAAATTTAGAAGAAATTATTAATTTTGGGGATTGTCATGATAGAAGAAGTGGACATTCTGCAGCTATATATTACAAAGTAGCAGATGAATATAACAATGAACATGCGCAACATTTAGGCAACATTGTTCGAGAAAAATTTTTATACAGAGAACAATATGAAAGTGGTGTAAAACCTGGCATTCTACCTGAAGCTGCATTAGAATTACTATGGTTTAATCCAAAAGTAGAGGAAAAAACATTTGAAGATTTACCTTTGGTAAAATGTTTTGAAGATTTAGGATTAATTGTAGTACGTTCAAGCTGGGAAAGAGATGCGATTCATTTTTCATTTAAATCAGGGCACCCAGGTGGTAAGAAACAGTGGAAACAATCTTGGGATATGTTTAGAGAAAAAGGTTGGAAAACTAGAGGATTATCACATCAACATCCTGACAATAATAGTTTTATTCTACATGCTCATGATGCTTATTTAGCAATAGATGAAGGCTACAATAGAACAGTTAAAGCTTGTGAACATAATGTTGTTACTATAGATGGAAAAGGCTATCCTAATGAAGGTCGAAATAATATTTGGAAAGAAACACCAGAAGATGTGGTTGCAGATATAGAAGTTTTTAAAAGTGAAAAAGGTATAACTTACTTTGTTGGTGAAGCCCATAAGATGTATGAACCAAGTTTAAAATTAACTCGTTTTGCTAGAAATGTTGTTTATACTGAAAAAGGTTATTTTATCATATTAGATGAGCTGATGAGTGATTTAGAACATACATATACTTGGACAATGCATTCAGATACTATTCCAGATAAAATAACAGAGAATGTCTTTGAATATGAAAATGGACCTGCAAAAATGAGATTATGTTCAATTATGCCAAATGAGTGTAGTTATAATTTTAAGAAAACAAATGTAAGAGCTATCATGACAACACAAGAGCCAGATAAATTTAAAGAAACTAAAATGAAAACAATTAATATTGAGAATAAGATTAAATCAAAAGACACATATTTCTTAAATGTTCTTTCAACTAGAAGAGCTTTTGATGAAGAACAAAAGAGCGTTAAAGAAATTCATACTAACGGGGCACAAGGTGTTGTTATTGAAGATAATAACGAAAAAGAGATATTCTTGATCTCAAAATCTGGAAAAATAGAGTTTGAGACAATAAAAGCTAATGCAAAGCTAGTATTATTACAATATAAAGGTGATGAATTGAAAAAGTTTATGGCATCAAGTTGTACAGATTTTGAAATAGGTAAGAAAAAGTTAGTACAGAATAGTTTTCCTACAACAGCGATTCAGGAGGTAGAAAATGAATTATTTCAGTGATTTACAAATGATTAAAGAATTAGATCAAGGTAAAAAAGTATATTATCCTATGTTAAATGAGATGGATAAAGAAGTTACTGACTTTGCTTCCAGTTTTGAAGATGATTCTAGCAAAATGAGTGAGTGGGGTCATAACTATTTTTGTGAAGAAGATGGTGGAAGACTTATATTTGACCTTGAAAAACCCCATTCTCACATATGTGAAATATGTGGTAGAGAGTTTAAAGGACAAATGTTTGATAATGTATGGGTGTATTTTTATAGAAACACTGCTATTACAACATTATTAAAATCTGCAGTTCTCTATAAAGTAAGAGGTGAGGAACGATATTTAGACTATATAAAAAAAATCTTATCTTTCTATGCAGATCACTATAAGGAATTTATTATCCATGCTAAGGATAAAGTTATTGATGATTTAACATACGATGTTGGTGGCGCTGCAAAAATAATGCCCCAGGCATTAAATGAAGCGATTATTTTAGTACGTATAATCAATGCTTTGCAAATGGTAAAAGCTGAAATTGGAAAAGAATATTTGGATGAGATAAATCAAAAATTATTCATTCCTGCAACTGAACTATTAAAACCACAGCTGATTAGAATTCATAATATTCCATGTTGGGTAAATAGCGCTTTAGGGATTGTAGCTTTATTTACAAAGAATCAAGAATTGTTAGATAAAGTTTTCAATAGCAAATTTGGAATTAGAAATCAATTAAGAGAAGGTGTTACAGAAGAAGGATTTTGGTATGAAGGATCTATTCATTATAATTTCTTTTTATTAGAAGGTGTAACAAATTTACTTTTATTTACTAAACTTTATGATTATGATTTTGGTGAAGAAGAAGCTATTATAAGAAAAATGTTTGAGTCTGCATATTATTATGCATTTGATAATGATATTTTACCTAATCCTAATGATGGATGGCCAAATGTTAACTTGAAAACTTATAGTTACATTTATCATATAGCAACTAAAATCTTTGGAGAAAATAGTGAAGTAGGTAACTTCTTGAAGAATATTGAGAAAGGAAGTTTAGAGCGTGCAACAATTCCATTATCAAGGCCATATTATTTCCAAAATGAAATTCCATTAGAAAGATTAACTTTCAATCCTGATTTAGATTTTAGTACTATGAAAAAAATCAAACGTAGTTCAAATAACTTTGAATCATCTTATTATGGTACATTAAGAAATAACACGATAAATGTATTCTATAAATATGGGCATAGAGGACCATCCCATGCTCATCCGGATAAAATGAATATCGAAGTTATGATAGGGAATTCGATATTAACTAGAGATTTATCTAATGCAGGCTATGGATCACGTTTGTGCAATGAGTGGCATAGAATGTCCTCATCTCATAATACAGTAGTGGTTGATGGAAGAAATCATGTGTCAACTGAAGGTGGTAAAATATTAGAATTTACAGATACAAGCCTACATGCAACTGTAGAAAATGTTTATGAAGGAGTAGATTATACAAGAAAAATTGATTTACTTCCAGATGGTTTCAATGATGAGTTTACAATAAATTCCTCAGAAGAGCATACATATGATTGGTTTTTCCATAGTCAAGCTAAATTAGTATCTAAATTAAAATATGAACCTGGTAATTTAGGCTATGATACTAATGGTTATCAGCATATAAAAGATGTGAAAAAAATAGTGAATGATAGCAATTGTATTGTTTTAGAATGGCAGTTGGATGGTACCCTTATTCGAAGCGAACTAAATATTACAAATAAAGAGATGTATATAGTTGAAACTTATGACAATCCTGTTTCATCTATACGTACTTCAATTGTTTTACGAGAAAAAACTGATAATGCAACATTTAAAGGAAGTTGGAAATTGGTTTAATTATAAAATCAATTTTTCATAAGGATTATATATAAATTAAAGGAGGGATATTTAATGGGAGAACAATATTTTTTTCATAACAAAGATATTGAATTAGAAAAAGTAGAGGATAAAATCGAAAGAAAAATCGTGGCTCATGGTGGAGATATGATGATTGTTGAAGTTCATTTTCAAAAAGGTGCTATTGGTGCTATGCATGAGCATTTCCATGAGCAAGTAACTTATTGTACAAAAGGAAAACTAGAGTTCACTGTTGGAGAGGAAACAACAATTATTGGCGCAGGTGATTCAGTTTATATGCCACCAAATTTAGTGCATGGTGCAAAAATTTTAGAAGATGACACTGTATTATTAGATATTTTCACACCACAAAGGAAAGATTTTTTAGGTAAGAATAACTAATAAATATTTATTAATTATGGAAATATAGCCTCACATTATAGATTTAAAAGGATCGATAAAAACAAGGAGGAATCATTATGGAAAAAGTTCAAGGGAATATGAAAGGATGTTTTCAACCAATGCCTAAAATACTAGTTTCTTGTAGAGGTATTGATGGTAAAAATAATGCATTAGCAGTAGCATACTGTTGTAATTGTAGTTTTGATCCACCAATGCTTATGGTAGGTATTGTTCCGTCACGACATTCTTATAAAATGGTGAAGGAGACAGGATCTTTTGTAGTTAATATTGTTACAAAAGAACAAAAAGAAATGTTTGACTATTTGGGTAGTCATAGTGGTAGGGATGAAGATAAATTTTCAAAACTTAACATTAAGGTTGAAGAAGGAATAGAGGTAAATGCTCCTTTATTAGCAGATTGTCCTATAAACATAGAGTGCAAGGTAGTGGATTCTATAGTTACTGGCTCACATGAAATGTTTGTAGGTAAAATCGAATATGTTCATAGTGATAAAGAAATAGTTGATGATAAAGGTAGCATTGACTTCTCTAAAATTGAACTTCTCTAAAATCACCATAAAAAGATATTATCATATAGCTAAAATTAATTAAAAATAAATTGTACAAACTAGGAGGAAATTAAATGTCAAAAATTGCGTTAATTACAGGGGCAACTACAGGGATTGGTTTAGCAACAGCTTTAGAATTAGGAAAGGCTGGATATGATATCATTATTAATGGTATTGTTCAAGATCAAGCAGATGAAGCATTAAAAACATTAAAAAATGAAGGTATTAAAGCAGAATATTTTGAAGCTGATATTACAAATGAAGATGCAGTAAATGCAATGTTTGCAGATATCGGAGAAAAATATGATAAAATTGATACGTTAATTAACTGTGCTGGCGGATTAGGTGGAAGATCTAGATTTGAAGATATGACTACTGAATTCTACAGAAAAGTTATGGCTTTAAACTTAGATAGCGTATTCTTTGTATCTAGAGCAGCTATACCTTTCTTAAAGAAAGGTGAAAATCCTTCAATCATAAACTTTGCATCTATTGCTTCTTACAATGCAGGTGGTCCCGGGGCAGGAATATATGGTACTTCAAAAGCTGGAGTTTTAACTATGACTCGTGCTTTAGCAAAAGATTTAGTTGAATATGGTATTAGAGTAAATGCTGTTTCACCAGGAACTATAGATACTGCATTCCATTCAGCTACAAAAAGAGAAATTATGGAAGGCTGGAAGAATGGAATCTTAATGAAAAGATTTGGCGAAGCATCAGAAGTTGCTTCAGTTATAGAATTTTTAGTTTCAGATAAAGCATCTTATCTTACTGGAGAAGTTATCCAAATCAATGGGGGACAAGCTTTCTTATAAAAGTTTTGGTATTATTGGTATTAAATGAAATAGTATTTATGTACTGTTTCATTTATTGAGGTGAATTTATTTGAGTAAAGTAATTGATACATGCAGAGAAGAAATCATAAATTGGCTATAGCTATTGGAGATGGGTTCTTAATGATTAATCAGTATGTTATTGGTTATTGAGAATAGGGATTTAATGAAATTGTTACATGAAGGAGTTTTTGAAGTAGTAAATAAGGTTTTTAGGACAATAATAATAATGTCTTAACTGATATTTTTTTTGAAGTGATACTGAATTTGATTCGCATATAAGAAAATAATAAGAATATATTTTACAACATCAATGATGAAGTAATGAGTGTATATTCGTAATAACGAAACAAGTAAGGGGGGAATGTAATTGGATATGCACTAAAAAAATACTGAAAACGTTATGTAGATATGATACTATGGGACTTATAAAAAAGAAATTAATTATAGAACAAGGATAATTCTAAGGTAGAAACTTCAGCTAAAGTACTTTTGTGATATATTTTGTTGCACTTAATTTTAAAATCATCGATATAAAAAATATTCAAAGAAAAAGGGGTGTATCTATAGTATGGATATATTAGTAGTAATAGTATATTTTGCATTTCTAGTAGCAATAGGTTGGTTATTTAGAACATTTACATCTTCTACAAGTGATTACTTTAGAGGCGGAGGAAAGATGTTATGGTGGATGGTAGGAGCTACGGCATTTATGACGCAGTTTAGTGCATGGACATTTACGGCAGCTGCAGGAAAGGCTTTTACTGATGGATGGGCAGTAGTAATCATCTTTTTTGGTAACGCGGTAGGTTATTTATGTAACTATTTATTCTTTGCCGCAAAAGCAAGACAGATGAGAGTTGTTACTCCAATAGAGGGTATCAGATTGAGATATGGTAAAGTGAATGAGCAGGTATTTACTTGGGCAACTATGCCATCAAGTATTTTATCGGCAGGTATATGGCTGAATGCACTAGCTGTATTTGTAAGTGCTGTATTCGATATATCTATCCCTCACACGATTATTGTCACTGGTTTAGTAGTGGTAATAATGTCAGTAACAGGAGGGTCTTGGGCAGTAGTAGCTTCTGACTTCATGCAGATGGTAATAATCATGGCAGTGTCTACTGTAGCAACAATAGTAGCCGTGGTGAAATCTGGTGGGGTTACTCCTATACTAGAAAAAGGATTACCTGATATGCCTATTGTAGGTCAGAATGTTAACTATGTATTTTTATTTGGAGCTTGGGTTATAGCGGTATTTGCAAAACAGTTTCTTACTACCAACAATATGATAGATTCATATAGATATATTTGTGCAAAAGATACAAAAAATGCTAGAAAAGCAGCATTACTTGCTTGTTGTCTGATGTTTATAGGTCCGGTTATCTGGTTTATTCCATCATGGTTTGTGGCAGCAAATTATCCGGATCCATCAACATGGGGACTTGCAATGCTTGGAAAAAAAGTTAAAGATGCAACTTATTATGTGTTTGTAAGAAATGAGTTGCCTACAGGAATGGTAGGCTTGATGATGTCAGCGGTATTTGCAGCAACTATGTCATCTATGGATTCTGCCCTTAATAGAAATGCAGGAATCTTTGTTAAGAATTTTTATAGACCTATTATAAATAAGAATGCTGATGACAAGAAAATGTTGATTATTAGTAAAATTTTAACGTTAATATTTGGAACAATTATCATTTTCGTAGGATTATTTCTGAACAATCTAAAGGGATCAAGTTTATTTGAGATGATGATGATGATTACTACTTTAGTGTCATTCCCAATCTTAATTCCTTCAATTTTAGGATTCTTTGTGAAGAAGACTCCAGACTGGGCTGGTTGGGGAACTGTATTAGTAGGTATGGCGGTATCATACTTTATTGCCTTTGTAATAACTCCAGAAATGATGCAAAAATTCTTAGGTCTTGCTGAACCACTTACAAGCAGAGAATTTGGTGATATGAGATCCATTACTTTAGGTGTAGCACTTCATCTTGGAATCACAATGACCTTTTTCTTAATGTCACAATTATTCTATAAGGGACATTCAGAGGAAAGGCAAAAAGAGGTAGACTTATTCTTCTACAATACAAATACCGAAGTAGTAGCTGATTATGACGATGAAACAGAAGTGGATAATAAGCAAAGGTTGATGTTGGGAAGACTTATCCAGGCAGGAGGAGCTGGTATCATTGCACTTCTGTTAATACCAAATCCACTTTGGGGGAGAATAGTTTTCATTGCAGTGGGTGGAATAGTCCTTCTTGTGGGAACTGTGCTAGTAAAATCTGTAACTGTTGTTGAGAAAAAAACAATTGAGCTTAAATAAGGGGTACAAAATAGCTTTTCTATTTTAATTATAAAATTTATTATATTAAAAACGGCTATTAAGCCGTTTTTAATGTTTTTTCATCTTTTAAGAAGTCTAATAATTCATTTATTCTAACTATTGCTTTTATTTTGACAAATTTGTCTTTAAAAACATACGAATAAAGATATTGTAATACAAAAGATTGCGGAGTACTACACAGATGATAATGCTGATGAATTAAAATCATAAAAAATCAAAAATGTTAAGCTTTTATTTTATTAACACAAACCATGTTATTTTCCTTCACTGTGATTATTTTGTTGAGTTTGGTTATCTATAGAATGCCATAATGGAGGAAAAAATAAAAGCCTAACGGCTAAAATAATATATATACTCAGGAGGATTAATTAATATGGAAGTTAGATATTCGTCACATCCAGATGATTCAAAATTTTATGGAACAGAGGAATTAAGAGAAAACTATTTAATAGCAGATCTATTTGTACCAGGAGAAATGAAATTAGTATATAGCCACATTGATAGGATAATAGTAGGAAGTGTTTGTCCTGCAGATAAAGTACTTGTATTAGAAGGGAGAAAAGAGCTTGCAGCTGACTTTTTCTTACAAAGAAGAGAACTAGGCATAATCAACATTGGTGGAGCAGGAGCAGTCACCTTAGATGGAAAAGTTTTTGAATTAGGTGAAAAAGATGGTCTTTATGTAGGAATGGGAATCAGAGAGGTTAAATTTGAGAGCAAAGATGCTAAAAAACCAGCAAAATTCTATATTAACAGTGCACCAGCACACAAAACTTATCCAACAGTTAAAATAGAGATTAGCAAGGCTAACCCAGTTAAATTGGGAAGCGCAGAGCAAGCAAATATTAGAACAATTTATCAATATGTACATCCTGCAGTATGTGAAAGTTGTCAATTAGTTATGGGATTAACTATATTAGAACAAGGAAGTATTTGGAACACAATGCCTTCACATACTCATGAGAGAAGAATGGAAGTTTATTTATACTTCGATATGGATGAAGAAACAGCAGTATTCCATATGATGGGACAAGCAAATGAAACTAGACACATTGTTATGAGAAACGAACAAGCTGTAATTTCACCTAGCTGGTCTATTCATTCTGGAGTTGGAACCAAGAGTTACACATTTATCTGGGGAATGATTGGAGAGAATCAAACATTCACTGATATGGATAACATTGCTATGAAAGATTTATACTAATAGCATCATAAGCTCTGATTATATGAATGAACACATTCTTGCAATTGATGGTGGTTTGTTAGTCAGATAATAAATATGGGAAGTTAACCCTAATTATTCATAGATTAAAAAATATCACTGGATACTACACAAATGATAATGCTGATGAATTAAATATATGCAGAGTAATGATATAATAATTAATTATATTTTTATCATGAATATACAAAGGAGATAATCTATGTTAGAAAATTTTATATTTAGTATTAGTATTGCAACGCCCATATTCTGTGTAATGTGTATAGGTTATATGTTAAAGAAAAAAAGAGTAATTGACAATAACTTTATAAAAACTGCAAATATCATTATCTTTAATGTAGCGTTACCTATCAAGTTGTTTAATGATGTGTCAAAAACCTCATTTGATCAATATTTTGATGTTACATTTATATCATTTATTATATTAGGAACTGTATTAAGTGTTGTGATAATTTGGATATTAGCTTTATTGCTTATTAAAAAGAAATCTCAGATAGGAGCATTTATTCATAGCTCTTTTAGAGGTAATTTTTTATACATAGGATTATCACTTATGGAGAATATAACAGGTGCAATAGGATTAAAAGCACCTTTAGCTATTGCAATAATAATACCATTATATAATATATTAGCTATCATTATACTTACTTCTACAGACGAAAAAAGAGAATCTAAAGTAAGTATTAAAGGAACCATTTATAATATAGCTAAAAATCCATTGATTATTGCTATATTTATGGGGGCTGTAGTATCACTTTCAGGATTAGCATTACCAGTAATAATAACAAGAACTATGAGTTATTTCAAAGCTCTTGCAACCCCATTAGCATTAATTACAATAGGAGCTTCTTTTAATTTACAGAAGTCGGTAGAAAATTTAGGAGTATCATTTCTAGCAAGCGCAATAAAATTAGTTATTATACCGTTAATAGCCGTTAGTTTAGCTATAGGAATTGGTTTTCAAAATGATGATATATTATTAATTTATGTACTATTTGGTGTTCCAAGCGCTACGATTTCCTACATTATGACAGCTGCAATGAATGGAGATAAGGACCTGAGTGCGAATATAATTATGATAACAACAATCTTATCAGTATTTTCAATGACTCTATTTGTGTTTTTCTTCAAGACTATAGGCATTATATAAATAGTAGTATATAGAGTTTAGTCGCAAAGTAAAGTGCTCCCTCTTAAGTAGATACGGTTTAAAAAACTGTTAAAATTTACTTGAAAGGGAGTGTTTTTTATATATCAAAGAAAGTATAAATTTTAATGAAGAATGTTTAAAACAAGGTTATAATAGTGACAAGTGACAAGTGAACTCAAAAGTGAGTTTTCAGAAAACATTATAGGGAGAAATTATGAGAGTATATGCGTCTGTAAAGCAACTAGGAAAGAAAAATAATTTTATAACTAAGCAGGAGATAGAAATCAATGATGATATTTATACATTAAAGGATTTTATTACCCATATAGTTTTAGATAATGTTAACAAATATAATGAAAAGCAAAGAGAAAATCAAATACTAGATTACCTTTCTGATAAAGTGATTGTTGAGAATTCTAAGGTTGGTAAAATCAATTTTGGATTCTGTTATAATGAGAAAAAAGCAAAGCAGAAACAAGCTATTGAGACGGCACTTCTTGCTTTTAATGATGGAATTTATAGAGTATTTATTAATGATGAAGAGATAGAAGATATAGAGGAAAGTATATATTTAAAAGAAGATGATAACATAACTTTTGTGCGATTGGTAATGTTGGCAGGAAGATTATGGTGAGGTGAGAGATGAATATGTTTAAAGAGTTTATCAAAACAGTTAATCCACGGTATAAGAAAATAATTATGCTTATTGAATTGGCTAGTAAGAATAAAAACTTTATTGAAAGAGAAGAAGCTAAAAAACAGTTGAAGAATATGTTACTTACTGATGACATTAAAGCTATTCAGGATATATTTATAGGGGATCATTATTCTATTTTATTACATATTTTTGGGGATGAATGGGCCAAGAAAGCAAAGTATCTATGGGACCACTCAACTGAGTATACTTATATGAATGATATATTGCGAAGGTCCTTTAGAAGTAGTAAGGATTCTTTGATATATATTAATAATAATATTGATATTTTAATTGATTTGATTCAATTAAAAGAAAAAAAATTTACTCTTGATGATTATTTAGAGGGGAAGTATAGAGAAAAATATTTTGTGGATGGAAGAGTTATTTCAGAATTAATAGCTATGGAAATTAATAAGGGTAATAATGAGATATTTAACAAAATTAAAGATAAAATAAATGGTGATAATAATACATTTGTTATAACAAGAGAGATTATTAGCGGATTATTAAAGGCAAAACGAGAAGAAGGGTGGCAGCTTATTGGAAAACTTTTATTGGCTGCAAAATTACAAGAAGGATTACGTCAAAGTATTTTGGAAAGTATTGATGAGTGTCAGCTAGGGGCATTTATATATATTTATAAAATTATATTAGATAATAATCTAAGTAGGTTTAGTTCGGTTGTAAGAGCATTTGATACATGGACAGGTCTATCTATCACTGCACAGAAAGCGTCTTCTATTAAAAAATGCTTCACTATTGGATATGAATGTCTTACTGAGGATAGTTTAAGAAAGAACTATCTCCAATCAGATGATAATTTACAAATATATATGGCATTATGGGCGCAAGGGGTTATTGAAGTAGTTGATGTAGAATCAATGATAGATGGATTAATGAAAAGCAATAAAAAGAATAAACAACTCACTGGTCTTTATTTTTTAAATCAAACTGGTAATAAATTTTTTGAATCAGCTGTTGCTATGAAATATTTAGATATAGATGAAGAGGAAGTATTAGCATGGGTACTTCGTAATGCTGTCCTTTATGAAGGTTATGGTTATAAATATGTTTTAAATGAATATAATCGTATCTTTGGCTTTTCAATTGTGAAAAAAAGAGAGATATACTTGGAATTCAAAAAACTTCTTGATAACATGCCTAAAAAGGAGAAAATTTATTCACCAAGTGTATTTCCATGGGGTGAAGTAGTTTTGAGAGCTGAAGATGTCATTGGTATGATGAGTATGCAGTTAAGTAATGATGACACGGATGAGGATTTAGTGGATGATATACTGTTGTATTCCAAAAGAATGAGTGTGGATGTGAGAGAAAATATTTTGGATTATGTAATTCGAAATCCAAGAACAGTTAAGCAAAGAGAGTGGTTATTTGATAGATTGTCAGATCGTAGTTTTAATATACGTAAAAAGGCGGTTAAAAGTATTGAGAAACTTGCTATTAATGATGCTGAATATTTGAAATTTGAAGATATGCTAAAGACAAAGAATGGTGATTTAAAAAAGCTTTTGATTAATTTACTTTTAAAGAGAGAACCAGAGAAGATTAGCCAAATGCTTCAAAGAATTTTGCGTAATGATAACGAAAATAGAAGAGAAGCGGGGCTTGATATGCTTCGTGTTCTTAAAGAAGATGAAAAGCGGAAATATTTATATGAAAAGGGAATTCAGATAGCAAATTTACATGATGATTATAGTGAAAAAGAACTTTTGATTTTGAACAAGATGAAGGATAAAACTTTAGATGAATACTCTGAGGAGAATGGATTCGGATTAGTCAATAAGGATAAAACATTTGAAGCACCTACAATAGAGTTTAATGAATGCTTTGATATAGCAAAGGTATTTTCAATGAAGGAAAATGATATAGTTCAGCTTTTTCAAGAACTTTCCCTTTTGATTGATGAAAACCGTGAATATGAATATACAGAGGTTTGGGGCAGTGGAAGAAATGAAAAAACAGTTCTTGGTAGTGGTTATTGTATTAATCCAATTGTTTATAAAGAGGATAGAGATTATCATTTGGAGGATTATCCATTAGCTAAAGTATGGAAGGAATTTTTCAAAAGGAAAGAACTGTCCCCATGTAATTTGCTACAATTGTATTTTGTAATTGACAGACATAAATTCGAAGATGTGAATGATTGGTATTTAAAATTATTGAACAAGCTATTTCCTATGAAAACTGTGTATAAATCATTGGAAAAGTTAAGAGATATTCCATATATAGGACACATAAAGGAGCTTTTAGGAGCTCTTAAATATGAATACCATGGCAATGAATTTTATAAAATAGCCAAAGATGTAATGAAATATATCCTAAAAAAAGTACCGGAAGAAAACTTCACAAAATACTATTTCAAAGACGAGAATAGAGGATATTTTTATGGTAATAGAAAAGATATTTTTGTTAATGCACCTGAAATATCGTTTTGGGATAGATGGATGCAGCAATATGAGTCAGATAAAAACTTTTTAGAATCCTTTGCTATACGATATGCTTATTACAAGAAGGCAGAGTATAAATCATATGGGTATATTTCTATAAATGACTGGGATAAAGCTAAAAAGTTAGGATTACAGGTTGATGATGAAGTTTTGTTGGAACTTATTGCTCGTCCTAATTCTAGTACTCATATTAGAAATTTGACTAATAATTACAGTTATGGACGTAGGGAAAAGATTGATAGCCCTTATATTACAGAGAAACTAGATAAAGTTTTGAGCCGAATACTTCAGTTAGAACTAAAACGTGGTGATATTCCAACGGAAGTTAGTCATCTTGCAGGAAATATTGGTAAATTCTATGGAACACACTTTTTTATTGATTTAATAGTAGGTCTTGGTAAAGAACCTTTTGTGAGAGGGTACTCATATATTGGCTCAGATGGTGGAACTAAAAAAGAGATGTTCAGCAAATTACTTAAGAATTCATATCCAACAGAAAATGATAATATTGAGAAATTTCGTAAGTGTATGGAAGGTAAGAAAATTAAGGATAGTCGTCTTATTGAAGGCGCTATGTATGCACCTCAATGGATTGAACTTGTACAGGAATATCTGGGTTGGCCTGGTCTTAAGATGACTTGTTGGTATTTTCATGCTCATGTGAATGAAAGTTTTTCTGCTGAAAAAGAGACGGTTGTTGCCAGATATTCTTCAATAACACCTCAAGCTTTTAATGATGGGACTTTTGATAAAAACTGGTTTTTGGAAGCTTATGAAACTATTGGTGAAGAGCGATTCAAACAGGTTTACAAAGCGTCAAAATATATTTCAGCTGGTGGTAATCATAAAAGATCGCAGATGTACACGGATGCAGCCCTTGGAAAGATTGATAAGGAGGAATTTAAAGAGTTAATTATAAGAACTAGAAATAAAGATAAATTGATGGCATTTGGTTTGGTGCCATTAGAGAAAAATAGAGATGAGGATATACTTAAGCGATACGATTATATTCAGCAGTTTATAAAAGAAAGTAAAAAGTATGGATCAATGAGAAGAGCTAGTGAAGGAAAAGCTGCTAATATTGCATTGGCGAATCTCGCCATGACAACTGGTTTTAGTGATGTAAGCAGATTAATCTGGAATGTAGAAATAATGAAGATAGATTGGATAAAAGAGTTTTATAAACCTAGAGAAGTTCAAGATGTTGAAATATATCTCCACATTAATGAAGATGGAGAGGCTTCAATCATAACTATGAAAAAGGATAAAAAGCTGAAAAATATTCCAAGTAGGCTAAAGAAAGAGTCTTATATTATTGAGATTAAGGAACTACAGAAATATTTGAAAGAGCAGAAGATTAGAGCACGATTACTTTTCGAAGAGTTTATGAATAAGGGGGAGGCGTTTACATTTGAGGAAATCAAAAATATTGGACGACATCCTGTACTAAAGGGTATTATTAAAGATTTGGTTTTAATGAGCCATAACAAATTTGGATTCTTAGACGAAAATAATATTAATGCAATAGATGGAGAGGAAATAAAACTTTCTCAAAATGATGAAGTAAGAATTGCTCATAGTTATGACTTATATAAAAGTGGACAATGGAGCAGGTTACAAGAGTATATATATGTAAATAAGATAAAGCAGCCATTCAAACAGGTTTTTAGAGAACTTTATGTACCAACTGAGGATGAATTGTTAGAAGGCACACTTTCTAGAAGATATTCAGGTCATCAAGTACAACCACAAAAAACTGTTGCTCTTTTAAGAACTAGAGGTTGGACAGTGAGTTATGAGGAAGGACTGCAAAAGGTTTATCATGATGAGGATATTATTGCAACTGTGTATGCAATGGCAGATTGGTTTTCGCCGGCTGATATTGAATCACCAACCCTTGAAACAGTTCATTTTTATAATAGAAAAACATATAAATCTATAAAGATTGATGATATTCAGAAAAAAATCTTTTCTGAAGTAATGCGTGATTTGGATTTAGTGGTTAGTATGGCTCATGTAGGAGGCGTAGATCCTGAAGCTAGTCTGTCAACTGTTGATATGAGGGCGGCTATTGTTAGAGAATCCGTTAGACTGTTTAAACTAGACAATGTTAGAATCGAAGGGTCACATTGCTTTATCAAAGGAAAGTATGGTGATTATACTGTTCATCTTGGCAGCGCGATGGTTCATAAAATGGCTAAAGGAGCTATTTATATTGTACCAGTTCACAGTGCCCATAGAGGACGAATTTTTTTACCTTTCCTTGATGAAGATCCAAAAACAACGGAAGTTCTTTCAAAGATTTTGCTGCTAGCGGAGGATAATAAGATTAAGGATCCAAGTATATTGGATCAGTTTATTTAGTTAAGAGCGTTATGAAAGAATAAAAATGTTTCACTATGGTATAATTTAAATATAAGCAAAAACAAAAAGCTAATAGAGAAGATGAACATGGAGGAATATGTAATTTGAGCGGAATATTAGATAAATATAAAGAATCAATAAAATTAACTTATAACCATACTTATAGAATGTTTACTCACTTAAAAAATATTATAGATAATTATTTAAAATTAGATAATCCAGATGAAATTACAAAAGAAGTATATAGAGATTCAATAATAAAAAAGTATGAGACTTTGGAAGATTTGACGTGGAAGTTATTATCTAAAATTTTTAAAGAATCCGGATTGGAAATAAATAACCCAAGAGGATGTTATAAACAAGCTTATAAAGAAGGGCTTATTACTGATATTAATGTTTGGAACGATATTTTACTATCTAGAAATAGCACTGCACATATTTATAACGAAGAAGATTATGATAAAATAAAAAACAAAATAATAGATAAATACATAGATGCAATAGAAGGTTTATTATCTAATATTTCTAAAGAAGTGATGTGATAATTATGTATGGAATAAACGAAACGGTATATGAAAACTTAATTCAATATTTTCTTAACACAGAAGAAATAAATAGTGTAATTTTATTTGGTTCTAGAGCAAAGGGTACTGAGAGAAAAAATTCTGATATTGATATTTGTATAGATTGCTCTACTGACAAAAGAGGAACTATTGTAGAAGCAATTGATGAGTTGGTTGGAATTTATACTTGTGATATTCTTTTTAAGGATTCTTTAAATGAGGAGATTAGAAAACAAATAGAGAGAGATGGAATTGAGATTTATAGTAATGTAAAAATGGAATTGTTACAAAACCATATTCTTGAATTAGAAAATGAATTATTAAAACCAGAAACTAGGCAATCGGCTAAAAAAATTAGTGAATTACTTTCTGAAGATTTTATTGAATTTTGTAGTTCAGGAAAGATATATCATTATAGTAATGGCGATATTTGGGATAATGAGAGTAAATCATCTGAACTAAAGTGGCAGATAATAGCGTTTGAAATAAAACAGCTTTCAAGTGATTGTGTACTGACTACATATAAGTTAATAAAGCATAGTGAATTAGATGAAACAAAGAAATATTCACTTCGTAGTTCTATATGGAAACTTTCAAATGATACATGGAAAATGGTTTTCCACCAAGGAACTAACTCTTAACTAATAAAATGGGGTGATATAAAAAATGGAAACTTGTTTGTACAAAGGGAAACATATTTGCGCTTATGATGTGACTAATGTAAATTATGCTTTAAATTATGAACTAAAAAAACAGTGGAGAATAGCTGGGAGAAATGGAGAATTACTATGCTCAGAATGCGGTATGGAAGTTTTATTGAGAGCTAATGATCCAAGGAAAAGAGTACCTCATTTTTCTCATAAAGCGGCAGATTACAAGTGTCCATTTAGTCATAACAATTTGAGAGAATCGGAAAATCATAAAAAAGCAAAAATGATTTTGTATCACTATTTTAAAGAAAAATATCCAGAAATACAGCCTATTATAAATCATAGATTTCCAAATAGAAGAAGAGCAGATTTGTATATGGAATTTAGTAATGGCGATAAGTTGGCTGTGGAATATCAAAGAACTCAGCTAGATTTGCATGAATGGCAGGGGAGACATAAGGATTATAAAAAAGCAAATATTAATGTCCTATGGCTAATTGGTGGCAATGAGAAAAATGTTAAAACAAAAGAAAAACAAGTGGAAGTAACTTTTTTTCAGCAGATAATGTTAAATGAAGAGGAAAAAGTAGCTGTTTATTTAGATGTAGATAATTCAAAAATTGTCCTTGCAAAGAATATGAGATATTCAGATCCATATAACAATAACAATGATTTTGAGGAGTTATATATAAAAGTATATAATCTTAATGATATTGGAATAAATTCTAAGGGATTTATAGAGTGTGACTTTATTGAGGAGTATAAAAAAGTAAATAAAGAGTTTGAGGACGAGCATTGCAATAAATGCATCCTCCAGAAAAAAGAAATAGATGAGTCATTAGAAGTAAATTCCATAGATGACGGAGAGAATAAAAGGGATAATTTTTTTGATATGTTAGAGGAAATTGAAGAAAAAACAATTACTTATTTTTCTGATTATGCTCCTTATAAGAATAAAATCAAGCATATTTTAAATGGAGATGAAAGACAATTAGAAGAAGTAGCAATGTTTTTTAGAGCTAATGGTAACTCTAATCATTTTAAGTTTATAACAGCTATCTTTAAGTATAATTATTTGTATCATAAAAATGAAGAAATTAATGAAATATATACTCAGTTGATGGATAAAGCAGGTCTTGGATACTGTGAATTAGAAATAGAAGAAAAGTCTTATAAAAAATTAGTATGCCCTATATGTAAGGGAGTACTGAAACGAAAATATGGAAACTTTGGCGCAGTTATTCAATGTAGTAACTATCCAGTTTGTAAAGTTTCTTTTAATGTTGATTTGGAAAAGCAGAACAGAGAGTGAGATAAAATGAAACAAAAACTTCACACAGAAAAGTTTCAAAAATGAAAAATGCTATTCTGGAAATAGAGTTTTCATGATAGAAGCCATTTCTTCAGGAGATTCTACTGCTCCTTGTGATAACCATTTTATTAAAAGATTAAAAAATCCTCCAATATGAAAGGCTAGGGCATAGTGTTCCTCTTTTGTTATGGAGGATTCTTTGATTTCTGGCATAACAGTTTTTCTAGTAATACTAAGAAGTTGCTCAAATTCCTTTAATAAAAAGTATAGTAAGTTGTCACGCTGCAATAGATTTAAAAATTCAATATGATTTCTCCATACTGGATTTATTTGACCTATGGATACATTGTTGATATTATTATTAATAAGAAAGTTTAATGAATTTTATGTTTATAGAGGAGATACAATGGCTAGAAAAGAAGCGCTTTATAAAAAAATAGAAAATGATTTATTGGGAAAAATCAATAGAGGATTGTATGAAGTAGATGATTTCATACCTACTGAAATGGAATTGGCGAAACAATACAATGTTAGTAGAGTTACTGTAAGGCAAGCAACAAATAATTTAGTTAAAGAAGGGTATCTTATACGAAATCAAGGGAGTGGAACTGTTGTAGCTAGATCTTGTCCTAAAATTGGAAAAGCTACTGAAATAAAGAGTTTTAAAGAAGAAATATTAGAATTGGGAAAAACCCCAAGTACAGAAATACTAAAATTTGAAATAATAAAAGCAGATAAAACAATTTGTGAGGTTCTAAAGAAAGATATAAATGCATTAGTTTACTATGTGATTCGATTGAGAAAGGCAGACGATGAACCAATGGTATTAGAAATATCTTATATTAGTGTTGATGATTTTCCAGATTTAACATATAACCAACTGAAAGAATCAAAATACCAGTATTATGAGAAAGAAAAAAAATTAATTATTGATCATAGTGAACAAATAATAACACCAATCCTTCCTGATAAGAAAACAGCTGAATATTTACAAGTATCAGAAGATAAACCTTTGATTAAAGTTATGAATACAACCTATTTAGATACTGGTAAAGTTCTTGATTATACTGAAATGATCTTAAATTCTGAGAAATATCAGTATACATCAATTAAGACTAGATAAATTTTTTTCATATAATTTGTATTAACATATTTATAATTTGTATTGACAAATACCGTTGTAAAGTTATACAATGTAAATACAACATGGCTGAGCGGAGAAGGTATAGTAGTAATCAAAGATAAATAAAGGGAGGTCATCAAATATTAAGTATAAGTGAGAAGTAAACGGGTAAGCGTAATATTTTTTATTTATTAAGATTTTTTTAGCATTATTAAGGCACTTCAGTTTTTTGTAATATTTATTAAAAAATAACTTATTGGAGAGGAAATGATTATGAAAAATAAATTTATGGAATCATTCAGTGAACAGTTTGTTGGATTAGGTCAAAGACTCGGTAAATCAATCTTATTGCCAATTTCAATATTACCAGTAGCAGGTTTATTATTAGGTGTTTCTGCAGCTTTATCATCAGGAGCAACTGTACAAGCATATTCATTTTTACAAAGCAATATTTTGCAAAACATACTCTCAATTTTACTTAGTGTTGGTAAAGGTGTGTTCATGGCACTACCGTTGATATTTGCTATAGGAATTGCAGTGGGATTAGCAAAGGGTGAAAAAGGAACGGCAGGTTTAGCTGCTGTTGTTGGATACTTTGTGTTATTAACATCAGTAAATGCTTTTTTATCAATAACTGGTAAACTAGCTCCAGCAGGTGAGGATGTTCGATTATACGGTCAAGTAATGCAATATGGCATTCATACTTTGAATATGAATGTGTTTGGAGGGATTATTGCTGGTATAGTAACTTCTTTTGTTCACAATAAATACTACAAAACAAAACTTCCTGAATTTTTAGCATTCTTTGGAGGTTCACGATTTGTACCAATTGTTAATACATTTGTATTTATATTTGTTGGATTTGTAATGTTTCTTGTTTGGCCACAGGTAGCTAATTTAATTGCTTTTCTTGGTACAGCAATTCAGGGACTTGGATTATTAGGAAGTTTTTTATATGGACTACTTTTAAGAACATTCTATGTATTTGGTTTGCACCATGTTTTTTATCTTCCATTCTGGACAACAGCTGCAGGTGGAGTTTTAGAAGTAAATGGTGTTGTTATAGAAGGATGGCAACAAATCTTCTTAGCACAATTAGCTGATCCTAATACAACAAAATTCTTTGCAAATATTGGTCTTTACAATTCGGGAAGATATTTTCACATGTTGTTTGGTTTACCAGCGGCTTGTTATGCAATGTACAAAACAATACCTGAAGGACCAAAACGTAAAGCAACAGCAGGATTTATTGCATCTATAACATTAACATGTATCATTACAGGAGTTACTGAACCTATTTCATTTGCATTCTTATTTGCATCACCATTATTGTTTGTAGCTGAAGCTATATTATTTGCTTTTTCTTTCTTGGTAGCATCAATATTTGGCATAACAATTGGATCAACATTCTCAGCAGGAATTATTGAATTTCTATTGTTTGGAGTTTTCCAAGGCAATGCCAAGACAGGATATCTATGGATTCTTGCATTAGGTATACCTATAGCTATTCTTTACTATTTTGTATTTAAAACTTTGATACTAAAATTAAATGCTAAAACACCTGGTAGAGATGAAGATGAAAATACTGATGAGAAAAAATTAAATAGTTCTTATGAGTCAGGAAAAGCATCTGAAATAATTGAAGCTTTGGGTGGCTTGGATAATATTGTTGAAATTGATAACTGTGCAACAAGGTTAAGAGTAACAGTTAAGAAATTAGAACCTGTAAATAAAGATGGATTTAAAGCAACGGGTGCTTACAATACAATAGTTAGAGGAAAGAATATTCAAGTAATATATGGTCCAAAAGTTAATTTGATACGTACAGAGGTAGATGAATATATTGAAACATTATAACAGAATATTTTAATTTGACTTATATAGAAAGGGGTTATTTAATGAATGTAGTTTATATCCACACCCATGACAGTGGAAAAATGTTAAGTCCATATGGATATAATGTTCCAACACCAAATTTAATGGAATTTACAAAGGACGCACTTCTTTTTAGAAAAGCCTTTTGTGTTGGTCCAACCTGCTCTCCTAGTAGAGCAGGTCTTCTCACAGGAACCTATCCACATCAGAATGGAATGCTAGGATTATCACAGCGGGGATTTGCTTTGAATGACTATTCAAAGCATCTTGTGAATTTTTTAAAAGGGAACAACTATCAAACGGTTTTGTGTGGGATACAACATGAAGCAGGAAATTATTTGAATCATGAAGAAGGAGCAAATATAATTGGATATGATTTGGATATCACATCTAGCAATAAAGGATTAAGTCAAGAAGAATTAGTTAAATGGGATATTGAAAATGCGAAAAATATAAAATCTTGGTTAAAAGAAAATAAAAAAGATAAACCTTTCTTTTTATCATTTGGAATGTACTCTACTCATAGAAGGTATCCTACTGAATTGAAAGAAGGAATAAATGAAAATTATGTTAAGCCTCCTTATCCACTGGTTGATAATGAGATAATAAGAAAAGATTATGCTAGATTTTTAACATCAGCTTCATGGTTTGATGATGCATTTAAGATTGTTTTAGATGCATTAAAAGAAAATCAAATATACGAAGATACCATCATCATATTTACTACAGACCATGGTATTGCAATGCCATTTGTTAAGTGCAACTTGTTTGACACGGGTATTGGCGTATCTTTAGTGATACGTGTTCCAGAAAGTAAGGTCAATGGTAAAGTTGCAGATCAATTAGTTTCACATATTGATGTTTTTCCAACTTTATGTGATTTGTTGAATCTTGAAAAACCAAATTATTTGGAAGGTGAATCTTTTGAAAGAATTTTTCAGGATACTAATTACAAAGTGAGAGAAGATATTTTTAGTGAAATTAATTTTCATACTTCTTATGAACCTTGTAGGAGTATAAGAACTGAAAAGTATAAATATATTCGCTATTATGATGATTATATGAAAATCAATAAATCTAATATTGATGATTCTATTTCAAAAGAGTATTACATGAATAATGGATTGCAAGAAGTAGAAAAATATAAGGAAGCATTGTATGATCTCACTTATGATGTAGGGGAAAGAAACAATGTTGTCAATGATAACAAATATAAAGATGTACTAGAAAAACTAAGAAATAGGATGAATGAAATCCAGGAAAAGACTAAGGACCCAATTTTAAATGGCAATATTTCGGTTCAACAAGGATGGAAAGTCAACAAAAATGAGTGCTTACATGCGGGTTCAAAAGATCCTAATGATTACATTGGAAACTATATAGGAGGATAAATATGTTTTCTTTTATAAATAAAAAAAGTGGAATTATCTCCCCTGCAAAAGGGGTTTTGAAATCAATTGAGAAAGTAAATGATGAAGCATTTGCAAGTAGAAGCCTAGGTGACGGGTTTGCAATTGAACCTGTAGATAACCGAATTATATCTCCTGTAAATGGAACAATAGTATTTATTGCAAATGAATTGCATGCTTTTGGTATTCAATGTGATAATGGAGTTGAGTTATTGATTCACATAGGAATAGATACTGTATTACTTAAAGGACAAGGTTTTAAATCATATATTAAAGAAAATCAAGATGTGAAGCAAGGGGATCTCCTCATGACAGTAGACTTTGAAAATATTAAGGATAAAGTGGTAGCAACTGATGTTATTGTAATGGCTACTTCCGGTGAAAAATGTAAAATCAATGAAGAAGGAAAGCTAGTTGAGGTAGGTCAAAAGAAAATAGTTGAATTCAGATAGGGGATAAAGAGATGAATGAAGAGCAAAGCAAACTTATTGAAAGTATGAAAGATGGCCTTATAGTTTCTTGTCAAGCTAAAAAAGATGACCCTATATATTTGCCAGGTATTGTAGTTAAAATGGCAGAATCTGCTGTTTGGGGTGGCGCATGTTGTATTCGTGCAAATACACCAGAAGATATAAAAAGTATCAATGAAGCAGTTGAGTTACCTATTATTGGGTTGTGGAAAATTCATAGCGAAAACAGCCCAGTATTTATAACTCCTACAATGGAAGCTGTAAGAGCTGTTATTGAAGCAGGTGCGGATATTATTGCTGTGGATGCTACTGATAGGTACAATGCCCAAGGGAAAAAAGCTTTTACTATTATTGAAGAAATCAAAAAAGAATTCCCGGACATATTAATATTAGCTGATATACGAAATGCTGAGGAAGCAGTAAATGCTCTAAAACTTGGAGCTCATATAGTTGCACCAACTTTATATAGATTTAATGATAACCCTAAATCTATAGATAGTCCAGATTTTGAGATGTTAGCAAAGATTATTAGAGAATGTGAAGGCCTTGGTTATGTATTTATGGAAGGAAAAATAAATACTCCAGAAGAGGCTGTTGAGAGTATTTATTTAGGAGCCCATGCAGTGGTTGTGGGAAGTGCGATAACTCGCCCTCATTTGACAACTTTGCGATATACTCGAAAGCTGAATAAATACAATAAATCTATGCCGTTATATTACTAGTAGCAACTGGTTATGTATGGGGCATTCAAGGGCTTATGATTTTTTTATTTATCAAAACTGGAGGAGAATTGAATGAGCAAAAAACAGCTGAATTTTTATGGTGACATTCATGTTGATTCAAAATCTAAGATAGAAGTTGATGGGGAATTGGAATGGGTAATAACTTATGTTGCTGGTGCAAAAGGTATAAAAAAAGGTGGTTCTATAAAAGTTATTTTGCCTGCTTTTCAACATCAAAGGTCAGAAGAATATGTACAAGTATATGATTATTGGAAATCAAATTTTTTATATGCATATTGTGAAGATGAAAATTTAAAAATAACAACAGAGGCTAATAAAATTGAAACTAATTTTTCGCATATCAAAAGATGGCCGGATAGTACTCGGGTGGCTTTAATTATTGTAGAAGAAGAAATCAAAGAAGGTACAAAGATTTTTATACACTATGGCGGAATTAGTAGAGCATGGATGGATAGATGTGCTCCACCTACTAGAGTGGGACATAATTCTCATAAGAAAAAAGGAACATTCCTTAACTATAAAGTATTTGTGGATATAGAAGGGAATAAAGAGTACAAAGAATTAAATGGATTTGAACCTATTGAAGTTATACCAGGAAAAGAAAAAATTATAACAACTATAACACCAAATTTAATAAGTGTAGGCGAGAGATTTGAAATAAAAATTTTTGTTAAAGATAAATTTAATAATCCTATTTTTGATTATGATACATCAGATATAGAGATTAGTATAAAGGATCTCAAAAACAATGGTGTTGTTATTAATGAGGGACAAGTTAAAAATGGTATATACTTATTAGAATTAAATGAAGAGGGAATATTTGAAGTAGATGTTAAAGTGGATGATGAGTTATTTGTAGAAAAGTCTATAATTCTATGTAAAAATTCACCTTATAACATTTATTGGGGAGATTTGCACAGCCATTCCAATTTGACAGCTAATATAAAAGATAACAATGGGGGAGCTTCTCCAGAAGATGCATATACTTATGCAAAAGATGTAGCTAATATTGATTTTATGGGCTTATCTGAACAGACTTTTGAATTTAATGAAGATAAGAGTTTGAATATAACAAAAGAAATGTGGAAGTTAATTGGGGAAAAAGCTGATATTAATTATAAAGAAGGTAAGTTTGTTGCATTTCCTGGGTTTGAATTTCATAGTAAAAGAGGAGATACAGTAGTATTATTTTCTGACTCCTTAAGTAAATTCTCTTACCCAGAAGAATGGGTTAAAGATATACCTGATGTATGGGAATATTATGGTGATAAAGAATATTTAACAATACCTCATCTCCATCGTTATTGTGGTGGTAGAAAATCAAAGGATGACCAAGATTCAAAAAATAATGGTTTCAATTATGATAATTGGGAAAAAAATAATGAAAATATAGAAAGACTAGGAGAAATTTTTTCAAGTCAATGGGGAAGATTCGAAAATGAAAATCATCCTATGTTATTAAAAGCAAAATCTAATATACCAGGTAATACGATAGTTGACTTTTTAAATAAGGGTAGAAAATGGGGAATTACTGCAAGTAGTGATGATCATGATGCTATGCCGGGTCATGGAGGAGTTACAGCAGTTTATGCAAAAGAATTAACAAGAAAAGGAGTATATGAAGCTTTATATAACAGAAAATCATATGCTTCTACCCATCCAAGAATGATAATGTATTTTAATATTAATGAATCTTTTATGGGGGAAGAAGTATATTATAAAGGTAAAACTTTTACAGAACCACGACGTATTAAATGTACTTTAGCTGCACCAAAGCAAATAAAGTCAGTTGAAATTATTTGTAATGGAGAAGTTATGTATTCTACTAAATGTGATAAACAATGGACAGAAATAGAATTTATTGATGATAGCGTAATAAGTAAAGATACTTATTATTATATTAGAATGAAACAAATAGATGAACATATGGCATGGTCAAGTCCTATATGGTTTAGTTCGTTAAATTAATAAGTAATTATAGTTTATGTAAAAATATTAAAGATAGTATAAATCAAAGGAACTGCCCAGTGGGCAGTTTTTGTTGTATAACCATCTTATAGGTATATATTATTTCTAGTCATTATCATGGTAATTATAACTATAAAACATTTGTTTATAATGGGATGGAGATATTCCTTCATATTTCTTAAAGCATTTACTGAAATAAAACAAATCATTAAACCCTACTTTTTCATATATATCTGATACGGGGGTTCCCATCTTTAAGTAATTCTTCTGCCTTATGAATCCTAATTTCAAGTAAATAGGTTATTGGAGATTTACCAGTTACAGATTTAAAAATACTACCTAAATAAGACGGGCTTATTTTGATTGAGTCAGCAAGATTAGATAGAGTAAGTGGTTTAGCATAATTGTCGGATAATGCCCTTGAACCTGCTAGTCTTGTGGGGATTCCACTTGCAATAGCTAGTTGGTGTAGATATTTAATGGGAGTAGATGATGAAGGTAAGGAAATAACTTTAAGTCCAGACCCAATGATAGATATTCTTAAGAAAACAATGGATAAGATAAACATGAGAGATACTACTGCAGACCTTAATGATATTCTATCTAATGAAGAAATCTTTGGTATCAATCTGTATGAGATAGGTCTAGAAGATAAGTTTGAAAGCATGTTTGTTAAGATGATAAAAGGACAAGGTGCGGTTAGAAGGACTATTGAAGAGTAGCTTGGATAAATCGAAACCTTTTAAACAATTGAAAAGATATGAAACTGCCTAAATGAGGGCAGTTTTGTTGATTTCAGTAAAAATTCTTGACAAATTTTTTATAAATTGCTAATATTAAAACATACCAAACTAATGTATGAAAGAAGGAGTCAAATGGCTAGAAATAAATATCCAGAAATAACAGTAAATCGTATCTTAGATATTTCACTTAAATTATTTTTAGAAAAAGGTTATGAGAAGACGACGATTCAAGATATAGTTGATAATTTAGGAGATCTTAGTAAAGGAGCAATCTATCATCATTTTAAATCAAAAGAAGAAATCATTGATGCTGTTACTTTGAGAATGTACCAAGATAGCAATTCATTTGATAAAATAAAAGATGATAGATCATTGAATGGATTACAAAAAATAAAAGAAATTTTTAGTCAATCTATATCAAATAAAGAACAACAAAAGTTTTATCGGTCATCACCAACATTGATGAAAAATCCAAAATTTTTATCAAGACAGCTCAATCAAGCTGTATCAAGATATGCACCTTTATTGAAGGAAGTAATTGAAGAGGGCATGAAAGATGGTTCTATAAATGCCACTTATCCAAAAGAACTGTCCGAAGTTGTAATGCTTTTATTAAATATTTGGTTAAATCCATCTGTATTTGTTGTTAGTAAAGAACAATTTATTGAAAAGATAAATTTTCTAAAAAAACTATTTGATGGTATGGGCTTGCCTGTAATTGATGATGACATTATAGAGGCACTTAATGATTTTCATGATTTTACACTTGTATAGAGTCTTATTTTTTCAAAATTTTAAGAAAATTATTTGGAGGTCTTTATGAAAAAATATAATGGAAAGTTAACTGAAGCAACAAAAAAAATTTCACAAGAAACTTTAAGCAAATCAATGTGCACTGTAGAAAAATTAACTCATCCTTCAAAAAAAGTATCATGCATTGGATCAGTAATTGGTGGGAGTGTAGGTATTGGGCTTATTCTTGTTGGTACAACTGGATTGTTATTGGGACGTGGTTTATTAGGAATAGGGTCTGTAATAGCTGGTGTCAGTACAGTCGCGTCTAATGCAGTAAATATTAAAAAAAATACTGGAGTGAAATAAAAAATTCTGAAAAGCCTTCATGTACAATTTTAGCAACTGACTTACACATTGCTTTTGAATCTTCAGCTTAGAATATATTTCTACCCATATCTACTCCTGAAGCACCGGAAGAATTGCATCTTCAATATTAACACCGATAATTTTATGGCTCATATCATCATTTAGAACACCCCAATCGATGTCATTCATTCCTTTAACGTAAAAACTTTCTTGGGAGTAGGGGATATCCACATTATAATCTTTTGCTAATTTATTACCTATATTATCTGCCATTTAATTTCCTCCTTCATTTATAATTAATAATTTTCATTATTCAAACCCAGCAGATTTGAGACAAACATTACATAAGTTTATCTATATATAGTGCTGGGTTTAGTATTAAAATTTTTTAGAAATCATAATCATCTATATTATCCTTAGTAAATACAACACGTTCTGGAAGTAACACAATACCAGAATCATCTGCAGTATAAGAATATTCTTGGATAGAGTTTGCTTCTACTTTGAGTGATCCTATACCAGGAACATCAATTGAATCGCCAACTTTAAATGTATTTCCAGCTGCTTTGGGAGCGGCTATTTGTGCAGGAGTTTTATGTTTAAGATTAATGAAAATGAACGAGAATTTTTTTATTCTTGAGGGCGAACTTGAATTTGAAGTTGATGGTAAAATTGTTGTTTGTAAGAAAGGTGATTTTATACATGTGGCGCCAGGGGAAGCTCATTATTTGAAGAATACTACAGATAGTGTGGCGAAAGCTGCTTTTGCTCTTTCACCTTATCAACAAAAGGATAAAGTTGATATATAATACAACGGAAAATTTAAAGTATATTTTATTTCTTAGAAATGTTACAATTGAAATTGCTTAAAATATAGAGGGAAAAGGTAGTTGATATAGAATTGAATAAAGAGTTTAAGAGAATAGGAACACATGATGGGAAATTTCATGCAGATGAAGTTATGGCAACAGCTATTCTAAATGAGATTTTCATAACAGAATTGACAAGGACAAGAAATAAAGAAATATTGAATGGATTAGATATAGTTTATGATGTCAATGGTGGAGAATTAGACCATCATGGTATTGACAAAGAACTTAGAGAAGATGAAATACCATTTTCATCCTGTGGACTTGTATGGAAGAAGTTTGGAAGAGATGTAATACGATTTAAAAATGAAGCCTTAAATGAAGAGGAAATTGATGATATTTTTAATTTTGTTGATAGAAGCTTAATTGAAGGAATAGATGCTTTGGATAATGGTATATGGATAGATAAACCTACAATTCCTTTGATGAATGTATCCTCGATTTTATCAGGATTTAATCCATTATGGTATGAAGAAAATAATGAAAACGAGCATTTTAATAAAGCAGTTGAATTTGCAACATCAATTTTAAATAACAAAATAAACTTTAAAATGTCTGTGCTTAAAGCTAAAGGAAAAGTAATTAAAGCATATGAAGCTAGGGAAATGCCAGAAGTTTTGATATTGGATACATATTGTCCATATATAGAAGCACTTAAGGAAGTTGATAAAAATGATGAAATATTATTTGTAATTTTCAAATCAAAAACTAATTATCTTCTACAAACTATACGAGGAAAAGATGGGGAGGACAAGAAAAAACTTCCTGAAATTTGGCGTGGTAAAAGAGATGAAGAACTTGCAAATGTAACTGGAGTTAGTGATGCAGTATTCTGCCATACTGGAAGATTTATTGCTGCAGCTGTTTCATTAGAAGGAACCAAAAAATTAGCACAAATTGCAATTAATGAGCCTTATGAAAATGAAAATAAAATAGATAAAATTAAGAAAATTATACGAAAATTATTTGGAAAATAGAGTCCTTTTAAAATAATATTGAAAAATTCTGAAAGCTCAAAATTGAGCTTTCAGAATTTTTATCAAAGGAGTGTAATTTAAATATATATTCCATTTCTAGTACGAATATATGCCAAAATAATATCTTTTGCTGCTTCAAGTCCTAGAACACCTGTATCAATGCAGAGGTCATATTGCAGTGCATCTGTCATATCATGTTTGGTATAAGTATGCACGTATTTCTCACGTTCTTTGTCAGTAGACTCTATTATTTTCAAAGCTTCCTCTTCTGAAATTTTGTATGCTTCTTGAACACGTTTCCGACGAAAATCTTTATTTGCATATAATAATATACTGATATGATTTGGATGGTCTTTTAATAAATAATTTCCACCTCGTCCTAAAATAACTGCTGATTGCTTTTGTGCAACATCTAAAATTATGCCTGCTTCTGTTTTATAAACTTCTTTACTAGTAGGAGTATAGTTGCCGATAGGAACAACTACAAATGGGTATAAGTACAAATGGGGTTTTTTATAATCCAAATAAGAGGATAGTATATCAAACCAATTGTAATTTCTTTTTTCAAGAGCTTCCACTTTTTCGCTATCAATGTTTAGTTTTTCAGAGGTCATTTTTATAATTTCTCGATCAAGATATAAAAACTTTAATTCAGAAGCTAGTTTTTCACCTAAATATGATCCCCCGGAACCAAGCTGACGACTAATTGTTATTACTAATGGTGAGTTATTTTTCATAATCTAAACCTCCCTCTATTTAGTTCACAAGTTACATTTGGCAGTTTTCAGTTAAAAAAAATGTAATCGTCTACAGTTTAATTATATGCTTAAATAATAATTAATACAAGGATATACTAATTTCATGATTAATATGATCTAATAAAATTAAAAAACTTCTTAAGGAGTAATTTCTTTTCCTCATCTGTCATAGTATTTATGGTTTCTGTTATTTCCTCAATAATCTTATTGCTGATATTAGTATTAGCGTATTTTTTTAGTAAATTAGAAATTTCTTTTTTTGCAATTTTTCCTACTATACTGTTGTCTAAAGATTTATCTATATATTTAGATAATGCTGTGCATAAAAGTTCCATTGGTGGATCTAAATAAATATTTAAGTTATTATTTTCTAGAGAAATATCGTTAATATTTACGAAGTATAAAACAGTTTCATTTGTTATTTCTGATAAATCTACTACAAATTTTCCATTATCATTAATATAAGATGTTTTAATATCTAGCTTGTCTAAAAACGACAATACCTTCTTTTGTGAGATTGGAATTCTTCCTAAGTAAAAATTTTTAGGCTTCACAATTAAATCATTTTCTACAAGAGTCAGGGAAGCTACCCCTCTAAATCCTACTTTAAAAATACCATATTCTAAGTTCACATAGAGATTTACTAAATCGCCTTTTATATCCAAATCTACACCTGTAATATAATCTAGTGACTCATTCTCGCTTTGTGCTAAATTTTCTTTTAATAAATTAGTTAGATCATCATCAGTTAAAGAAATATTATCATCAAATTCTAGTAATTCTCTAATGGCTTTTTTATTTAAATCTAAAGAAGTGTATTGAAGATTTAGTGTTTTAGTTGGTCTTATTAGATATATAATACAAATAGGTATGAACAAAATAAGTAAAAGTAGAGTAATTACAATTATTTTAATTTTCTTTTTCATGAAAACGCCCCCTATGTCAATAATTTTATTTTCTATCAAATAACCCTTTAACAAATACTATGTCAAAATGTTTGCTTTTAATATCCTTATGAGGCATAAAACTGCAAAAATCAATATCATGCTTAATTAATTCGGAGTTAGATACTTTTAATCTAGCTTCGTAAAAAAGTTTATTAATATAATCCTTACTAAAATACTTAAAGTAAAAGGGAGAATCATAACTTACGTTATATAAATCATAAATATTGTTTGTAAAGGATGTTTATACTTTACATCTATAATATCGCATTAATGTGTACTTGACTACACACTTTTACTAGAATGGATAAAAAAATACACTTGACATATATGGGACTGCTTAATGTATGATAAGTGTGAGTTGCTTTTTGAATAAGGTAATATCATTTAAATAAATCAAGAAAATTAGGAGAGAAATAATGAAAGAGTTATATAGAGAATATAAAGATAATATAAAAATCCTGTTGATGAACATAAGAAGATTTGTTAAATATCAAATTTGTACGAAAATTATCCTATCAATCATACTTATTCCATTTTTAACCTTTATATCAGGTATACTAATGAGAAGTAGAGGGTACGATTATTTAACTAATGGTCTTATTCAAAAATTTTTACTTTCCCCTCAAGGAGGTATTTTAATTTTAATAGGTCTTATTTTTGGATTATTGGTAATACTAATTGAGCTTGGAGGACTATTAGTTATTAGTTACCAGAGCATATTGGGGTATAAAGAAAGTAGTTTTCAAAGCATAGTTAAATATTGTGTTTGCAAAATGAAATATTTATTTGGAATTGATGGTTTATTTATAGTGTGCTATTTGTTTTTAATCGCACCTTTTTTAAATAATGATTTAAAAACAAGTGTCCTCCAGAACTTAAAAATACCTGGATTTATTATGGATGTGATAAATTCAAAATTATCTTACCAAGTTTACTTAGCCTTAGTTTTTATTATATTTTTTATTCTTTCAATTAGATGGATGTTTTCTTTGAATATACTAATACAAAACAATAAAAGAGTAAAGCGTCCATTAAAAGAAAGTTCAAAGATGGTAAAAAATAATTTTGGTTATATAGTAAAATATACTCTTCTAATGGGTGTATTCAACATAATAATTGTTGGAATAGGGATATTAATCTATTTAGTTTTTTCAATTATTTTGATATTTATTCTGCAGAGTATTTCAATAGAAATAATTATTTTAATCTTGATTGGATTTGGATTTGTAATATTCACAGCTATTTCTTTTATATTTACTCCATTCCAAATGATTTTACTAACGAAAATGTACCTGCATATTTCTAAGGAAAAAGAAGAGCTTAAATTGAAATATAAGATTAAAGATCACTTTATAGACAAGCTAATGAAAAATAAATATATATTAAGTATAGTTCTAGTTATAAGCATTATTTTTTCAACACTATATATGTATGTTGTAGTTGATGAAATGGAAAACACTAAATATTCAGTAAAAATAACTGCACACAGAGGAAGTTCTACTGATGCTCCCGAAAACACATTAGCTGCAATTGATTCGGCTATCAAAAATGGAGCTGATTATGCGGAGATAGATGTGCAGCAAACAAAAGATGGAAAGCTTGTCCTACTTCATGATAAAAGTTTTAAAAGAACAACTGGTGTTGATAAAAATGTATGGGAATTAAATCTTAGTGACATAAAAAAATTAGACGCAGGTTATCTGTTTGATGGAAAATTTAAAGGAGAGAAGGTACCAACTTTGGAAGAGGTTATAGATTATTCTAAGGGTAAAATTCTCTTAAATATTGAACTCAAAATAAATGAAACAGATACAACATTAATTGAAGATGTTGTGAAGTTAATAGAAGAAAAGAAATTAATTTCCCAATGTGTTGTTTCTTCTCTAGATTATAAAGCACTAGAAGAAGTTGAACGACTCCAACCAAAAATAAAGACGGGATATATTATGTTTGCTGCATTTGGAGATCTAGAAAAATTAAATCTAGATTTTTACAGTGTGGAAGAAACTAATATAAATGAAGAGTTTGTGATTAATGCTCATAGAATCGGTAGAGAAGTACATGTATGGACTATAAATACAACTGAAAGTATGGAAAGTATATTAGAGTATGGTGTTGATAATATTATTACTGATAATGTGGCGACTTTAAAAGAATTGATTGATGAGAAGAAAGAGGATGCAAAGGATATAATGTTTAACAATCCCATTGGTTAGGATATAATAGAGATATGATTAAAATAGTTTAGTAGAGGGATGGTACTTTGATGAGTAAGAAGTTACCTTATGGAATTAGTAATTATAAGACTTTAGTAGAAGATAATTATATATTTGTAGATAAAACAAAACATATAGAAGTGTTAGAAAATTTGCATGCTCCATTTATATTTTTTTTAAGACCAAGAAGGTTTGGCAAAAGTTTATTTACTTCTGTTTTAGAAAATTATTATGATATAAATACAAAAGATGATTTTTATAAGTTATTTGGAGATACTTATATAGGTAAAAATACTACAAAAGAAAAGAACAACTACTATGTACTTAAGTTCAATTTTTCTAAGTTAGATACTGATTCAAAAAAAAGTTTAGAAGAAAGTTTTTTAAGAACAATAAATAATTCCTTTAAGGAGTTTGGTAATAAGTATAATATAGAATTAAATTATAATAATAAAGGATTTCCAGCATCTGTTTTCGAAGATTTTTTAGGAGACATAACATATAAAATTGATAAACCTTTGTATGTTATTATTGATGAATATGATCATTTTGCTAATGAATTATTAAGTTTTAAAACAGATATGTTTTCTGAAATAATAAGCAAAACTGGGTTTGTTAGAAAATGGTATGAAGTGCTTAAAATAGGAACTGAAAGTATAATAAAAAGAATATTTGCCACAGGGGTAAGTCCTATAACATTAGATAGTTTAACTTCAGGGTTTAATATTGCTAGTGATATAACAAGAGATCTTAGATTTAACGAAATGATGGGATTTAATGAAGAAGAAGTAAGAGCATTAATATTAAATACATCTAAAAAGACTTTGGAAAAAGAAAAATTAGATGATTTGGTTAAGGAGCTTAGACTAAATTATAATGGATATTTATTTTCTGAAAGTGCAGAAACAAGGCTGTTCAATAGTGATATGATTTTATATTATTTGAAGAATTATCAAGATTTTGGCAAGGGTCCAAGAGAGCTAATAGATAAAAATATTGCTAGTGATTATGGTAAGCTTGGATACATATTTGAATTAAAAGATAAAAATAAGAACATGAAAGTATTAGATAAAGTATTACAGGGTGAAGAAATAATAACAGCTATAACTAGTCAGTTTAGCATGGAAAAAGATTTTGAAGAGGATGATTTTAAATCTTTATTGTTTTATTTAGGAATGCTCACTATAAAAAGAGAAGATTTAGGGGATGTAGTATTAACAGTACCTAATAATGTAATAAGGGAATTATATTTTGATTATTTTGGCAAGAAACTTAAAGAAGATATGGAATATGAGTTAAATACTACGGATATTAGGAATTCTATAAAATCTATAGCACAAAAAGCTGATAATTCTGAGTTAATACAGATTGTTGAGAAAACCTTAAATAAACTATCTAATAAAGATTATATAAAGTTTGATGAAAAATATGTAAAATTAATTTTTTTAACATATTGCTTTTTAAGTAAAATATATTTAGTAAAATCAGAATATGAAGTAGAAAACGGGTATATTGATATAGCACTTTTAAAGCAAGTGAATGTTGAGCCAGCATACTTTGCGATTTTTGAATTAAAATATATTTCTAAAAAGGAATATGAAGATAAGGGATCGCTAATAGTTAAAGAAAAATTAGATGAAGCAATAATTCAACTCCAAAAGTATAAAAATTCATACGAACTTAATAATATAGAAAATTTAAAAAAGTGGGCTATTGTATTTGTAGGAGATAAGTGTGTTGTTAATAAAGAAATTTAAAGAAAAATATATGGAAAACTTAGAAAGTGAAAACTGCTGACTTGCAGTTTTTTTATTTACATATATTACCCATCAAAGCACAACATGAATTGACAATATGTGATAAAATTAAACTTATATAGTATTTTAAGTTAATAATTAAAAACTATAAGAAGTTCAATTTCTCAAGAGCAATGAGGGGTGTTTATGTGAGAATTAAAAAAATGTCAATAAAGTATTCATACATATTAATAACTCTTTTTATCATTATTCCAATGCTTTCTTTTATTGCATTTAATTACTATGAATTAAAAAAAACACATATTATAGACGAAGCTTATAAAAATTTAGAATTATCAGAAAATACAATAGTAAATACAATTGAAAATACTGAAAAAAACTATGAATTAGTTGCAAGATATTACGAACCTTTAATGCAAGAGGCGCTGGTAGAATTTCAAGAAGCTTATGAAAACATTGATATGAATGCGGAAAAGGTTAATCTAGAAGATTTAAAATCTACTTATAGTAACTTGATGGATTTTTATATAATAGATGAAAATGGTATAATTATCTATTCAACTTTAAAAGCTGCATTAGGAATCGATTTTAGTGAGTTTACAGATTTTTTTCATAGACTAACAGATATTAGACTTAATGATTCGATAACTATATCTAAGGTAACTACAGATTTAGTAACAAAAGAATTGAGAAAATGGGGTTATCTATCTTCTTCTGATCATAAATACGTTCTTGAAGTTGGAATTAACTCATCAGAGTTAAATAAATATATAGAAAAACTAGATTATCGATCAATAGAAGAAGATATATTAAAGAATAATTCTTTTATAAAGAGTGTCAATGTATATGATCAGCGTCATTATAACTTAGGGTATAATAAAGTTGCCAAAGATGGTAGGTTAGTATCAATTATTGATAAAGTATTTCAAAATAGAAGTAATAAAACTATATTTGATAAAAATGGACATCCTTCAATAAAGTATATATTAGTAGATTCTTTACCATACTTACTAGATGATGCTCAAAAGGTTATTGAGATAAAATATGATTTTAGTAGTGTAATTTTAGAATTAAAAAAGATTAAGAAGAGTGCATTGATAAAAATTAGTTTATATATTGTTTTTAGCATATTATTTATCTACTTTATAACTACTAGATTTATTACAAAGCCTATTATTACACTTTCTAGAATTGTAAATGAAATAACGCCTACTAATTTAAATTTTGATTATGTATATAATTCAGATAATGAGATTGGAATATTAGTGAAATCTTTTAGGAAGATGACAAATGTATTGGACAGTACTTTAGTTTCAAACGATTATCTAAAAACTGTATTAGATTCATTTGGTGATTTTTTGGCTATTTTAGATACGGATTTTTATATACTAAGAGTGAATGATACTCTTTTAGAATACCTTAAATGTGATCCAAATAAAATTATTGGTAAATCCATTGAAGACTTGTTCCTTGATTCTATAGATAAGGTATATTACAAGGAAATATTAGAAAATCATGGAATTATACAAAATATTGAACAAGTAATAATGAACGATGAGGGTGAACATGTTTTGGTTTTGACAACTATTAGTGTCATAGAAAATAAATCACAAGATATAGTAGGATATATTTTAAATTCAACAAATATTACAAATATAAAAGAAAACTTAATAAAGATAGAAGCATTAAACAAAAAACTTAAAACCCGTGAAAAGCTATTATTAGAAGAAACATCTAAAGACTTTTTGACAAAAGCATATAATAGAAGCTTTTCTATGAAAAAGCTTAGAGATTTATCCGCAAATAAAGTTCCTTATTCAATTATTATGTGTGATATTGATTTCTTCAAAAAAATAAATGATACTTATGGTCATGTAGTAGGAGATAAGGTTTTAATAGAATCAGTTAAGGTGATGAAATCTGTGGTAAGTAATAATGACTATGTTTGTCGCTATGGTGGAGAGGAATTCTTAATTATAGTTACAGATAATAATTCAAAAACAGTAGTGAGTATGGCTAAAAAACTTAGAATAGCTATAGAAAACCATAAATTTACCGATGGAATAAGAATAACTATTAGTTGTGGTGTTGGGGTGAATAATCTAAAAGACCATAGCAGTGAGGGTCTTATTAAATCTGCTGATGAAAATCTTTATAAAGCTAAAAATAATGGTAGAAATAGGGTTGAGTTTTGATTTAATAAATCAAGTTTATTAAAAAATGTAAGGAGTATAGTGTGAATAATAATATGGACAAGATTAGAAAAATTCATTTTCATGTACGTATAATAGGAATTATATTAGCATTATCATTAGTAAGTATATCTGACTATCAAAAACATATCATCCTTTTGGCTGGTATAGGGTTTTTATATGCAATTATAGCTTTTATTGCTGTCCTTGATATCTTTCCAAATAAACTAAACATGGATTATAATATGATATATTTAGATGTGGCTTTACTTTCTATTGCTATAGCTGTTCGTGGGGGAATTCGTAGTGATTTTTATCTTGGATATATAATAATATTTAGCTATGTACTTCTATGTATGAAGTGGAAGGATTTATTGATATTAACATGCTGGACGGTTATATGTTATTCCATTGTTATTATTTGGACAAGTAGTAACTTAGAACACGATTTAAGGCGTCTAATTATTAGATTAGGTATGATATTGGCGATTTCTTTATTATTGCAAAACTATGCTAGGATACTTTTTAAATCCGAAGTAAGGAGAAAATCTGCTATGGAAGCTTCAATATTTGATGAACTTACAGGACTTTATAATCGTAGAGCATTAAAAATGGCAGAAAAATTTCTTCTAGAGGAAAATGATAAAGCTTATATTGTCTTAATAGATTTAGATAATTTTAAAAAAGTGAATGATGAATATGGACATATTAATGGAGATGAGGTTCTAAAAGTTATATCTGATATTATAAAAAGAAGAATAAAATCAACTGAATATGGAATCCGATATGGAGGAGAAGAGCTTATCATTATATCTTTTGCTTCTTCTAAAAATATTCTTAAGCATAAATTACAATTAATTCAAAATGATTTAAAAGAACACCATTTTTCTTGGCTAGAGAGTGAAAAGAGAATTACCTTTACTGCTGGAGTTGTTTTATGGAAGAAGAATGAAGCAGTAGAGCAAGTAATAGAAAATGCTGATAAAGCTCTTTACATGGGTAAAGAAAATGGCAAGGATCAAATAATTTTTATATCAGATACTGAAAATTGTCAACTATAAATTGTTTGATAAAGGATGTGTAGTTTTGATGAAAAGAGTATTAACAAAAACTGAAAAGGAATATATCTCAAGGATTCATGCTGCAGGATTCCTCAGATATAACCATGAACTTTCTATCACCGAAATTGCTTATAAATTGGGATTTTCAAGTTCAGCCATATTCGCACGTTCCTTCAATCGAATGTATGGTTGAAATAATGTTCTTTTGCTGATGCAAAAGGAATCTTTTTATCTTTTATTTAGTTAAAAGCTTTCGCTTGCGAAAGGTATCCACAACTTGTCACTTATCACTTGTAACTTGTCACTATAAATTGCGAACTTGTTTGCAATTTATAACTTCACAAAATAAAATTAAAGTTAGTATTGGAAAATTTACTATTATAAGATAAAATATAGGTGCCGAGTAAGCTAAAATCACAAAATGGAGGGCTTTTATGAATATTATGAAAGAAAAACTTTGGAGAGTACCAGTAGTGTCAGTTATAACGGGAGTTACTATTGCAATTATTACACATGTCAGTACTTTTTTTATTGTAAAAGGGACATCAGAATTTACTATTGAAATGGGAAATACTATAATGACAGTTCGTCTTATACTATCATTAGTATTATTTTTAGGAACAGGGGTAATGTGTTTTAAAGATATGAATAAAAAAGAAATTGCTAAATCGGCAGCTATAGTAAGTATATATTATGTGGTGGTATTTGCTTTAGAACAAGTATTTCAAGCAGTGGGGCTCTATTCTCTTATGATGATTGTAGAATTAGGGCTATTTGTTCCACTAGAAATATATAGTGGGGTTTTATCAGTTTTGATGAAAGCAACTAATATCAATGTTTATTTACTTATGGTACCGATGTTTTTTCTTCCTTTCTTATATGTGTTATTTGGTAAGCAAAGATATAAATATTATTTTTAAATATAATATAACATTATTTTACTTACAGCACTTTAAGAAAAATTCCAAAGAACTAAATAAATTAAGAGCTAAAGTAAAGGAAAGTTGGGATTTGGTATTTGACTTGGTTAGATATGATGAATATGTAAATGGTGATATAATATTATTAAGTGTTAAAAATCAAGCTAACTATAAAGTATCTAAAACGGAGTGAAACAAATGAAAAATAAAAATGAAGAACTAATAAATGAAGCAGTAGAATTAGCAAGAAAATACTATAGAGAAGGTACGTATCTTTGTTCAGAAGCAGTGTTAGCTGCGGTTAATGAAGTTTTGCAATGCGGAATGCCTCAAGAATATGTAAGTTTAACGTCTGGGTTTCCTGTAGGCATGGGTGGAGCAGGCTGTACTTGTGGAGCAATTTCAGGAGGTCAATGTGCACTAGGATTAGTTTTTGGAAGAAAGAAACCTGGTGGAAGTAATAGAAAAGTAATGAAATTGTCAAAAGAGCTTCATGACAAATTTAGACAAGAAAATGGAAGTGCCTGTTGTAGGGTGTTGATTAGAGATTATGATTTTGGTTCAAAAGAGCATAAAGAAAGATGTACAAGAGTCACCGGAGATACCTGCCAAATAGTTATGGAACTAATCTTAGAAAATAAGGGCATTCTATCAAAGGTATTTAAATAATTTAAAGATATAATATGAAAAAGGGCTTAATTAATTTAGCCCTTTTTTTATTTCATATATATTGGTTAATCCACAAAAAGTAATTTAGTTGAACTTCAACCACAATATGAATTGTCAGAAATCTTTAATCTGACGTAGTAATGGTTTCACAAAAAAGTGAAATGATTTAAACTGGTAAAAGCAGAAATATAATGTTAAGTTATAACTAAGAAGGAAAGAGTAAATAATATAAACATCTTAGGGTACGTATACTAATCTATATTAGTAAAATATATGAAGGATAGGAGGAGACTCATTGTTTTGTTTAAACTCAAGACAAATCAGTATTGTTGAGTTACTTATAAATAGTTATGAACCTATTAAATATAATGATGTATCTATAGAATATGGAGTTAGCACTAGAACAATAAGATATGACTTTGAACTAATTGAAAGCTGGTTAAACGAAAATAAAACAACATTAATGAAAGTGCCCAAAAAAGGTGTAATAATTAAGACACAAAATGATCGGCATATTTTATTAGAAAAATTAAAATTTTTATCTATTGAAAATAGAGTTTTATCTGACAAAGAAAGAGTTAAGTATTTAATTCTGGAATTTTTGATCAGCTGTAAACCTTTAACAATTGAAGAACTTAGCAAGAAACTATTTCTAAGCAGAAATACTATAATGAAAATTCTAAAAGATACAAAGAAATTTTTAAATGAGTTCAAAATAAAATTATCTAAAAGTACAAAAGGTGGATTTTATATTGAAGGCAGTGAAAAAAGAATTCGTAGGTTATTATTAAAAATATTTTTAGATATAGTAGATTATGAAAATCTAGCAAAGTTATTAAGAGAAGAGCAAACACTTGATGAAATCAATGAAATAGTGCTTAACTATAGCTCATACATTCATATAGAAGAAATGAAGAAAGTTGCAGAATACTTAGCTTATGTAGAAAAAATCAACAATTATTACTTAACTGATTTTGATTTAATAAAGCTGGTGTTATATTCAGAAATACTAATTAGAAGAACTGAAAATGGTAATATTATTGAGAAAAAATCTGATTCAATGTTTGGAACTTTAGAATATGAAATGTCTATTGAACTTATTAATAAAATAACATCATTCAGTAGAGTTGTAGTAACCATGGGTGAAATAAATGAAATGGCAAAATACATTATTGAATCTAAATCCTATAATTCAATAAATGATTTAAAAAAAATCAATGTAACTGAATTAGCAGATGAGAAGATAGTAGAATGTGCAACTAAAGTGATTGATGAAGTTGAAAAAATTATTAATATTAAAATTAAGCACGATGTACAATTATTCAATGGTCTTGTACTTCATTTAAAGAGTGCAATGGCAAGGATATATAATGATAATCAGATTCAAAATAAATATCTAGATGAAATAAAGACAAACTATCCCTTTGTATTCCAAGTAGTAAGTGAAGTTATTGAAAACATGGACTACATATTTGAGAAAAGAGTAAGTGAAGATGAAATTGCTTACATTGCACTTCATATACGTGCAGCCCATGAAAGAGTAAAAGAAGAATCTACTAAATTAAAAGCATTGATTATTTGTCCAGAGGGGATATCGTTTTTGAGCCTTATATCAACAAAAATCAAAAAAGAGTTTCCAGATTTAAATCTGGTTGAAACATGCTCTGTATATGATTATCAAACATTCAAGAAAGATATAAATTTTGTAATCTCAACAACGAAAATGAATATAAAAGATACAGATGTAATTGAAATCAGTCCTTTCATAAACAATGATGACATCTATAAAATCAATCAACTAATGATTCAACTAAACAAATTTAGACTTATATATAAATACAATTGCGAAAAGGAAGGAGTGAAAATGCTTATGCTTAAAGACATTCTAAAGAAAGAATCCATAAGACTTAAAGTAGAAGCGAATAATTGGGAGGAAGCTGTTGAAGCGGCAGGGGGCATATTAGTATCACAAAAGAAAGTAAAACAAGGGTATGTTGACAGTATGATAGGAGCTATAAAAGATTTAGGACCTTATATTGTTATTATGCCAGGGGTTGCTTTTGCTCATGCTAGACCTGATGAAACAGTACTAGAAACTTGTATGAGTATGATAACGCTTACTAAACCAGTAGAATTTGGAAGTAAACACAATGATCCAGTAAAATTGGTTTTTGCATTTGCAGCTAATACAGGAGAAGCACACTTACAAGCTCTACAAGATTTAGCACAGTTTTTATCATCAGAGAAAAATCTTAAATTATTATTAGATTCTGAAGATTGTGATGAAATTTATGACAAGATTATTGGAGAAGAATAAAATATAGTTTAAACAGAATATTAAAAAATTCAGGAGGTATTATCATGGCTAAAAGATTAAGAATACTAGCAGTTTGCGGTTTTGGAGTGGGAACAAGTTTGATTTTAAGGATGAATATTGAAAATGTTTTAAAGAAAAATGGTGTGAATGCAGAAGTTACCAATTCAGATATCACTACAGCTTCATCTGTGCCAACAGATATGATTTTTACATCAGCTGAGCTCTATGATCAACTTTTAGAAAAGGTAAATGTTCCTTTAGTTAAAATTAATAATTTTATGAACAATAGTGAAATTGAAGAAAAAGGGATGCCTGTTATTGAAGAATTAACTAAGAATAAATAGTTAAACGGAAACATTTCTATTAAAAAATGCCAATGAAAAATTGATTTTGGAGGGTCCTTCTATATAGGTAGATTAATTTCATGATTTTACTTATATAGAAAATGGATACCTTTAGGATAAAGCTTCCAATAATTCGTAGAAATGGGAGTAAATACAAAAACGTGGGAGGTCATTTTATGTCATTTATTAGCTACTTAACAAACAATATTTTCAAGCAACCACCAATTCTTTTAGGTGTAATTGCAATGGTAGGATTATTGATTCAAGGAAAGAGTATTAGTGACGTAATAAAAGGAACTTTTAAGACAATTATTGGAGTAATTGCTTTATTTAAAGGTGTTGGGATTATTGCTGCATCACTTTCACCACTTGCAAGTGCATTTTCAACTTTATACTCTGTTCCAGAAGCAAATCAATTTGATCCTGCTGCTTGGGTAAATTTTATAGGTGATTATGGTAGTCAAATAGGTATCGTTATTATTTTAGCTTTTATAATCAACTTAATAGTTGCAAGATTCACACCTATAAAGAACATATTCTTAACAGGGCACATTTTCTTCTGGATGTCTTATATCTTTATAGCTGGTGGAGTAGAGGGTGGCTTAACTGGTACAACTCTAATAGTATTTGCTACAGTTTTACTTTCAATTTACATTATTGTGGTTCCTGCACTTATGAGACCATTAGTTAAAAAAGTTACAGGAAGTGATCAATTTACAATTGGACATACTACTTCTATCTTTTGTTTTATAGGAGCAGGTGTTGGTAAATTAGTTGGAAACAAAGACAAAACTACTGAAGATATTGAAGTTCCTGCTTATTTAGATTTCATTAAGGACACTACAATTTCAACTTCATTAATATTATTTATTACTTATATAATTGTTGGGTTAATAATAGGGGCAGAAGCAAGACTAGATGTGTTTGGTGGAGCTTTAGGAAGTATTGCAACTATTGGTGGTATGCAATATGATTTATTCTCATTCAGTTTAATGGCTGGATTGACATTTGGAGCAGGTCTTACAATTTTACTTACAGGAGTTCGTTTAATGCTTGCAGAAATTATCCCTGCATTCAAAGGTATTTCAGATAAATTGATACCGAATGCTATTCCTGCATTAGATGTTCCAATGGTATTCCCTTATGCACCAAATGCATTGATAATTGGTTTCTTAGTAAGTATGGTTACAAGTATATTGACTATAGTTGTAATGGCTTCAACAGGTACAATGACTTATGCAGTAATTCCTTTAACAGTAGCATGTTTCTTCGATGTAGCACCAGCTGCAATTTTTGCAAATGCTTATGGTGGACGTAGAGGTGCAATAATTGCAAGTGCAGTAAGTGGTATCGTAATGGTATTACTTGTAAATGCTGCAATGCCTGCTTTATTCAATACTGTTGCAGGATTTAATCAGGCATTTGGAGGAAATGACTTCTCTATATGGGGTATAATTGGTTCATTCTTCGCTAAACTTTTTTAAAAAAATAAATAACCCAATATGACACACTATTCTGTGTGTCATATTTTTAAAAAAATATGAGGGGTGAGGATATGAAGTTTGGAATACATTTATCAACTTTTACAAAAGAGTGGTCAGAAGATGTTTTTAAATATCTAACTTTGGTAAAAAACTACGGGTATGATGGGGTTGAATTTCCATTGATGGCACCAGAAGAATTTGATGTGAAGAAAGCTAAGAAATTGCTAAAAGAGAATGGATTAATATGTACCTGTGGTACAGGACTTAACCCTTCAATAGATATATCTTCAGCTGACTTACAAATTCGAAAAAATGGAATTGAGCATCTTAAAAAATGTATTGATATATGTAATGAGTTAGAAAGTGATGTTTTGGGTGGAGTTCTTTATGCACCATGGGGGCAATTTAAGACAAGAACCGAAGGAAAAGAAGATATAAAGAGAAGTTTAGAAGCATTAAACCAAATGGGAGAGTACGGGAAAAAAAGAGGTGTGGTACTTGCCTTAGAGATTTTGAATAGATATGAAACATATTTTTTAAATACAGTTAACGAAGGAAAAGAATATCTAAAAAGAATTAATAGTGAGCATGTAAAATTACATTTTGATACATTCCATTCCAATATTGAAGAAACAAATATGTATTCTGCTATTGTTGAAGGGAATAAAGATATACACCATATCCACTTTTGTGAAAATAATAGAGGCATCCCTGGCACAGGAAGCATTGATTGGAAAAAAGTAAAACAGTCCCTTAATTATATAGGTTATGATAGGTGGATTACAATTGAAAATTTCGTTATGCCTAATTGCGGTGTAGGCAAAGACGTATATATATGGAGAAATATTCAGCAAGATGGAAATACTGCTGCAAGAGAAGGTATTAAGTTTATGAGAAAATTATTTGGGGAGGTAAAGTAAATGTTCACACCAATGGAAGTAAAAGAATTGCTAATAAATATTGCAGAAATGTATATAGCGAAAAAAGAAGAACTATCAAAATATGATGCAATCATTGGAGATGGGGATCATGGCATAACAATGGCTAGAGGGGCAAAAGCTGCTAAAGCAAAACTAGAGACCATGGAAGAGGGGACATGTAGAGATTATTTCAAAGCATATGGAAGAACTTTGGTTTCAACTATGGGGGGAGCTATGGGTCCATTATTTGGCTCAATATTCTTAGAATTATCTAAAGCATGTAAAGGAAAAGATAATTTTGATTTAGCTGAGTTATGTGAAGGAATTACAAATGCAGAGTATAAAATATGTGATTTAGGTGGGGCAAAAGTAGGAGATAAAACTATGGTTGATTCTATACATCCTACAGTTTTAGCCTTACAAAATGGAAAAGATTCAGATATGACTTTAAAAGAAGCTTTAGAGAGTGCAGTTAAGGCTGCAGATGATGGAGTGAAAGCTACGATTCCACTAAGAGCAAGAATGGGTCGTTCAAAATATTTACAGGAAAAATCTATAGGACATCAAGATGCAGGGGCTACATCTTTTTATTATTTAATTAAGAAGATAGATGAATATGCAAATATAGATAAATAAAATTAATATACAGAGTGTGAATTAAGACATATAGGAAGGATGATAAAAATGAAATTGAAAAAATTTATTAATGATCCAGAAGAATTAGTTGAAGATACAATTGAAGGATTTGTTAAGGCATTTAGTGATAAAATTGTTAAACTTCCTAACAGTAATGTAGTTATGAAGAAAAACGTTGACACAGGTAAAGTAGCTGTAATAATCGGAAATGGGTCAGGTCATGAACCTGCATGCATAGGTTTTGTAGGAGAAAATATGTTGACAGCTAATGTTTATGGTGGAATTTTTGCTGCGCCAGGACCAGATTCTTTATATGACGCAATAGAAGCAACGGATAAAGGCGCTGGGGTATGTGTATTAATCTCAAATCATGCAGGAGATGTGATGAATTCAAAGATGGCTATAGACATGGCACAGGATGATGATTTTAATTGTGAAGGTGTTATTTTATATGATGATATCGCGTCTGCACCAAAAGAAGAACCAAAGGAAAGACGAGGTACAGCAGGAACTCTATTTAACTATAAAATTGTTGGTTCTTATGCAAATGAAGGACATAATTTAGAGGCAGTTGTGGAAATGGCGAAAAAGGTTAGAGACAATACAAGAACCTTAACAGTTGCAACTTTACCAGGAACTTCACCAATAACTGGATATCAAATGTTTGAAATTGAGGATGACGAGATAGAAATTGGTATGGGAGTCCATGGAGAAGCTGCTGCACATACAATGAAAATCTCAACTGCAAGAGAAATTGCAGAGGTTATGTGTGAACAATTGATCCAAGATAAACCATATGTAAATGGGGATGAAGTTGCAGTCTTGGTTAATGGATGTGGACAGACTACGTATATGGAATTGTTGATTTTCTATAATGAAGTAGAAAGAATTCTTAAAGAAAAAGGTATTACAGCTTATAAACCTGCTATTGGTAGCTATATAACTACCCAAGAAATGGGTGGAATAGCACTTGCATTTTGCAAATTAGAGGGAGAAATGAAAGAAATGTGGGCTAAGGAAACTGATGCACCTGGATTTAAAATTTAGCTAAAATTCAAGAAGTAGGTGAATATATGAATTTAGTACGGATGAAAGAACTTCTTCAATATGCAGAGAAAAGTAAAAAAGGTATTGCAGCTATTAATGTTAGTAATATGGAAACTATTAAAGCTGTAATGGAAGCAGCTTCAATTGCAAATTTTCCAGTTATACTTCAAGTTGCCCCTATTCAATTAGAAATTCAAAAAATTACTTATGAGGAAATAGCTGAAATAGTGAAAATTCTTGGAAAAAAATATGATATAAAAGCTTCACTTCACTTAGATCATGCAGAAACAGTAGAAGAATGTAAAGAAGCAATTGATGCAGGCTTTACTTCAGTTATGTATGATGGTTCAAAGGTATCTTTAGAGGAAAATATGAAGAATTCTAAGGAAGTTGTTCTTTATGCAAAACCCAAAGAGATAACTGTTGAAGCAGAACTTGGAAGAGTAGCAGGGGCAGAAGGAGAATCTAATGATTCAATTAAAGCCTTGATGACAGACCCTTCAATAGCAGCACATTTTGTTAAAAGTACTGGAATTGATTGTCTTGCAGTATCCATAGGAAATGCTCATGGAGAATATAAATTTGAGCCAAAGCTTGATTTTGAAAGACTTAAAGCTATCTATAATGAAGCTAAAATTCCACTAGTATTACATGGGGGGACGGGTATTCCAGACAAAGATATAAAGAAAGCTATTGAACTAGGAATTAGAAAAATAAATTTTTATACAGAAATAGATTCGGAATTTGTGAAAGGTTTCATAGAGGCATACACAAATAACAATAAAATATATATGATGTCTGCTCAAGAAGAAGCAAGACAAAGAATGATAAAGAAAACTGTAAATAAAATAGAACTATGTAAGAGAATTAAGAGTTAAAAATTAACAATTGAGAATTAAGGAGGAATTTCATGAAGGTAGGATTATTATCTTTTGGTTTCCCAAATTTCAGATACGATATTGCAGAGGATAATCTAAAGATTACCATTGAAAAATTAAAAAGTGAAAAATATGAGCTTATTTATAGAGATAATATTTTGATAGAAGAAGAAAAAATCGAAAAAGCTTTACAGGAATTAAAGAATGAAAATATAGATTTATTGATTATACAATGCGGAACTTACTCTTTTGGAAGTGCAATGACAAAGGTTATAGAGCTATTTAGGGAAACACCACTATTATTATGGGGATTTAGAGAACCTTATATTCAAGGTTTCCGTGGATTACCACTGAATTCTTTATGTGGACTAAATATGTATGGAAGCTTTCTAAAAAAAGCAGAAAAAGAATATAGTTATGTTTATGGAAGCGTAGATGAAGAGATAGTTTATGAAAAAATCAATAGAACAATAAAAGCAATAGAAATCAAATCAAAACTTAAAAAAAGCAAATTCTGTGTAATTGGGGGAAGGGTTCCTGGATTTTATCTTTCAAATGCAGATGAGCTACGTTTGAGATTTGAAATAGGGCCTGAAATTAGATATTACTCAATTGCTAGTTTGTTAAATGATGTTAAAAACATTAGTGAAGAAAGAGTAAATAGTGAAGTTTTGAAAATGAAAAATGAAGTATCAGCAATTACAACTACTGATGAAATGCTTCAAAAGACAGCTAGGATTTATTTGGCTATAAAGGATTTCAAAGAAGAAAATAATATAGATGCATTTACTATAAAATGTTGGCCAGAATTCCAGTCACTTTATAACTGTAGTGTTTGTGGGGTTGTTGCTAGATTAAATAATGAAGGAATCATGACTTCTTGTGAAGGGGATATAACAGGCCTTACAACTATGTACATTCAATATTTAATAACTAGTGAGCCAAGCTTCTTTGCTGATTTTGTTAATGTTAATGAAGAAGGTATTGCAAAGATGTGGCATTGTGGACCAGCACCAATTTGTCTTGCAAAAGATAGTTGCACAACAAAATATATAGAACATCCTACTATTAAGAACGGAATGGGATTTGCTACTGAATTTAAAATGAAGCAAGGAGCTCTAACTGTATTAAAACTTAAAGAAGCAAAAGAAGGCTATCTTTTATTCATGGCAAAAGGTACTGGAATTGATGAAGATAGAGATTTATCAGGAAATCAAGCAGATATAAAATTCAAGTCATCTCCTGAAAAAGTTATAGATACTATTATGAATAACGGAATAGAACATCATTATGCTATTGTCTATGCTGATATTGAGAAAGAACTAACAGAAGTATGTAAGTGGACAGGTATAAAAATGCTTAAATGCTAGCAGGAGGAGAACTATGAAAAAGGATAAATTTTTATACGCAGCAGGGTACTACCCTTTGATGCACGATAAAAAAGATTGGAAAAAAGATTTAAAACTAATGAAAGAGTCAGGTATAAATCTGATACGTACAGCAGAACTATTTAATACTTGGGATCGTATCGAACCAGAAAAAGGAAAGTTTGAATTTGGATTTCTAGATGAATTCTTTGACTTATGTAGGGAATATGGGATTGAAATACTATTAGGAACTGGTACAGCATCTCCACCATATTGGATACATAAAGAATATCCAGATTCAAATATCCTAAATAATCATGGAGAGCAATATCCTAATAATGTTTCTTATACTTGGGCATGCATTGACCATAAAGGGTATTTAAAAGAAAGTGAAAGATATATAACCACATTGATAAATAGATATAAAGATCATCCTGCACTTAATGCATATCAGATTCATAATGAAATAGGACATCCATTTATGCCTCTTCAACAAGGGGGAGTTGATATTTATTGTTATTGTGAACATACTCAGAATAACTTCCGAAAGTGGTTAAAGGAAAAATATAAAACTTTGGATGAGTTGAATTTTGCATATAGATGGGGCGCAACAAATACCTGCCATACAACTTGGGAAGAAATAGAAGCACCAAAGACAAAACCAGTGAGTTGGTCAAGCGTTACCAGATGGCTTGATTGGAGATTATTTTCCATGAAAAACTATGTTAATTTTGTTTCTTGGCAAAATGACATTATAAAAGCAATAGACAAAGATCACCCAACATCTACAAATACATTTTTCTTAAAATCTCAAGATCCATTAGCAGTATTAACTGCTATAGATCAGTTCGAAATGGCAAAGGTTGTGGACTATATAGGATATGATTTATATCCAGGTAGTGGAGATAAATTAGAAAAAATGCCTGAATTTGCATCTATGTTTTTGGATATGGCTAAGAGTACGTCTAAACCATTAGGGAAAAATTATTGGCTTTTAGAAACAGAAAGCGGTCCTATTAATGGATGGGTGTTAGGACCAAGTAGAAATGTAAAAGGTTTTGATTTAATTAGAAATGTATTTGAAGCCATAGCCCATGATGCAAAATTAACTTTGTATCAAGGATGGAGAGAATGGGATTTTCAACCTCTGCATTGGGGTGCAATAGTTGATTTAGATGGAAATCCTACAGAGAGAACAGATGCGGCTGGGAAAATAGGCGCTATATTAGCTGAACATGGAAACGATATTGTTAAGACTAATAATCCAACTGGAGATATAGCAATATTGATATCGAAAGAAAACGCAATAGTAATGAATGGAATGGGACAAGAAGAATTCCTTTTGAAGGCTATGAGAGGTGCCTATAGTGTATTTTGGCAAAAGGGGTATGCAATTGATTTTGTAACACCTGAACTTATAAAAAATGGATATGCTAATAGATACAAAGCTGTTTATGCGCCTATGTTGGCGGTTATAGATGAAGAATTAAGTAAAGGATTGGAAGGTTACGTGAATCAAGGAGGTATCTTTATTGGTGGCCCAAGATGCGGAATGTTGGGTAAACATGGTTGGTACAATCATAAAGTTCCATGCTTCGGTTTAAGTGATGTATTCGGAATTGAAATAAAAGAAACGGATGCTAAGACAAATCCAAATGTTACATTAAATAATAAAAACTATGGGGGTTTTTGGCACAAAGAAACCTTATCTATGGCTAGCAAAAACACTGAAGTAATAGCTAGATTTGACGATGATTCTCCTGCAGTTACATTGAATTCATATGGTAAGGGGTATGGTTTATTCTTTGCTACACATGCAGATGTTGCATATTTAGAAAATGATTCATATTTGCTTTGGGATATAATTGACCAGGTTTTATTGGATAAAGGAGTAGAGCAGACTTTAACTTTAGACTATACCAACAGAAAAGATAAAGAAATAGACGGTCATTATTTAGAAGGGGAAGATAAGGGATATATATTTGTAACGAATTATGTTCTTAAAAATCATCCTAATTTCTTCGTTAATGGAAAGAAAGCTGTACGAATCTCTCTTAAAGTAGATAAATCTTATAGTACTGCAGTGGACTTAATTACAGGAGAAAATTATGAATTAACTTATAAAAATGGAAAATTACAATGGAATGTGACTATAACTAAAAACCAAGTGTTGCTATTGAAATTGAAATAGCGAAAGAGGGAGATGAAAAAATGAAAAACATAAAAGATATTGAATGTTTTCTACTAGATATGGATGGAACTTTCTATTTGGGAAATGAAATAATTGAGGGTTCTTTAGAGTTTCTTGATACACTTAAAGCTCAAAATAAGGAGTTTTTGTTTCTTACAAATAACTCATCGAAGAATAAATATGCATATCAGAAGAAATTAGCAGGGCTGGGATGTGAAGTAGATCCAAACAGAGTATTTACATCTGGTGAGGCAACAACAATATATTTGAAAAATAGAAAACAGGGTGCAAAAATATTTTTATTAGGTACCGCATTACTAGAAGAAGAATTTATTAAAGCAGGTTTTGAATTAATCAAAGATAGAAGTATTCGTCCAGATTTCGTTGTGCTAGGATTTGATACTACACTAACTTATGAAAAATTATGGATAGCATGTGATTTAATAAGAGACGGAGTTGAATATATAGCTACACACCCAGATTATAATTGTCCTCTAGAAGATGAAAAATTTATGCCTGATACAGGTGCTATGATTGACCTAATAAACGCTTCTACAGGAAAAAGACCTTATGTAGTGGGAAAACCAAATAAAACAATAATAGAATCCCTATGTGAAAAATATGGATACGATAAATCTAAAGTTGCAATGGTGGGGGACAGATTATATACGGATATAAAAACTGGAGAGAATGCAGGAGTTACATCAATCTTGGTGTTATCAGGAGAAACCAAACTTCAAGACTATGAAAATTCAGATGTAAATGCTGATTTTATATTTCCATCTTTGAAGTATATTGACGAAGAATTACAAAACTAATATAAAATATCAGATTTTTGGTAACAAGGAGGTAAAGTATGAATAAATTCGGATTTTATTTAAGTACAAATATTGACTTTGGTACTGGGAAAATTCAAAAATTAGGAAATTATATAAAAGAATTAAAATGTAAAAACCTAGTAATTGTTACGGAAGAAAATCTAGTAAATATTGGGATAGTAGAACCAGTAGTAAAACAATTAAAAGAATGTAATGTGAATTACAGAATTTTTGATAAAGTTGAACCAAATCCTGAAGTACATATAATTGATGAAGGTGCTATTTTTGTAAAAGAGCAACCATGTGATTTAATTATTGGCATTGGTGGAGGAAGTAGCATTGATACAGCTAAAGGAATAGCTGTTATGGGAATTAATGAAGGAAGTGTGTATGAGTATTTAGACGGACGTGGTGTAGATAAAAAAGAAATTAAAAATGCTATTCCACTAATTGCTATTCCTACAACATCAGGAACAGGATCTGAGGTATCAATGTATTCTGTTATAACTGATGAAAATACTAGAATTAAGGATTCTTTAACAAGTGCTAGTATTTACCCTAAAATTGCAATTGTAGATCCAGAAGTAACACTTAAATTACCGTCAAAAATAACTGCTTATACAGGATTGGATGTTTTAGGACATGCATTGGAAGCATACACATCATCAATTCAAAATCCACTTACAAATGTTTGGGCTTTAGAGGCAATAAAATTAGTATTTGAAAATCTACCTGAAGCCGTGCACAAGGGTACAATAAAATCAAGAGAAAAGATGGCATTTGCGTCTGTTATGGCCGGCTCAGCTATGAGTCATTGCGGAGCAACTATTCCACATGGTCTTGGGTGTCCACTTTCAGGGCATTGTAATCTGCCTCATGGATTAACCGTTGGGGTACTTCAAATTCCTATGATTGAATACAATAAAGGAGTTTTAAAAGAAGAGTTTTATAATGTAGTGAAGTATATTGAACCATCAAAAGTTATTGCAAAAGAGGAAGCTGCAGATAAACTAATAGAATTAATTAAAAAGCTATTTTTCGATATAGATGTAGACTTAAAATTAGATGGAAATATAATCGATAATATAAAGATAGTTGAGATGATACAGGATGCGTCGATTCATGGATGTACTAGTTTGAATCCTTTAACTTTAAACAAAAAAGATATTGAGAAAATCTATAAAAGGGTAATTAGTTAAAAAATAACATTTAATAAATTATCTCATGAGAAGAATTATATTATAGTTGACGATATCCAATGTTGGTTATATAATAAGAATACAATCAATGTTGGATAAGAGGGTGAGAAACATAGTTAAAGTATTAATTTTATATTATTTAAGTATTAAATCTACTCATGGATATGAGATTCAAAAATTTATTCAAACAAATCACATGGACAAATGGACTAAAATACAATCGGGATCTATTTATTATGCTCTAAACAAGCTTGAAAAACATGGGTTTATTGTTTTAAAAGAAGAAATTGGTTCTGGTTCAAAAGCTAGAAAAATTTATGAAATAACTGATAAAGGTAGAGATGAATTAAAGGAACTAGTAAAAAAAGAGTTAGATAGTGAACTATTTTCAATTGGTTCGGATAAGTTCATCATTTATCCATTGCTAAATACACTTGATAAAGAAACTATGATTTCAAAAATAAATAATCATATTAATAAGCTAAAAGATAAAATAGCATACTTAGAGAAATGGCAGAATATCAAAGTCAATGAGAACAGTTTAGAGGTTGAAAGAATTTCTTTTGAAATGATGATTAACAATGTGGAATACCAAATAAAATGGCATAAAGCACTTATTAAAGAAATGGATAAATGCATTATGACAAGTGAAGAAATATCAAATCTTATTGCAAGCATTGATTTTTCGAACTCTGAGACAATTGAAGCATCAACAAACGATTCAATTGAAAGTTTAAAGAGAGAAATCTTAAATAATCCAGAATGTGCATCAGAAAAATTAGACGAGTTAATAAAAAAGTTGAGTAAATAATATTTTATCCTATCTTTTAATGGATAGGATAAAAAAATAAACTCACTATCCAACGTTGGATAGTACGCGAGGAGGAACAAAATGAACATAGTTGTATTAATAGGGAGTCCAAGAAAAAAAGATAGTTTTAATGTGTGTAAGGAAATTGAATCAAGATTAGATGCTGAGAATATTACTTATGATTATATTTTTTTAAAGGACTATAAAATTGAAGACTGTATAGGGTGTGGTTTATGCTTTAAGAAGAGTGAAAAACTTTGTCCTTGTAAAGATGATGTATATTTAATAAGAGAAAGATTAATGGCTGCTGATGGAATTATATTTGCAACCCCTGTATATGCATATCAAGTTCCAGCACTATTAAAAAGAATTATTGATAGAATGTCCTTTTTATTTCATCGACAGGAATTAGTTGGAGTGCCTGCTATAATTGTAGTTACTAGTGATGGTGGAGGACATAAACAAGTGAGTAAGTATATGAAAATGACAGTTACTGGATGGGGATGCAATTTAATTGGTAGTATTAATATTATTTCTCCTATGTATTTTGAGGATAAGAAAGATAATTCTGTTTGGGGGTATGATGAAGGTTATCATAATAAGATGACATCGTATCTTAATAAACTTGCTGATAGATTTAAGGGAGTCATTAGAAGTGGGATTTCAGAAATTCCTTCTTTTTATGAAATTTTTATGTTTAATTGTTTGAGATCAAAGACTTTTACTTCACAAGCTGATTATGATTATTGGCATGATAAGGGATGGTTGAACTCATACTATTTTTATGATACAAGATTGAATCCTTTTAAAAAAATATTTGGAACTATTTTAAGGGCTATTGTTGATTTAGCAGGTAGAAGGTTGAAGAATAAAATAGGTCAAAGCTAAAATATGAGTTTTATGAAATAAAACAGGTTTACTCTAGAATATTATTTTACTGTTTGGTAGAATAACATTAAACTTATTTTATCAAATAAAGTAAAGGATGAATTATTATAAAACTTTGGACGATTAAAGATAAAAATGGATTTAATGAATTAAAAGCTAATAAGAAATTACAGGGTAAATCACAGTTTGTTGATGATGATTTTAGAATGGCTTACGATTGGATGGTTTACCAAATGAATAAAAGATTGAAAGTGCAGAATTCTAATTCATCAAAGTATCCAGTGTGGGCTTGGTATCAGTGGAGAGGAACTAAGAGAAGGAAGCCTGATTTGAGATGTAGTGGCTATGCAGAGAAAGGAACAAAACTATATAGAATTGAATTTGAAATTGAAGAGGATAAAGTACTGTTATCCAATTTTGATTTATTTCATTATGTATTGAATTACTGGTATCTACCTAAAAATGAAGAAGATGATAATTTATTCTATAGAGAAATGGATAAAAATAATATAACATTATTTGACTTACAGAACTTTAATAAAAATTCCAAAGAACTAAATAAATTAAGAGCTAAAGTAAAGGAAAGTTGGAATTTAATATTTGACTTGGATAGATATGATGAATATATAAATGGTACTGAAAATGAAAAATCTATTCAAGCTACAATTTGTGAGTTACGCTGGGAAAGTGTAGTAGATGTAAAAGAATTTATTGCTAGATAATAAAATAGTTAAAAACAAAACTGCCTATTGTGGCAGTTTTTTTGTATGGATAAAAAAGTAAAAGTAAACAGCTAAGAAATCTTTATCGTAATGGTACTATGTACTAATAAGTTTAACTGTGAATTTGTGATAGAATTATAGATAAGTGTGTAAACTATAGTAGGAAAAAATTAACTGATGAACGTATTATTAAACAATAATATAGTAAGGAGCAAACTAATGAGGAATGTATACGCAGTAATTTTTAGAGAAAACAAAATAATTGTTAAAAGTAAAAAAAGAGAAGATGTAATAGAATATAAATTCGAAAATATAAAAACTTACCCTAATGTACCTCTTTACGCGAATTTATTTCAGGATAAGATTGATATAAATGAGGTAAGTAAAGATTTGAATAAGAGTTTTAAAGGGGACATATTAAAGAATACATTGATACTAAGACCAAAAGTTTTTGTATCTTTTCCAGATGATGCAACTGATGTAGATAAAAGAGCAATATCTGAATTCATATTGATGTTATTTAAAGCTAATATGCCGAAATTATTTGAGGAAAGTGTACTTTTAGCTCCGATAGAAGAACTAGATTATGTTTCTATTTATAAATCATGTAGAATGTTTGTGCTTACATACAGAAAAGGTAAGCTTATTGAAGCACAGAAGTTTATAGAAAACAAGGATTATACTGTTGATGAGATGAAAGGATTTATTAATAATCTACATGATGACTGCTTGTTTAATAAGCTTAATATTTATTTAAATGGTGAAGGCATGGAGAAATATAGTATTTTGGGTAAGGTTGTTGAGAAGGAACGATTGTTGAATAATTTGTTGAAGGTTGCAGATGGGAAACCTGTAAGGAAAAAATAAAACATTAATGAATGGAGATTAAATCAAATTTCACAGTAAAATCTCTATACAATGTAGGGATAAATATTGGATATGATGCTGGATAAACTATAATGTACCTTAATGTACATCTTATTCCAAGATACAAAGGTGATTTTGAGAATCCAAGGGGTGGAAGAAGTTTGTCTCTATAACTATTCATACTTAAACCATGCTTGTTTTACCAACTAATGATTTAGGGTATAATTAGATAGAAAAGAGGTTTTTGTTAAAAAAGCAATATAAATTGAATGTAGAAGAAAACATGGAACAATTGGTAAAATGGGATGTGAAAAATATGTCTAAACTAAAAAGTCTAAAGAAAAAAACTATTAATTTAGAAGAAATAGAAAAAATCTTTAAGATAAGAGAGTATAAAAAACTATGTGATTTAGTAAATGATCTTATAGAAAAGAAAGAAATAAATCCAATAAAAAATAGTGGTGGCAATGGAAAAACTCCAAAGCTTTATAAAAGATATAGAGTAGTGAAGGAAAAGAAAGACTACAGTGATTTTTTAGAAGAATTAAGTTTTAGAGTATCAACAAGATTTGATATAAGTTATTATAAAAACCATTTAGATAAATATGAGAAACATAGAGAATATATTTTGCAATTATCAATGATTTAGGTTATACATTGAGAAAAGTTTTTAATGAAGAATTAATTAAAACAAAAGAAGAAGAAAAGAAGAAAATTGAATTGAAGCAATGTCTTACAGAAGAAAAAGGGGAGAACGAAGAAAATTTAAAAATAAACAGAAAGACTATTGTGGATTTAAATAATAGAAGCGGTAGATTATTAGGAGTTATTTATGGATTTCAAAAGGAAGAAACTAAATTTAATAAAGAATATGATGAAAGATTATTTAGAAATTTAGAGGGCTTTTTAGATGAGGAAGAGCTTGTAAAACTAGATAAATCTATTAAGGAAAATGCTTTGAATTTAGAAAAACAAAGAAAAAAATTAGGCGAGCAGCTGCAGAACAATCAATATGAAATAAAAAGTAAAGAAAGAGAAAAAATAAATAATTCTTTAGAAATAAATTCTACAAAATATAATTTGGAAAGTAAAAAAGAAAATTTAGATGAATTTGAGAAGGAAATAGAAAAAAGAATTGAAGAAATCAAATATATAGATTTTGAAGAAGATAAATTATTCCAATCTAATGAAATTATTGAAGCTTTTCTAAGAAAAATAAATTTTATAAAAGAAGATGAGAGAAAGCTTAGAAGAATAATGGATAAACAAAAAGAAGAATTAGAAAAACTTAGATCAGGAAGAGTGTTAGAAATACCAAAAGAAATTGAAGAAGCTTTTAGGAAAAAAGATATAAATATAATATACGGAATGGATTGGATTAAGAAAAATGGCAGAGATTCTAAAGAAAATGAAGAGTTTATAAAAAATAATCCTTTTATTCCATACTCTATAATTATGGATGCTAGAGAAATAGAGATATTAGAAAATGAATCTTTAGAAATATTTACATCTACTCCAATTCCAATAATTAAAAGAGAAGATTTAGGAAAAGCACTAGATAGTACAAAGGAGAATCTATTACATTTTAATAATTTGAAATTCTTTGTATCTTTTAATAATAAGCTTTTAAACGAAAAAGAATTAGAAAAATTAATGCAGAATAAAAAAGCTGAGTTAGATAAAACAATAGATAGAATTATTTCAAAAGAAGAGGACATAGAGTTTTATTCTAAGAAGAAAAGTTTTATAGAAAATTCTTTATTAAATAAAGAAAACTATGAGGGATTAAAAAAAGAAATTGAAGTTTTAAAGAATAAAAGTGAAGAATTAAGAGCATTAGAAATAAAGCTAGAGAAAGAAATCTCAAATTTTAAAACTTCTATAGAGTCTATCCAAAAGGAATTATCTAGTTTTGATAAGGAAATTGAAAAGAATAAAAGAAAAGGGAAAGATTTTGAAAGATTAAGAGAAGAATACCAGGAATATAAAAAAAATAAAGCTTCTCTATTAAATCTTGAAGAAAGAATCAAAATTACTAATTCTCAAATTGAAAAAGATAGCAAAAGAAATAAAGAAATCGGAAGAGAATTATATGATTGTGAAGAAAGTATAAGATATCATAAAAGTGAAAAAGAAAGAATTGCAAAAGATTCAATCAAATTTGAAGCATATAAAAGTGGTTCTATCATAGAAAAGGACAAAGAAGATTTAATTTCAGAATATAATGCTTTAACTGAGAAAATTCAGAGTTCAGAAGAAGAGCTACAAAGTAAAAAAGAAATGGCTACAAAAAGATTTAACGAAGTAGATGAGGATCTTGATTTTAAAGTAAACCAATATGCTTTGGAGGAAAAAGAATATACCACTGTAATCTATGATAGATTTAAGGAAAGAGAAACAGAACAAAATATCGAAAAAGAAGAAAATAGTTTAAATAAACTAAAAGAAGTTTTGGGAGAAATAAAATCAAACTTAAGAGTTGCAAATGCTGATTTTGATAGGTTTTATAAAGAACTAAAATTAAGGTTTGATAAAAATATAGCCAAGGATAAAAGCCTAATATTTGAGAAGAATTACAGTGAAGAAAAGGCAATAATAAATGTAAAAATTGATGATAAAGTAAAAGAAAAGAATAAACTAGATAAACTAAATCTGAGAATAACTAATAATTTAAGTAATTTAAGCGAACATAGCAATTTAAATATTAGAGAAGAACTTACTATTAAATTTGAGTTTAATAATTTGGATGAGACTATAGGAAAACTAAAAAGGGACTTAAATAATCTTAAAAAAGATGAGAGTAAAAAAGAAAACTTACTAAGAGATATAATGTTTGATATTGCAGATAAAAAGGAATTTAAAGAGGATTCATTCTTTATAGACCCTATAAACACTCTTAGAAAACTTGTGTCAACTCCAAAGGAACTTTTAGAACAATTATTGATGCTCCAAGATTGTTATAAAAAACTTATGGACAAAATTGCTTATGATATAGAACTTATTGAAAAGGAAGAATTTAATATTTTAGAAAGTCTATTAGAATACATAAATGAAGTTCATGAAAATATCGGAAGAATTGATAATAACTCATCCATAACAATAGGAAATAAAAGAGTAAAAATGCTAAATATTTCAGTTACAGATTGGGAAGAAAACAAAGAAATATATAAGATTAGACTAAAAGATTACTTTGAAAACCTAAGGGATGAATGTATATTAACTCTAGAGAAAAATGAAAGCATTGAAGAAACAGTAGGGAATAGGATAAATATATTTAAGCTTTATGATGAAGTAGTATCTATAAGTTCAATAATCATTAAATTATATAAAATAGAGGAAGAAAAACAAAGACTAATAACTTGGAATGAAGTTTCCACAAACTCAGGGGGAGAAGGTTTCCTATCAGCATTTGTAGTACTTTCAAGTTTATTATCTTATATGAGAAAAGATGAAACAGATATATTTAACAGAAAAGAAGAAGGAAAAGTCCTTATCATGGATAATCCATTTGCACAAACATCTTCGGCTCATTTATTAAAACCTCTTATAGATATTGCAAAGAAAAGCAATACTCAACTTATATGTTTAACTGGACTTAGTGGAGATTCTATATACAATAGATTTGATAATATTTATGTATTAAATCTTGTACCATCAAAATTAAGAGCTGGGGTTAAATATTTAAAAAGTGAGCACATGGTAGGCGAGGAAGAAGATATTGAAGTTATGGTACCTTCAAGATTTAAGGTGGAGGAACAGACAAGGTTGTTTTAGTTTGTATATTCCTTGAATTTATGGGAAAATTTACTTTTGTTTTCTTTGAAAGTTTATAAAGATAGCATTTATGGTAGAATAAAGAGTAAGAGGTGATAATCATGAGAAAGAGATTTAATATTACCGGTACGTGCATACCAGAGAAGCATTTTATGATAGATATATCGAATAAAATTGAAAAAATAATGGAGCTTATTGAAGATGGAGAATATTTTACTATAAATAGACCAAGACAATTTGGAAAAACCACATCTATATATATGATAGAAAGAGCTTTAGAAAACAGCGAAGAATACTTAGTGATTTCTACTAGCTTTGAAGGTATTGGAGATTTAATATTTGAGAAAGAAAAAAGATTCTCAAAAGAATTTTTGGATATACTGGCAGATACTTTGGCTTTTGATGATGAAGAGTTGGCTTTATTTTTACAAGGTTTAGAAAATGAAGTGAACTCTTTTAAAGATTTATCTAAAGCAATAGCTAAATTTATTAAAAAGGTAAATAAGAAAGTAGTTTTAATTATAGATGAGGTTGACAAAAGCAGCAACAATCAATTATTTTTAAGCTTTTTAGGTATGCTAAGGAATAAGTATTTATTAGCACAGAGAAAAAAAGATTATACCTTTCACAGCATTATATTAGCTGGAGTACATGATGTAAAGAGTTTAAAATTAAGAATAAGACCAGGGGAAGAAGAAAAATATAATAGCCCTTGGAATATTGCTTCAGATTTCACTGTGGATATGAGTTTTTCACCTGAAGAAATTAAAACAATGTTAGATGATTACATTGAAAATAAGGGAGTATCACTAGATAGAAAGTATTTCTCAGAAAAGCTATATTACTATACTTCAGGATATCCATTTTTGGTGAGTAAATTGTGTAAAATTATTGATGAGAGAATAATGCCAGTGGATAAATTTGTATGGGAAAAAGAATATATGGATATGGCTGTTAAGGAAATATTAAAAGATAGCAATACCAACTTTGATTCTTTGATAAAGAATATTGAAAATAATGAAGAGTTATATAGATTTGTAGAAAAAATTATTATAGATGGAGAAACTATTTCTTATATTAAAACAGATAAAATTATAAATTTGGGAACCATTTATGGTTTATTGAAAAATAAAGAAAACATATGTAAAATTAATAATAGAATATATGAGCAACTTTTATATGATCATATGATGATAAAAATTATAAGACAAGATAGAAAGAGTGTAATGTCAGATTATAATTATAAATCTTTTTTTATAAAAGAAGATGGAACTTTGGATGTAAAGAAAATACTAATAAAGTTCCAAGAATTTATGAAAAAAGAGTATTCTAAAAAGCGGAAAGAATTTCTAGAAGCAGATGGAAGGCTTGTATTTTTAGCTTTTATAAGTCCTATTGTAAATGGGATAGGATTTGCATTCAAAGAAGTGCAAGGAGCTGAAGAAAAACGATTTGATGTAGTAATAACTTATAAAGAAAAAATGTATATAATAGAGTTGAAAAAGTGGTATGGTGAAGTATACCACAAAAGAGGGCTATTACAGCTTGGAGAATATCTAGAGCAGTATGGGTTAGATGAAGGGTACCTACTAATTTTTGATTTCAGAAAAGAAAAAGCTAATATTACTGAAGTTAAAGAAGAAGTGGCTATTGTAAATGGTAAGAGTAAAAAGATTTATGAAGCATTTGTTTAATAATATATGTTCCTAACTAGGCTGACGTCGTATTTTACGACGTGAGTTTTTTTCTTTTTCAAAAGTTTTAATTTAAATATAGCTAATAATATTGTAATGGTATTAGCTATATTTATAATTTCAGTTAAGCCAAGTTTGCAAAGAGCGGAGTTGGCAGTAAACTAATAAATATTAAAAAATACTTAATCGGATATAATGTATTGTTAAAAATGCTTACTTGGATATAATTAATGATAAAGATAAACCACTTCTAAACTAATATAAATCTTAAGTAAAGTAGGTGAAAGCAGTGAAAAGAATCCCAATAGGAATAAGTGATTTTAAAATGTTAATAGAAGAAAATTATTTGTTTGTTGACAAGTCTTTATTAATAAAAGAGTTTTGGGAGAGTCATGGCCAAACTATTTTACTACCAAGACCCAGAAGGTTTGGGAAAACTCTTAATATGAGCATGATTAAATATTTTTTCGAGAAAAATGAAAAAGACAATAAACATCTTTTTAAAGATCTTAATATAGAGAAAAATAAAGAAATTATGGATCTTCAAGGTAAGTATCCCGTTATATATTTAAGCTTTAAAGATGAAAAGCACAGTTCTTTTGAATATTTACATGCAGGATTAAGAAATCTATTAAGTAGATTATATAAGGAACATAAGTATTGCTTAAATACAGAGAAAATTGAGAAAGTTGATAAGGAATACTATAATTCTATAATTAATAAAAAGTCAGATATAATAGATTTATCTGATTCTATAAAGATGTTATCATTCCTAAATCTTGGCTTGGTAAAAGAGAGGAAGAACTTGCAAAAATAACGGGAGTTAGTGATGCAGTATTCTGTCATACTGGAAGATTTATTGCTGGAACTGGTTCATTAGAAAGAATTAAAGAATTAGCACAAATTGCAATCAATGAGCCTTATGAACATGAAAGTATAATAAATAAAGTCATAAAGATTGCAAGAAAATTATTTGGAAAAAAATAAGAAATATTAAAGGGTAAATAGTTTAAATAAAAGCATAAGGGATATAAACATAGAAAAACTGCCAATAGCAGTTTTTTTTATGTAAATAAAAATTTAAAAAATGTCACATGGCTTTCTGTCACATTTTTAAACAAAATCAAAATTATTGAAAAAGTTTTTACGTATTGTTAGTATATAATATTTAAATTCACTAATCTTTTTTAACATTGAAAAATTTTGACACTTAACAAGGAAAAACATAGAATAAATAGAATATATAGAATATATTATAATTTTAATTTAGAAAAAAACTAGGTGAAAGCGGGGAATGATGTTGGCACAAAAAGGATATGATTTTACTCCTGAAGATATAAAATATGATTTTCCATTCAATACAAATGTAATAGATATGAATGCAGTTATCAAAGCATCTCAAACTATTTCTAGGGAAATTGAGTTAGATAAGTTACTTGAAAAGCTCCTTAGAATTGTTGTGGAAAATTCAGGTGCTGAAAAGGGATATTTTATAATGAAGTCAGAAGATAAATTCCTTATTGAATGTGAAATCAATAATGAGAATATGTCAGTTATGCAGAGCATTCCCTTAGAAGAATGCCAGGATATTTGTCAAGGTATTGTGAATTATGCAATAAGAACAAAGGAAACCATAGTTTTAGACGATGCATCTAATGAAGAGTTATTTTCTACTGATCCGTATATAGTAAGAAATCAGTCAAAATCTATTCTATGTATGCCTATAATTTATAGAGGAAATTTAATAGGGGTTACTTATTTACAAAACAATATCTCCATTGGAGTATTTAATAGAATTCACATTGAAGTATTAAAAATATTATCTTCTCAGGCAGCTATTTCAATTGAAAATGCCATAATGTACAAAAGAATTAAAGAAATTAATCAAGGCTTAGAAAAAACCGTAGAAAAAAGAACAAAAGAATTAAAAGAAAGTCAAGAACAATATCGTCTTTTAGTAGAACTTTTACCTGATTCAATTTTTATTCACATTGAATCTAATATGATATTTGTTAATGAAGCTGCAACAAAGTTGTTTGGAGCAAAAAAGAGTGAAGAGCTAATTGGAAAATCCATAAAAGATTTTATTTATAGAGAATTTCACCAAACTTTTGACAAAAGAGCTAATGATATACAGAATAATATAAATGTTGGTCCCTACTGCGAATATAAGATTGTTAGGTCAGATGGAAAAAATGTAGATCTTGAAGTTGTTTCAACTTCTTTTCCATGGAACGGAAAGCAAACCATTTTGAGTGTTGTAAGAGATATAACTGAGAGAAAGCAAGCAGAAAAATTACGTAAAAGTGTTAAAGATAAGGAAAGATTGTTAAAAGAGGCTCTTGAATACGATAGAGTAAAGACTGAATTTATAGCCAATATTTCACATGAACTTAGAACCCCGCTTACTGTAATGTTAGGGGCAATACAGATGTTCAACTTGATTCTAAGTGAAAAATCAAGTAAAAGTGAAATACATAAAATGATAAAGTACTCAGGTATGATGAAACAAAATTGTTACAGATTGATAAGATTAGTTAACAATTTAATTGATATTACGAAAATAGATGCTGGTTATTTCAGATTAAATCTAAAAAAATTAAATATTGTCAATGTTGTTGAAGATATTACCTTATCAGTTGCAAAATATGTTGAAGATAAAAATATAAATTTAATATTCGATACTGATGTAGAAGAAAAGATAATGACATGTGATCCAGATAAAATGGAAAGAATATTGCTTAATCTTTTATCTAATGCAATAAAGTTTACAGACAAAAATGGAAGTATATTTGTAAACTTAAAGGATAAAGGCAAAAGTATTGTTATTTCAGTAAAAGATACGGGAATAGGTATTTCAGAAGATAAGCAGAAAATAGTATTTGATAGATTTATACAGGTTGATAAATCTCTTTCAAGAAATCGTGAAGGAAGTGGTATTGGCTTATCACTTGTTAAGTCTTTTGTTAAATTTCAAGGAGGCACAATTACTTTAAAAAGTAAGCTAGGATATGGAAGTGAATTTATTATAGAACTCCCTGACCAAAAACTAGTAGAAAACTCTCTGGAAGAAATAGCTGCATGTGATATTAATAAAAATAAAGAACAAATACAAATTGAATTCTCAGACATATATTAAGTTTACGTATTAACATATTATTTTAAAGGGGAGACAAGATTTTGAAAATAATTTTTAGTAGAAAAGGTTTTGATTCTGAGTCTGGAGGGTGTCCAAGTCCTATTTTATCAGATGGAAAAATGATTTCATTACCTATACCAGATAAGAATGATTTAATAAAATATAGTGATTTAAGATATGATAAATCAAATACTTATTATGATGTTATAACTAATTTTAAGAAAAGAATACATTCAGCAGAAGGATGGAATGAATTTAACAAGGATACGACTTGTCATTTTGATCCAGATATAAATTTTAATGCTATAAAAAGAGATGAAAAATGGAGAGGTGTTTTTGGTCAATGTGGAGGTGCTCAAAAACATTTAGAAAATAGAGGTGTAAAAGAAGATGATATATTTTTATTTTTTGGATGGTTTAGAAGAACTATTTATAAAAATAATAAATTAGTTTTTGACCCAAGTGATAAAGATGGTAAACATATACTTTATGGATATATGCAAGTACATGAAATAATTAATGATCCGGATAAAGATAACATTCCAAGTTGGATGAAATATCATCCTCATGTAGGTAGAAATAAAGTTAATAATAAAATATATGTTGCAAAGAAAAATGCTTCTTGGAATGAAAATATAAGAGGATATGGAGTTTTTAATTATAGCTCTGAACTAATATTATCTAAGGAAGGTTATTCAAAATCTCGTTGGGATTTACCTGATATATTTAAAAAAGTATATATAAGTCACCATAAAGAAAATAATTGGAAACAAGATTATTTCCAATCAGTAGGAAGAGGACAAGAGTTTGTAGTTGATGCAAATGATGAAATTATTGATTGGGCTGTAAAGTTGATAGAAAACAATTGTAAGAAAAGAGGTATTGGTTAAGAAAGCAAGTGTTACTTTGTAATAGTCTTATTGATAATATAGTATATTAGATAGGAGTTTGATATGTCGACGTTAACTAAAAGGGCTTTAGAAGCTTCTTTGAAGCATTTATTATTAAAAAAGCCATTAAATAAAATAACTATAAATGAAATTACCAATGACTGTGGTATTAATCGAATGACTTTTTACTATCATTTCAAAGATATATATGACTTAGTTGAATGGTCTTGTACTGAAGATGCAAGGAAAGCCTTGGAAGGTAAAAAAACTTATGAGACTTGGGATCAAGGATTTTTGCAGATTTTTGAGGAAGTCCTTGAGAATAAACCTTTTATTATGAATGTTTATCATTGTATTAGTCGTGAGCAAGTGGAAAAGTACCTATATGAAGTAACATATCAATTGCTTATTAATGTAGTAAAAGAAAAATCAAAAGGATTAAAGGTTAGGGAAGATGATCAAAGGTTTATTGCTGATTTTTATAAGTATGGTTTTGTAGGACTTGTATTAGATTGGATAAAAAATGATATGAAAGATAATCCTTCTCGAATTATTTCTAGATTGAGAATATTAATTGAAGGAGATATTGAAAAAGCTTTAGAGAATTATAGAACAGATAAATAACGGGAACAAATTTTTAGACAAATTGGACTATTTGATAAAATTTTTATCATTGGTCTTTTTTTGTATATTTTATTTAATCTTTGTTACTACTAAAATAAAGTTATAAGAAATATTATGATTTTGAATTAAAACGGAGGTACTAATATGTATTATTCTAGTGGTAATTATGAAGCATTTGCAAAACCTTTAAAGCCGGAAGGTATTGATAGAAAATCAGCCTATATTATCGGTTCAGGTTTAGCAGCTCTTGCTGCAGCTTGTTTTCTAGTGAGGGATGGACAGATGAAAGGGAAGCGTATTCATATATTGGAAAAAGATCCGATTCCCGGTGGAGCATGTGATGGTTATGAGTATGACAATTTAGGATATGTTATGCGTGGTGGTCGAGAAATGGACAATCACTTTGAATGTATGTGGGATTTGTTTCGTGATATTCCCTCTATTGAGACAGAAGGTGTCAGTGTTCTAGATGAATATTATTGGCTGAATAAAAAAGATCCAAATTATTCTTTGATGCGTGCAACAATGAATCGTGGTGAAGATGGGCAAACTAATGGTGAATTTGGTTTATCTGATAAAGCGTCTACCGAAATAATGAAATTGTTTTTTACACCGGATGAAAAACTTTATGATAAACGTATAGATGAGTTGTTTAGTGATGAGGTATTAAATACTAATTTTTGGTTGTATTGGAGAACCATGTTCGCTTTTGAAAATTGGCACAGCGCATTAGAAATGAAATTATACATTAAACGATTTATTCATCATGTAGGTGGATTACCTGATTTTAAAGCGTTGAGGTTTACAAAATATAATCAATATGAATCAATGATTTTACCTATGATTAAATATCTTGAATCTTTTGATGTTCAATTTCATTACGGAACCCAAGTTGTAAATATCCAGTTTGATATTAGAAAAGACAAAAAAGTAGCTCAAAAACTGGAGTTTATTAGAGATGGTAAAAAAGAATTCATTGATTTAACTGAAGATGATATGGTGTTTATTACTAATGGTGGTTGTGTTGAAAATTCAACATTAGGAAGTCAGAATGAACCAGCACCGTTTAATACGGAAATCAAAGAAGGTGGCGGTTGGGATATGTGGCGCAAAATTGCTGCTCAAGATCCGTCCTTCGGTAATCCAGAAAAGTTCTGTCATAATCCAGAACAGTGTAATTGGATTAGTGCAACAGTGACTACATTGGATACTAAAATTCCACCCTATGTTGAAAAAATCTGTAAACGTGATCCGTTTTCAGGAAATGTAGTTACAGGAGGTATAGTAACAGTAAAAGATTCCAACTGGTTAATGAGTTGGACATTTAACAGACAACCTCAATTTAGAAATCAACCAAAAGACCAATTAGTCGGTTGGATTTATGGATTATTTAGTGATAAACCTGGTAACTATGTGAAGAAAGCTATGAGAGATTGTACCGGTAAAGAAATTTGTATGGAATGGCTTTATCATATGGGTGTGCCTGAAAATGAGATTCCAGATATGGCTGAAAACAGTGCAAATACTGTACCATGTATGATGCCGTATATTTCAGCATTCTTTATGCCAAGAGCTGCAGGTGACAGACCTGATGTTGTACCTAAAGGAGCGGTGAACTTTGCCTTCATAGGACAATTTGCAGAAACAGTTAGAGATACGATTTTTACTACTGAGTATTCTATTCGTACGGGAATGGAATCTGTGTATACCCTATTAAATGTAGATAGAGGCGTACCAGAAGTATGGGGAAGTGTTTTTGATGTAAGATCTTTATTCGATTCAACTGTTCAACTAAGAGATGGTAAAAAAATTACCGATATGAAGTTAGGATTTAAAGAACGATTTGTACTGAAAAGGGCATTAAAAGCTATTGAAGGTACAGATATTGAAAAGATATTAAAGGAGTATCAGTTAGTTTAAAGCAATATAACTTATTGTTAGTTTTATGATAGTATTTGAAACCACCACTTTGGTGGTTTTTATTGTATATGCCTTTGTTTTTTTGGACACACAATGGATACATCTTTTTATTATAATTTAAAAAAAGATATAAAGGGGATTTGGAATTTGAATAAAAAGAAAATCATTATTTCTATTATTATCGTTGTTTTGCTTGCATTCAATTTCGCAGCGTGGAAATTTTGGGGATTAGGATTTAAAAAGGTTTCAGTGGAAAAACTTGATATTCCTAAATGGAAAACAGAACAAAGTATTAGTAATCCGAACTACAGCAATTATGTAGACGAATATGATATAGTGCGTAGTACGGATGCGTTGAGCGGTGCAGCAAAGAAATTTTATAGTAAATATATTGACTATACAGCACCAAATGGTAAGCCAATTCGTCTGCTTGCAATGGACAAGGTCACAGATGAACAGCTTTTATATGCCTACGATATGCTGAGTTTTTATTTGAAAAGTAATGACAAAATCGATAAGACAACTATAGCAAATAGAATGTCGGAAACTGGAACTACACTAATAATACCTAATGGAGCCGACAGAGATGGTAAAACACCGTCAAGGGCAATGATGCTCGGTCAGAATTTGAATCAGATGGAAATTGCAAATGTTGGATCAAAATGGTATATCGACTGCGATTATGAGCATCGCGATGCATCCTTTGAGGAAATTTTCCACATGGTTCACGATTACGGTATTGGTACGATGCAAAATCCGGGAGCAAATCCTGAAATTTCAAAAATTATTGCACAAGGAAAGAACAATGCTCTTCCAGCAAATGAATCTGATTGGGGTAAAAAAGGTCTTTGGGGTTTGAATTCAGCTAGTTGGCTTAAGGAACTTTCTAAAGAGGGCAGTCTTGAACAGGAATACATTGTTTCTGTAATTGACAGCTACTATGGTCTCTGGGAACCTTGGACTGATGGAAAAGGAGGAATGTGGGGAACCTATTGTGCAAAAAATCGTAATGAAATTACAGCTAAAGATCCAATGGGCAAAGCAGCACTTGAGAGTTTTTTACCTGAAAATATCACACAGATGATGAGAATTGATCCATCATTTAACGGTGAATTTGTTATGACACGTGCTGAGGACAAACCCTATACAGCAAAGTCACAATATCTTCAGTGCGTCACCTTAACTGGTACTAACGATAGTAGTATTTCTGCAAATGCACTTGACAATATCTTGATGGTAAATAGCGGCGTAAATACAATCGATGGTAAATCTGGTCATGATATTGTACAGTTTCATGGTGCTTCAAGGGAATATACTGTAGAGCAAAAAAATGATGTTACTCTAGTAACTGACTCAGTTAAAGGCAGAGATGGAGTAAATACACTTATTAATATTGAGGTGCTGAGATTTACGGATAAGGATATGTAAATCATAATAAATTTGGTGAGCCAGTTGAGGTGATGTAAAGTTACTTCGACTGCTTTTTTTTGTTTTTCTATTCCATAAGTCGACAAAGAAAATTGTAAAATTGTGATAAAATATAATTTAGATATCATTGTAAAATAAGGAGTGTTTTATGAATATGAATAAAAGATTAATTACTATGTTGGTATGTATTGGACTTATAGCTATCACAGTAATGACTACAGGTTGTGGAAAAACTCATGAACAAGCTATTAAAATCAACTCATCATCTATTGAAGCTAATGATAATATTTCAGACAAAAAATCAGATATTTCAATAGAAGAACCAGAAGTAAGTGATATTGTAGAAATTGATAAAATAACATTTACTGTAGAAGCATCTTCTACACTTCAGGAAACAGTTAGCGGAAAAACAAATGTACATAGCATTATTAATATTTCTAATAGTGATATGTCTACTGCGTGGGTTGAAGGCACTAAGGGGGATGGTATCGGTGAATGGATTTCCTTTAATAGCAATGAAAAGTTTAACTTAGATAGTTTACAATTGGCTAATGGGTATTCCAAAAGTGAAAGCTCTTATAATAAGAATAATAGAGTGGCAGAGATAGAAATTATATCTTCAAAGGGGGATAAAAGGTATTTTAATTTTGATGACAATACACTAACTATGCAAAACTGTGATGTTAATTTTCATGATATAACTGGAGTAAAGATAGTTATTACCAAAATTTACAAAGGAACTAAATATAATGATTTATGTATTAGTGAATTAAATTTTAATAATCAAAGTTTAAACTTAGTATTAACAAAAGATAATGCTGAACCAACTGAATTTAAAGCAGATAATACTCAACCTGTAAATAATAAATCGTCATTTGCAGGATCTTATTGCCTTGATAATGATGGTGGTGGATTTTTTGATGAAAATTTTCATCTTATAGAAAAATATGATTACATGAAAGATCAAGTTCAATGTTCTTATAATTTTGCTTTGCTAGAAACAGGAAAAGTTTCTATGAATGAAGGGGCTGATTCCTACTATGCAGGAAAATGGTCAGTGAAAGATGGCAATGTAATAATCATTTGGGATAATGGCAGTAGCGAAAAATATATTTCAAAAAATGGAATGTTGTTTAAAAAATTTATTATTGGAAATCACCCTTATTATAACTTTAATTCTAATAGTGATGACATGGTTTACGATGGGTTTGCAAAGGAAATTTTAAGTGAATTTGATTATCCACCGAAAACTCAATATTGAGCTTTCAGGATAGATACAATGTATTTAAATACACCATATTTTATATTGTTAAAAAATGATTACTTGGATATAATTAAGGATATAAGAACGGAGGTGTAATCTTAAGTTTATGAAAAAAAGATTTAATAGCACTGGAGTTTGTGTTTCAAGAAAACATTATATGGTTGATATAAGCAATAAGCTTAACAAAATAAGAGAATTAATAGATAATGAATTTTATTTTACTATAAATAGACCAAGACAATATGGTAAAACAACAACTTTAAATGGGCTAGTTAATGCTCTTGGAGAAGAATATTTAGTTATAAGTATTAGCTTTGAAGGAATTGGAGATAAAGTTTTTGAAGATGAAGAAGAGTTTTCAAAGGTTTTTATTGAACTATTAAGTGAGAATATAGAATTAACTGATGAAGAAGAGAGTAGAAGACTTATTTCTTTAGCTAATAATGTACATAATATAAAAGATTTATCTAGGGCAATAACCAACTTTGTTAAGAAAGCTTCAAAAGAAGTTATTTTATTTATAGATGAAGTAGATAAAAGTTCAAATAACCAACTGTTTTTAAGTTTTATAGGAATGCTTAGAAATAAATATTTGGCTAGGGAAGTTGGTAAAGATTATACTTTTAAATCTGTTATTCTAGCTGGAATGTATGATGTTAAAAGTCTAAAATTAAAGCTGAGATCTGAAGAAGAGACAAAGTATAATTCTCCATGGAATATAGCAGTTGATTTTAATGTAGAAATGAGTTTTTTACCAGAAGAGATTTCTACAATGTTAGAAGAATATTTAAAAGTTAATAATTTAAACTTTGATATTAAATCAATTAGTGATGAATTATATTTTTTTACAAATGGATACCCTTATTTAGTAAGTAGACTTTGTCAGATTATAGATGAAAAAATAAATAAAGATTGTAAAAAGCCTTGGACTAAAGAAGTAGTTAAAAAAGCAGTTAAAATAATTAATGAAGAAGTCAATACTTTATTTGAAAGTATAGTTAAAAATTTAGAAAATAATAATGAACTTTATGAATTAACAGAGAGAATTTTAATTGAAGGTGAGCAAATAATTTTCAACCCATTAGATCCAACAATAAGCATAGGACTAACCTATGGCATATTTAAAAAAGGTGAAGAAGGAGTACAAATAAGTAGCAAGATATTTGAGGAAATAATATATAATTATATGATATCAAAGATAAGAACAACAGCTAAAAATATGAGTTTATACAACATTAAGTCAAGCTTTATAAAAGAAAATGGAGAGCTTGATATAGAAAAAATTCTTAAAAGATTTCAACAATTTATGAAAGAACAATACTCATCTAAAGACCAGGAGTTTATAGAGCATCATGGCAGGTTATTATTTTTAGCATTTATAAAACCTATAATTAATGGGACTGGTTTTGATTTTAAAGAAGTCCAAATATCAGAAGAAAAAAGATTGGACTTAGTAATAACCTATAATAATTTTAAATATATTATTGAAATGAAAATATGGAGAGGTTCTAAGTATCATGAAGATGGAATAAAACAGCTTTGTGATTATTTAGATATTCATGGTTTGGATAAAGGGTATTTACTAATCTTTAACTTTAATAAAAATAAAGAGTTCAAAGAAGAAAAAATAAGTACTGATGGAAAAAATATATTTGAGATTTATGTTTAGATTCGGTAATAAAATATGATTAATTTTTATGATAGTATTTGAAACCACCACTATGGTGGTTTTTTAATTGTGTATTCTTAAGTTGATGACATTCCTGTGAGGGTTGTTACTAATTAAGTTTGTTCTTTGATGTTGCCTATGGATATGAAATATTGACATCAAGTTTAAGGATACTCTATAATATATTCATGAAGAGATAGGTGAGGAGGGGGATTATGGAAGAAGGGTTAGTTGGAAATCGAAAAAATATGAAAAGAAATAAAATTCTTAGAACTATTCGTTATACAGATGAAGTTTCTAGGCATGATGTCAAAAAAATCACATCCTATAGTATGACTACTGTGCTAAATACAATTAATGATCTGCTAAAGAATAAGTTATTAATTGAAGAAGAATGCGTAGCGGTAAAAGCAGGTAGAAAACCTACTTGGCTACATATTAATCCAGATGGTCAATTTTTTATTGGTGTTGAATTTAATGCTAATGAAATGAATTGTGTTGTGATTAATTTTGAATTTGAAGTGATATATGAGTTCAGGGATAAGATTTATGATGAAAAAACAGTTGATGTAGTTATAAACTTGATTAAAAAGAATATACGTGATGCTCTAAAATTTCTAGGAAAAAGACTAGATAGAGTTTTGGGAATAGGAATTGGGTTGCCTGGATATGTTGATAGTGAGAGTGGAATAGGATTGGATTATCCTTACATAAAAGGTTGGGATAATGTTATGGTAAAACAAATTATCGAAAAAGAGTTTAAGTATGAGGTTGTTATCGAAAATAATGTAAACACCCTTGCTGTAGCATATCGATGGCTAAAATGTGGAGAAATATCTGATGATTTTGTATTAGTATCTATGGAATACGGAATGAGAATAGTTTCGATTATTGATAACAAGCTGTTTAAAGGTAATGGCGGAAATGCTGGCGAAATTGGACATATGAGACTTGTTAATGGGGACAGGATGTGTTCTTGTGGAAGAAAAGGATGTGTTGATACTGAAGTGTCATTTAAAGCTATAAAAACTAAGATTATCGAAAGAATGATGTTTGGTTATTTTGGAGATATGAAAAAACAAATTCATGGAGATTTTAGCAAGATTAGTATGGAACTATTTGTAAAAAGTGTATTAGAAGGAGACCAGGATGCTAAAAATCTTTTGGAGGAAGTGGCTATGTATTTAGGACAATGTCTTGCACCGGTATTAGCTACTTTAAATCCTAGGAGAGTGATTGTAGCTAGTCGAAGTGGTCTTGGAGGAAAGCTATTTTCGGATAAGGTTTATAAGACTTTAGAAGAAAATATTACGCCTGTGTTGATTAAAAATTTTGATGTCGAGTGTATTACCATCGAAAAATATACAGGAGCTATAGGGGCTGCAATGCTTATTATGGAAAAGGAATTTATGGAAGTTGAAGGTAATTAATGTGAATTTGAAGTAATTTATTAACTAATTATATCGCAAACGATAAAAATCGAACTTAAAAGTGTTTATTTTACATAATTTCTGCATGGGTTATCTAGAGTGCATTTTTTAGGTGACTAATACAATTAATTGGCGTTAATGCTGATGAATGCAATCTTAAGTAGTCTGATGGAGAATGTTAACAAAATTGTGGCTTCATTCGCAATTTTGTTTTGCTTTTTTGCTTTATAGATATGATTTATAAGGTATTCCACAAGAGTTTTAAATTATTGAATTGGAAAAATTCAAAGTTTTTTATCTAAAACGATAAAAAACATTGACATTTTAATATAGGAATGGTACATTATAGAAAAGGTGATTTATCGTTTTAGATAAATCAATAAATTTACTTTACAATAAACGAACAATGAACATTATGAATGCAGTAGAAAAAGAATTAGAGGTGCCAACACTCCATTTAGATTGGCGCAGATTTAATATGAAAAACTTAACCAGTTTGTAAAGGATTGCAAAAAAACTATTGTAGAGTTAAAAATGTTAAATGGGAATTTATTAATAGGACAATCTGTAGGACTAACACCAGTTATAAATCTTCAATTGAAAACGATATCGAATACTTTGTGTATATTGACGGTAATGAGATGGTAAATGGCAAATTTGCCACAATATATAAATAATAAAAGGAAGGTAGGTAAAAAAATATGAAAAGATTTTTTAGGGTGGTTTTAGCATTAGTAATGGCAATGTCTTTGATGGTTGCAGCGATAGGGTGCCAGCAAAAGAGCAACAGTGAGTCTTCATCTGCAAAAGCGGAGTCCAGCTCAACCGATTCATCGGGAACAAAGGAAGTTGTTAAGGTTATTTGTCCTTACGGTGTTGGTGGAACAGCTGACGCAATTTGTAGAAAGTATGCAAAGGTTGCAGGGGGATTATTTCCAGAGTATGAATTCGTTGTAGAACAAAAAACTGGTGGCGACGGGTTTGTTGGAGCAGCATACTTCCAAAATATTGATCAAAATGCAAAAGAACTATTTTTACTTGGATATGGTAATGCTTATAGATACGAACTTGGTAAAACTTTCGGTACTGAAGAGGTTCCTTATGATTTAAGTGCATTCAAACCGTTAGCATGCGTTGATGATAGAACTTGGATTCTCTACGCAAATCCTGGAGATACTCTTGAAGATATAATAGAAAAAGCAAAAGCTGGAAATTTAAAAATGTCTGGTGGTAATCCGTTGTCTGACCCACATTTAACTCTTGGTTCTTTGTTAGCCGTTGAAGGTGGTAAAGTTACAGTTGTTTCTTATGATGGTGGTGCTGCACAAAAGCAAGGTCTTTCAAATGGTGAAGTTGACGTATTTGTCGGAACAACACAAGCAGGTATGGAAGAAGTTGAAGCAGGAACATTGATTCCAGTTCTTGCATTCTCTGAAAACCCATATGAAGGATTGGTAGGTCCTGATGGTCCTATAACTGTTCCAGGATTAGTAAATAATGGACATGCTGCACTTAATCCTAACAAAGATTATTCAGGATCAATTCTTCCAGCAGGAGGCTTCCTTGCAGGCCGTACTGGAATGGATCAGGCATGGGCTGACAAGGTTGTTGAAATCAGTAAAGAAGTTTGGAATGCACCTGAATTCAGTGACTGGATTAGTGAAATCGGCTTGAACCGTCTTGAAATTTACGGTGATGATGCTCAAGCGGCTATGGATTCTGGAATTGAAAAGGCAGTTAATGCATTCGAATTGCTTAGCGGTAAGTAATTGATTGTACTATATTTAAAAACAAAAGGGAATTACAGATTTTTACTGCTGTAATTCCCTATATTTTAAACATTTTAGGGGGTTTGAAATGAAAATTCGGACGAATTTAGTCAGCGGGATAATATTTGGAATATTTAGTATCATATTTATTTTGTTGGTTCCTTCGCAAGTAGCAGTCCCAGCATATGATAACGGCGGTCCCAGCCCGCGTATTATTCCTTATATCATTTTATGGGGTACATTGATTTGTTCTATTGCATTAATTATTCAAAGTCTTGTTTTTAAGAAAGAAAAGATTATTGTTTTTGATTTTAAAATCGAAAAGGCAGCACTAACGATACTTGGTATTATGGTTTTATTTGGGGTTGTTATGCTGAAATTCGGTTTTATCGTAAGTGTAGTGGTGGTTTTACCTATTTTGCTTTTTGCCCTTGGGGAAAGAAAACTTTTTATTTATGGATTCACAATACTGGGAGGGATCGGTGTTTATTACCTGTTTATCGAGATTTTTAACATTTCTCTTCCTGCATTTGGAGGTTAAGTCATGGAAACTATAATGAGTGGTTTATTAGAAGTCTTGTCTTTATACAATTTTATAGTTATTTTTTTATCCCTTATTTTAGGAATGATTGTGGGTTGTATTCCGGGTCTTACAGTAACACTTGGAATCATACTGATGTTGCCCCTTACCTATTCGTTTAGTTCACCTTCAACGGCAATCATTGCCTTGCTGAGCGTATATGTTGGTGGTATGTATGGTGGTTCCATCAGTGCAATTCTATTGAACACGCCTGGAACCAATGCAGCTATAGTAACTACTTTTGATGGATATCCCCTAGCGAAAAAAGGTAAGGTTAAAAAAGCTTTAGACGTATCCCTGTTCGCTTCCGTTATTGGCGGTATCATAGCATCTCTGATCCTCTTGTTTACATCAGGGTTGATTTCAAAATTGGTATCCAATTTTACTTCAACAGAGTATTTTGCCCTTGCTATTTTAGGTCTTTCATTGATTGCAGGTGTAAGTGGAGATAATATTTTTAAAGGGGTTATTGGTGGTTTTTTAGGATTGTTTATTTCCGTCATCGGGCTGGATAGTGTCACTGGGGTTTCTAGATTTTCTTTTAAAACCATGCTTTTATATGAAGGATTATCTATTATGCCTGCAATGATTGCATTTATAGCCCTTACGCAGGTTATGATTAAAGCGCGAGACTTTATTAATACAAAGGGTGCCCTAGGTGATATATCAAAAATCGATAAAGAAGGTATAACCAATAAGGAAAGAGAATCCATTATGCCTGCAATACTCAGGTCAACGGGAATCTCATCAATTATCGGAACCATGCCGGGAGTTGGCGGTGGAGTTGCTCAGTTTCTTTGTTATAACGAAGTTAAACGGGCATCAAAGCACCCGGAGGAATTTGGAAAAGGAAGCCTAGAGGGAATTGCAGCAGCAGAAGCTAGCAATAATTCTATTGTTGGTACAGCTATGATTCCACTTCTTACATTAGGTATTCCTGGAGACGGGGTAACTGCAATTTTGCTTGGTGCATTTATCTTGCATGGTATTATTCCTGGTCCCACAATGTTTACAAAGCAGGGGGTAACAGCCTATGCTATTATATTCGGTATTTTGATTGCTAATATATTACTATATTTTATTGGATTGGTTTTCACAAAACAAGTGGCAAAGATTGTCCAAGTAAGATACAGCTATCTGGGACCTTTGATTATTACGTTTTGTTTTGCAGGTGCTTTTGCTGCCAATGGTTCTGTATATGAAGTTATCTTGATGATGGGTATACTAATCATCAGTTATATTTTAATGAAACTAGATATTTCAGTGATTCCGATTATGCTGGGTATGATTTTGGCCCCTATTATGGAGCAAAACTTTGTTAACAGTATGATTATTTATAATGGAGATATTATGATTTTCTTTAAACGTCCTGTAAGCCTTATTATCCTAATTTTAACAGCCGTTCTTGTTTACTCCTTTATGAAGGTTAACAAGAAAGTGGAAAAGATGAACAAAGCATAAGAGGAAGAAATGGCAGCAATGGGCTGATGTGTTTTGTGTTTGAAAAATTTTAGCGAGGTGCATTATGAAACTTATAAAAAAAGATAATTCCTTTTCAATTTACAGTAATGGCGTGGCAGTCATCGAGCATAAGGAAAGTTGTCCATTTATTTATGTAGGAATAGGGAAAGAATCAATTAAACAACATTTAGGTGATTTTAAAATTAAAGACAAAACCATTGAAAAAATTCCCCTAAAGAACGTTGATTTCAATGGTGATTGTGCAACCTTCAGTAACTGCGACTATAAAGTAACATTGCAAATGAAGCTACAAGGAAATAGTTTTGTCATTGATAATATTGAAATGGATGATAGAATCAACCGAATGTTCTTTGTATTGAAATCAAGAAAAGAAGAAAGATTTTTCGGTTGTGGTGAACAGTTTTCATATTTGAATCTTAAGGGTCGCAATTTCCCAATTTGGACCTCTGAACCGGGAGTGGGTCGTGACCACACCTCTTTAATTACCTTCCAGGCAGATCAAATGGGAATTGGTGGTGGGGACTATTATACAACGAATTTTCCACAGCCGACATTTATATCAAGCGATAAGTATATCTTTCATATGGATACATCTTATTATAGTGATTTTGATTTTTCCGAGGATGAAACTACACAAATTTGTGTGTGGGGAAAACCCAATTCTATATTTATTAAATCCGGTACATCTTTTATTGATATTATGGACATTGTTACTGAGAGCTTTGGTACCCAGCCTATGTTGCCTGATTGGCTACTGGACGGCGTAACTTTGGGTATGCAAGGGGGAACCGATGTAGTCTATGAAAAGGTGAAACAGGCAAAACAATACGGCATTAATGTTAACGGCGTATGGTGTCAGGATTGGGTTGGCAAGAAAATTACATCCTTTGGAAAAAGGTTGTTTTGGAAATGGGAAAAGAGTGACGAAGCCTATCCTGAGTTTGAAAAACTGATTGGGGAATTGGCAAAGGACAATATTCGATTTTTGGCATATATCAACCCATACCTGTTGGAAGGAACGGATTTGTTTGATTATGCCCTAGAGCATGAATATTTCATTAAGAATTCCAAGGGTGAAGCTTATATTTGCGATTTCGGAGAATTTTTCTGCGGAACGATAGATTTCACCAATCCCGAAGCAATGGAATGGTATAAGAAAATTATCACAAAGAATATGATTGATTTGGGTATCAGTGGCTGGATGGCTGACTTTGGTGAGTATATTCCTGTAGATGCGTTGTTTTACAATGGCAAAAGGGGATTTGAAATGCACAATCAATATCCTGCCCTTTGGGCAAAATGCAATTACCAGGCGGTTAAAGAAAGTGGAAAATTAGGTGAGATAGTCTACTTTATGCGTTCCGGCGGTGTAGGAAATGCAAAATACTGCACATTGATGTGGGCCGGTGACCAAAGCGTTGATTTCACTATTCATGATGGTTTGGCGTCAACGATACCTGCAGCTATATCATTGGGGCTTCTTGGTAACGGACTGACACACTTTGATATCGGGGGATATACTTCACTGTTTGACAATGTACGTACAGAAGAATTAATGCTCAGATATCTTGAGTATTCCGTGTTTACACCTTATATGAGAACCCATGAGTGCAACAGACCGAGTGAGAATTTTCAATATGATGACAGTGATCACTGCCTGAAACAATTCGCGGCCTTTTCACAATTAAGAAAAGAATTGAAGCCATATATTAGACATGTGGTTGAAGAAAATGCAACAAAGGGTATCGGAGCTATACGCCCTTTATTCATGCATTATGATGCGGAAGCATGCTTGGATATAGCATATGAATATCTGCTTGGTAGAGATTTGCTGGTTGCACCGGTATATAAAGAAAATGTTACGGAGTGGGAAGTGTATTTGCCTGAAGATGAGTGGATTCACTTATTTAGCAAAGAAAGTTACAGTGGCGGAATGGTAACGGTTCCGGCTCAACTTGGGAATATACCCGTATTTTATAGAAAAGATTCACCCTTTAAAGCGTTGTTTGACTCAATAACGATTTAAGTGTCAAAATTTTAGCGTTTATTTTAAATAATTAAAATGTTCTAGTAAAGCAAAAATATGCTTTACTAGGATTGGATTATTTCCTAAGAATACTACAATATTATTAATTAAAAAATTTATTGCATTAAACCTAGATTAATAAAAAAGTGGAAATTATAACAAAAATTGTTGACTGGTTATATCGCAAACGATATAATTGGTATTGTAAATGAAACCTTTAAAGAAATAGATTGATCAACATTAATATCAATTACAGAACGAAACTTTACTGGTTCTATGATTTTATTTGAAGGTAGCATGAAGATGTTTATTAAAAGACCAATAAGTATTGCAATTTTAGTAATTACAATAATATTCATATTAATATTTATGAAAATGTTACTAACAAGCCAAAAGAAGGTCTTGGAAAAGATATATATTATAAATGTTAGAAGATATTCATATGTTAATTGTACTTTGGGCTTAAGATACCCTAAAATATCGTTTTCGATATAATGTTAATTAATCAGTATGCAAAAGTTTATAAAAATTCATCTTAAAGAAGGAATGAATAATATGAAAAAAAATATTGAAATGATTTACGAAAAAGCAAATGAAATACGTGAATTGACTATTAAGTCAATAGGAAATCTAGGAGTGGGGCATATTGGTGGTTCCTTATCTATATGTGAAGTATTAGCTGCCCTATATTTTGATGTGATGAATGTTGATCCTAAGAATTCCAAAATGGAAGATAGAGATCGCTTCGTATTATCAAAAGGCCATGCTGGACCAGCACTTTATTCTACATTAGCATTAAAAGGATTTCTAGATATTAAAGATTTAGACACTCTAAATACTCCAAACACAAATCTTCCAAGTCATTGTGACATGAGATTAACTAATGGAATTGATATGTCTACAGGATCTCTTGGACAAGGGTTTTCAGCTGCAATTGGTATGGCGGTTGCAGCAAAGATGGACAGTAAAGACTTATATATTTATACAATAATAGGTGATGGAGAGTCACAAGAAGGACAAATTTGGGAAGCAGCAATGCTAGGTGGAAGTAGAAAATTAGATAATGTGATTGCATTTACAGATTATAATAAAATGCAAATTGATGGATATGTAGAAGAAGTAAATGGATTAGAACCATTAAATTTAAAGTGGGAAGCTTTTGGTTGGCATGTTCAAAGTGTTGATGGACATGACATTAATGCAATTTTACATGCTATTGATATTGCGAAGAAAATAAAAGGCAAACCTTCCATGATTTTATTAGACACAGTTAAGGGTAAGGGCGGATATTTTTGTGAAAACATGATAGCTTCGCATAATATGGCAGTTTCAGAAGAAATGTGTGAAAAGGCATTAGAGTTGCTGAAAAAGGGGGAAGCATAACATGGTATTAGAGGAAAAATGGTTGAGAGAAACCTATGTTGATTTATTAATAGAATATGCAAAAAAAGATGAAAGGATTGCTATTGTAGAAGCTGATTTAATGAAAGCAGCTGGGACAGGACGTTTTCAAGAAGCTTTCCCAAACAGAACTGTCAATGTAGGTGTTGCGGAAGCTAATATGATTGGTGTGGCTTCTGGTATGTCTGCAATGGGTAAAATCCCATTTACTCATACATTTACTCCTTTTTCAACAAGGCGTGTATGTGATCAGGTAACATTATCCGTTGCTTATGCTGGACTTAATGTAAAAATTATGGGTAGTGATCCTGGTGTTACTGCGGAATTAAATGGTGGTACTCATATGAGTATGGAAGATGTTGCTATAATGAGAAATATTCCCGGTATGGTTATATTTGAACCTACAGATAGTGCTCAATTAAGAAAAGCATTTCCACAAATTTTGGAGCACTATGGACCAGTTTATATTCGTTTATTACGTAGAAATGCAGTTCAGATCTTTGATGATAATTGTGAGTTCCAATTAGGAAAAGGAATTGTATTAAGAGAAGGTAAAGATGTGACAATTGTAGCAAGTGGTATTATGACTGCAGAAGCAATTGAAGCAGGAGAAATGTTAAAAGAAAGAGGCATTGATGCAGAGATAATCAATATCCATACAGTTAAACCTTTAGATACAGAACTTTTACTAGATAGTGTTAAGAAAACAAATGCAGTTGTTACAGCAGAAAATGGTTCAGTTATTAATGGGCTTGGTGGAGCAGTAGCAGAATTTCTTGGTGAAAACTATCCTACTATTATGCAAAGAGTAGGTGTGAAAGATCATTTTGGTGAAGTTGGCTTTACAGAATTCTTAAAAGAAAAATATCAGTTAAAGGCAAGTAACATTGTTGAAGCAGCAAAAAAAGCAATTGAAATGAAGAAGGTAAGGTGGAATGAGTAATGATTAGTGAAAAAAAATTAAAGGATTTCCGCCAGAAAATAAAATCATTAAGAAAAATAATTGGTGATAAACAGGCTAAAGGATTAATAATTAATAACCAAAATCATTTTAGTTGGTTAACTGGTGGAAGAGGCTTTATTGGATTGGCTAGCACAGCTGCCTGTGGAAGTTTAATCATTACATTAGATAAGGTTTATCTGGTAGCTGATAATATTGAAGTAAATAGATTGTATAGAGAACAATGTGGTGAAAATCCCGACATAATTCTTAAAGAATATCCTTGGCAAAGCCCAAGGGAAAAAGTTGAAATTATCAATGAAATATGTGGTAAAGAAGATATATTAGATGAAGGTTCAGTTAGTTCAGAGTTGTTTCAATTAAGAACTGTTTTAAGTGATTACGACATAGAAAGATATCGTGATATATGTAAGACAACAGCAGTTATTTTAGAAGGAATTTGTTATAACTTAAAACAGGGAATCACAGAATATGAACTTGCAGGTGAAATTTCTAAAAAAATGTGGAGTAGTGATTTAGAACCTATTACAATATTGGTTGCATTTGATGATAGAGCTTTAAGTTATCGTCATCCAGTTCCTGCAGGAAATGAATTAGAAAATTATGCACTTATTGCTGTTTGTACAAGAAGAGATGGATTAATAGCTTCTGCAACTAGAATGGTTGCATTAAAGCATCCAGGAGACGAGATGCTAAGACGCCAAAGGGCAGCTGCTTATGTAGATGCAACTTTCCTAGCAAATACAACACCTGGTAGAAATATTGGAGAAATATTTGAAAAGGCAATGAATGCTTATAAAGAAGAAAGTTTTGAAGGTGAATGGAAGTTACATCATCAAGGAGGCATAACGGGGTATGTACCAAGAGAGTTAAAAGGTATGAGTGATGTTGACCATACTGTAAGAGCCAATGAGGCATATGGTTGGAATCCGACGGTTCAAGGTACTAAAGTAGAAAATACTATTTTAATCACTGAATCTGGATATGAAAACTTAACTTATACAGGAAATTATAAGTATATACCTATTGAAATTGATGGAAAAACATACTTAGAAGAAGATGTTTTAATATTAAGATAGAGTGTACCTTATTGAAAAGCTTAAATATGAAATTTATAAAAGAAGGAGATAAAAATCATGAAATATTTTTTAGATAGTGCCAAATTAGAGGAAATCAAATATGCATATGAGAATTATTGTATCGATGGGGTAACTACAAACCCAAAACATATAAAAATGAGTGGAAAACCATTCATGCAAGTTGTTAAAGAAGTGGCAGAATGGATAAGAGAAGAGGGCATAGAAGGAATAGATAAATTTCCTGTTTCATTTGAAATTAATCCTCATTTAGATAAATGGAAAGATATTGTTGAAGCAGCAAAAGAAGTATCTTCTTATTCACCTAACTATGTTATTAAAATTCCATGTTGTGAACAAGGGCTTATTGCTGCTAAAAAGTTAGAACAAATGGGAATTCGTACAAATGTTACTTTGGTTTTCTCTGCATCACAATCTATTCCTGTTGCAAAACTTGGTGCAAAATTCGTATCTCCATTTGTTGGCTGGAAAGAAAACAGTGGTGATACAGCAGATTATATTGCTGACATTGTAGATATTTATAGAAATTTTGATTATAAAACTGAAATTATAGTAGCAGCAGTAAGAAATGGCAAACAAATTGCTGAATTTGCTGCTCTTGGTGCAGATATAGTTACATGTGGGATAGGTGTTTATCAAGCAAGCTTTGAGCATCCATTCACTAATTATGGATTAGGCGTATTTAGAGATGCTTGGGATGGCACAGTTAAAGAATAATCATAAATTAATTATAGAAAATTATACATTTTAGGTAATATTATAAAATTGGAGGTAAGTAGTATGAGTGAATTCAAAGGAAAATTACATGAATCAGCAGTTAAATTCCCTGAAACAGATATTTGGATGGATTCTTGTGGTGAAGAAGAATTAAATTATGGTTTAGAAAGAGGAATTGTAGGTGCAACAAGCAATCCTATTATTGTTGGGAACGTAATTAAAAGTGAACTTTCAATATGGGAAGATCGTATTAAAGCATTAATTGAAGAAATGCCAGAGGCATCAGAAGATGAGATTACTTGGGCTTTAATTCATGAGATGGGAGAACTAAGAGCTAAAAAATTATTACCTATTTTTGAAAAATATAAAGGGAAAAAAGGTAGATTGTCTATTCAAACAAATGCAATATATTATAGAAGTGCTGATAGAATGGTTGAACAAGCATTAATGCTTAATAGTTTAGGGGAAAATATGCAAGTTAAAATACCTGCATCAGCAGCTGGTATTAAAGCAATGGAAGAAGCTACATATAAAGGGGTAAGCATAAATGCAACTGTTTCATTCACAGTAGCTCAAGCAGTGGCAGTAGCAGAGGCGGTAGAAAGAGGAATGGCTAGAAGAGAAGCTGAAGGACTTTCTACAGAAAAAATGGCACCTGTTTGCACAATAATGATTGGTAGAACAGATGACAGTCTAAAGAGATATGTAAACAAAACAGGTATGATTGTTGATCCTGAATGTCTTGAGTGGGCAGGAATTGCAGTTATAAAAGAGGCATATCGTATTTATAAAGAAAGAGGATATAGAACTAGATTATTATCCGCTGCAAATCGTAATCATTACCATTGGTCAACACTTATTGGTGGAGATTTAGCACAAACTATCAACTATGGATGGCATAAAAAGCTTAATGGTTGTGATATTGAAGTTTTAAATAGAATAGATGAATGTGTAGATGAAAAATATATGGAACAACTAAGGAAAATACCAGAGTTTTATAAAGCATTTGATGAAAAGGGTATGGAAAGTAAAGATTTTGAAAAATATGATGGCTTTAGAGATACACTTTCAACCTTTATTTCTGGGTATTGTGATTTATGTAAGTTAATTAGAAGTTATATGATTTAATTATGGAGGGATTCACATGAAAATAATTATTGGTTCAGACAAATCAGGTTTTACTTTAAAAGAGGCTGTAAAAGCTCATTTATTAGAATTAGGCCATGAAGTTACAGATGCAGGTACTCAAGACATTGAAAGTCCTAAACCTTTCTATGATGTAGCACCTGTAATAGCAACTGCTATTCAAAACAAAGAATTTGAAAGAGGTATTTTAGTTTGTGGTACTGGAGCTGGAATGGCTATAGTTGCAAACAAATATCAAGGTGTTTATGCAGTTGCTGTTGAAAGTGTTTATTCTGCAAAAAAATGTAGAGCTATAAATAATGCTAATATAATGACTATGGGCGGATGGATTGTTGCACCAGAGCTTGGTATAGAAATGGTAGATGCTTTTGTAAATACTGAATTTACACAAGATTTAGAACCTTGGAGACAAGACTTTCTAAAAAATGCTTACAATAAAGTTAGCGAATTGGAAAAAGAAAAAAATTAAGAGGTGGTAAAGATGGATTGGACGTATTCTCAACCCGTTAAAATAATTTTTGGTAATAATAAAATAGAGTCTTTATATGATATTTTCACAGACTTAGGTTTGAAGAATGGTTTATTAGTAAGTGATCCTATATTTTTAGAAAATAAAATGGCTGATAAAATAGTAGAACATTCTAAGGGGTTATTAATAAAGGTTTTTTCAGACATAGTTCCAAACCCTACTGTTGATAATGTGGATGCATGTGCTAAATTGATCAGAGAAAATAATTTGGAATTTGTCGTTGCTTTAGGAGGTGGAAGTTCTTTAGATTGTGCCAAAGCTGCTGCCAGCATTTGTATGACTGAAGATTCAATAGTTCCTTATCACAACGGGGAAAAGAAATTACCAAAGAATCATTTGCCACTGATAGCTATGCCAACTACTGCTGGTACTGGAAGTGAAGTTACACCTGTTTCAGTTCTTTCAAATCCACATATAGGCAAGAAAGCTCCTTTGGTAAGTGATAACTTTTACCCATTGTGTGCTATAGTTGATCCAATCCTTACTACTACAGTGCCTAATTTTGTAACTGCTTCAACAGGATTAGATGTTTTAGCTCATGCACTTGAAGGTTTTTGGAGTAAGCATCACCAACCAATTTGTGATGCAGTAGCACAACATTCAACTAGACTTGTATTTAAATATCTTTTAAGATCATATAACGATGCAAATGATATAGAAGCAAAAGAAAAAATGTGTGAAGCAAGTTTATTGGCAGGACTAGCTTTTGGTTTGCCTAAAACCACAGGTCCTCATGCTTGTTCATTCCCATTAACAAGTTTATACCATATGCCTCACGGGGAAGCTTGTGCTTTCACTCTTGATTACTTTACAAAAATAAATGCAGAAGCTGAAAATGGAAGACTTAATAATTTTGCAAAAGAAATAGGTTTTAAAGATGCATATGAAATGGCTGATGAAATTTCAAACCTAAAAAGAGCACTAAATGTAAAAACTACACTTTCTAATGCCGGAATAAAAGATGAAGATATTGAAAATTTAGCAGAACTAAGTATGCATCCCAATATGTTAAACAATCCTGTGGCTATGAATAAGGAAAGTTTAATTAAGATGTACAAGGATTTAAAATAATATGACTTTAGTATCTATACTACTATTTGGAGTGGTAGTTTTAATTACTCATTTTCTTGAAGGGATTACGGGTTTTGGCTGCACAGTCTTGGCCCTTCCTTTCTGTGTTTTACTAGTTGGAATTAAAACGGCAGTTCCCACATTAGTTATCCTGGCATGGATATTAGCGCTTTATGTAATTATCATTGATTTTAAAAATATTTTATGGAAGGAGTTTATAAGAATTGTAACATTCGTAGGGTTAGGACTTCCTATAGGGATGATACTTTTCAGTAAACTTCCTGAAAATATATTGAAATGGATACTTGGAGTATTTATGATTGTGGTCTCCATTAGAGGATTATACACAAGTTTTAGAAGTGATGCTAAAACAATTTCATTAAATAAATATGTGATGAACCTTATTCTATTTTTAGGAGGAATTATACATGGTGCTTTTGGAAGCGGCGGACCATTTGTAGTTATATATGCTTCAAAAGCTCTTCCAAACAAAAGTAATTTTAGAGCTACCATATGCCTACTTTGGCTATCCTTGAATTCTGTAATAATTGGTAAAAATATTTATGGTGGTCTTATAACAGGATCTGTATTAAAGCTATTACTATGTACTATTCCTTTTTTAGTTGTGGGAATGTTATTAGGTAACAAGGCTCATAATTCTATAGATGAAAAAGTATTTATAAAAGTTGTTTATGGCGTGTTGTTGATATCAGGATTTTTTATGTTTTTATAATAGGAGGATGAAATTATGTCAAGTTTTCAAGTTGCTTATATTCCAATAGGAGTACCAACTTTCCATCTAGAGAGTGCAAATAAACAGTTTCAAAAATCAATAGAGATGATGAAATCATTAACAGATAAAGGTGTTTATCCTGAAGAGCCTTTACTAAATATTGATGATTTAATATCTTATTTAGGAGAAATTAATCCAGATTTAATTGTATTGCAAAACAATACCTTTGCTAATTCAGCTTATGCTAGTGAGGTTCTACGAGCTTTTGACTGTCCTATACTTCTGTGGACTTTAAGAGAACCTGTAATTGATGGCGGAAGGCTTAGATTAAATTCTTTAACAGGTGCATATTCAGCAGGAAATACTATGCACCATTTAGGAAGAGAAAATTTTGAATATATATTTGGTGCACCGACTGAAGAAAAAGTTATTTCAAAAATTAAAGCAACAATTCGTGCGGCACAGATTAAAAAATCTTTACGTTCATTAAATGTTGCGGCTATTGGACAAACTCCTCAAGGATTTGGTTTTGGTAGAGCATTAGATTCAGAAGTTACAAGAGCTTTCGGATCAAATTTAGAATCTATTGAAGCTAGAGAATTAATGTTAAAAGCTAAAACATATAAAAAAGAAGAATATGAAGATGTTTTGACAGAAGCAAGATCTAAAATGATCGGTTTAGATAAACTACCTGAGGAAAATGTAGATGCTTTTGCAAGACTTTACAAAGCCTATAAAGAATTTATAGATTCCAAAAACATCAAAGCTTTAGCATCTAGATGCTGGCCAGATTATTTTGTGGAATATGGTACACCGGTTTGTGCTGTACTTGGGATGTTAAATGATATAAATATTGCAGCAAGTTGTGAATCAGACTTGTTTGGTGCAATTTCAATGTATATAGGAATAGAACTATCTGGGGGACCAACTTTCTTTGGAGATCCTGTATCATTAGACGAAAAAGATAATACTGTGACTTTTTGGCACTGCGGAACAGCAGCATGTTCTTTAGCTAGACAGGATATTGGTTGCGAAATAGGTGTTCATCCTAATAGAAAAGTAGGACCAACAATGGAATTTGGATGTAAACCAGCTGATGAAATTACTATATTTAGGATTGGTAGAAAACCAGATGGGCAATTTAGATTTTTTATTTCTACTGGGGAAGCACTAGACGTACCGAAACAATTCTGCGGAACATCATTAGTTATTAAAACTGACTCAGATGCAGGAGAATTAGTAAATAGAAGTGTTAAAGATGGATGGGAACCCCACTTTGTTGTTATTTATGCAAATGTTGCAGAGGAACTTGAAATCTTAGGTAAATTATTAGATATGGAAGTTTGTAAATACTAAACAAGTATTATAAACTAAATATAGACATTCTAACCATTTTAAAGAATTGAAAAAGGAGAAAACAGTTATGTTATTGAAAAATACTTTTGAAAGATTTGAAAAGGCAAAGGAATATGGTTTTTCGTTCAGATTTGATAAAAATAGTAATTATTATTCCCAAGAAACTTATAGAAATGCTTTGGATTATGGAATTCAACATGTTAAAAATAAAGACTGTAATCCTCCATATAAACCCAAAGTAGGAAGCCATGATGACGGCCCTATAAATGGTCCATTTTTAGGAGGAATTGGTACTTCAAATTTTTCAAGAGATGCATTGGGGTATTTTAGTCGTTGGCATTTACAACAAGGTGTACATATCAATGAAGCTATTGATTCTGCCTTTTTTATGATTAGGTGGGAATGTGATAGTAAAATAAGTTATAAAAAGATTAGAATCTCAAAGGATGACTTTAGTAATAATGATGTAGAATATACTGCGCTTTTTCCAAAAGTATATGAAAAATATAATAGAGAAGATATGCCCTTTGAATTAATTTTAGAATATTACTCTCCAATGATTCCGCATAATTATAAAGATTCAATTTTACCTATTACATTATTTAATGTTCATTTAATTCCTAAAACTAAATCTAAAGTAGATGTAAGTATTGGACTTTGCTGGCCTAATCTTTTGGGATGGAAAAACTCTTATATGACAAGTGAACAGAGACAGGATAAGCTTTGGCCATCACATCAAAATGGTGGTAATACAGGAAAAGTTGAATATGAAGACAATAATATTATACACATAATGCAATGTAAAACTATGGTTGGAAATAGAAAACAAGATATGAATGGAAATATTATGATTTCTATGGATGCTGGAGATCAATGGACTCCGTCTTTTGATTGCTGTTTTAGAGAATCTAAAATGACTACTGGATTCCAGGATAAAGACCAGTTAAAAACTATTGGTAAAGTTGAGTATGATTTTCAAAGCAAAGGAGCCCTTAGCAATAATTGTGAAGGTTGGGAGGCTCATTGGCATGAGCCTATTTGTAGCGCAGTAGCAGCAAAAACTGAGTTATTAGGCAAAGAAGCATCTTTAGTATTTGGTATTACTATGGACATGCCTATTACAACTTTTGGAATGGGAAGAAGCTGGTATAAGGCATATACAGAATATTTCGAAAAAGATTGCAGTAGGACTCTTGAACTAGCAAATTATGCATTACAAAATAATGAAGAATGGTTAAAACAAATTGATATATACCATGATTCAGTTTTTAATGACAATGAAATTTTAGATAAAAAAGTATTAGGTGCAAAGATCAATGAACTTTATTTTGTACCGGGTGGAGGTTCAACATTAGTTACTGATCCAGTTGATGGACATGATGAGGATTCAAAAAAACTTGATAATAAAATTCATTATGGTGTATTAGAAGGCTTTGATACTGGATATTATTATTATAATACTCTTGATTTATGGGTTTATGCTTTTCCTGCACTTACTAAGAATTGGCCAGAACTTGCAGAAAGTGTTTTTAAGGATTATCTATCAAGTGCAATCTTAGCTGATAACCATAAAAATATGATTTATAGAAATGGTAAAAAAGAAGACAACTTAGTTTATGGAAAACTTCCACATGATTTCGGAGGTTGTGCAGAAGATTTATTTGTTAGATTAAATGGTTATAACTTTAGAGATAATCCCAATATGTGGATAGATCATAATCCATCTTTCGTTTGTGCTTTTTATTTGCATAAAAGCTTATGCAAAGAGGAGATTACAGAGAAAGAGTATGAAATTATGAAAATTATCATGGATTTTGTGGCAAAACAAGATGTTTTCGACATAGGAGTTCCACGACATACAGAATTTGGGGATAGTACTTGGGATAATCTAGACATGAAAGGAGTTTCTATTTATTGTGGTGGCTTATGTGTTGCTGCTTGGGCAATTATGAAGAAACTTGCTGAAAAATTCAATGATACATCAGTCTCATATTATGATGATAAATTAGTTAAAAGCCAGAAAACTACTAATCTTCTTTGGAATGGAAAGTACTACAATACCAATGAACTAGGAAAATATAAGAATGCTACTATGACAGATTCATTATTAGGTATTTTGTTAGCGAAAAAAGCGGGTATTAATAACTTGCTTCCAGATGAGAAGATAAAATCACATATTTTAAGTATATATGAGAATAATGTTAAGGCTTATGCTGATGGTAAATATGGTGCGTTGTTAGTAGCTGAGCCTGGAAAATGTAAATATGAAAAAGATGGCGGAGATGAGATGCAAGTAAACGAAGTTCTAGTTGGTTCAAATTGGATTTTAGTTGATATGTTACTAGAATTTGGTTTTAATGAGGAGGCAAGAGAACTATCAAATAATATTAGGAATTTGATTTATGATAACACTGGTTTACAGTTTAGAACTCCTGCAGCATGGGATAATGACGGACATTATAGAGCGCCTTTGAATATGAGACCTCTCTCTATTTGGATGATATAAAATTATCGATATGGATGATTATAAATCTCTTAACTTTTATAATTAATATAATGGAGGTTTAGTTTGATGAGAAAGATATATTATATTAGTATGTATTTCATTTTTATTTTAGTTTATGTAAATGAATTTGGGGTCCTAAAGGATAGTATATTTGTATTCTTTACATCCATAAGTATGTTGTTTTTATTAATGTCATCCCTTAGTATGACAAGAGGTTTTCAATTATATGTTTCGCTAATTTCCCTTTGTGTGGCACACTTGATTTTATTTAAATATAATCTTAGTTTTGATATTTGGTATAATAGTTTAATAAAGAGTATCGGTATACCGGTACTCTTTGTTGCTATACCTATGATTTCTTTTCCAATTAAACATGGGCAATATTTAAAATCAATGGAAAGTTATTTAGAACTTTTTTACCATTTTTAATTTCAACAAGCTTTCTTGGTTCAATGGTAGCTTATACTCCCATTAAAGAAAATATTGGAAGTGTACTGGTTTATCTAAATAATTTCCCTTTGTATATAATTATTCAAATTTTTATATTATCAACAATGTTGTTAAGTTTATGTGGGGTTCATATGATGGTTACAATAACTACCTTAGCACTTACTATTACACCTGGAATTATAGGATTATCAAATGTCGCCTTTGCATTAACTTTACTAACTTGTTGGTATATTGCCATGAGCATTTCTCCCTTTGTTCCTTTTGCAGTTATAGTTGCAGACACTATAGGCGAAAAGACTGTTAATGTAACTTTTAAATATAATCTGAAATATGCAATTACAATGCTTTTTGCAGCACCAATTATTATCTTATTGGTTAATTATTTAGAGTGTTTATAATTGGGAACTTTTTTATATGGACAAAAATTAATGCTTTAAAACGGGTAAAAGGGGTGAGACTATGACAGAAATTTTTTGGGCCATGGATCATGTGCTTTTATTAGCTGATTATAACGATCCAGAAAAGCATAAGCATTGGGCAAAGCATTTACTGATTAGCTTAAGTGGAAAAATTAATTGTTTTATTGAAGATGAACAGGTGACTTGTGAAGGTATCATGATTTCTTCAAATGTATCTCATACCATTGAAAGCAATGGAAATGATCTTTTATTATACCTATTTGATGAAACTACAGATATAGCTAAGGAAATTGAAGAAAAATATTTAGAGAATATTCCCTACTATACTTTGAATTTAGCTACTGTACAGGAAATTAAGAAAATTTGGAATGAGAATATGGAAAGCAGAAAAGATGTTCATCAAGTACAAAAGACCTATTCTAATACTTATGAAAGAATACTAAGCGCTTGTCATTTAGATACAAAGAGACCATATATTAAAGACGATAGAATCAAAAAAGTATTGTCTTTGCTACGAGATAGAGAAGAAATAACAGAAGGTATGATAAGTGAGTTGGGCAAAAAGGTGTTCTTATCTCAAAGTAGGCTTTCTCATTTATTTAAGGAAGAGACAAAGATATCACTAAATAGCTTTCTTGTGATGATAAAGATAGCAAAGACTTACGAATATATATTAGCAGGAGAAAATATTACAGAAGCAAGCATAAAGGCTGGTTTTCATAGCCCATCACATTTTGCTACAACTAATAAGAATATGTTTGGAATTACAGCAAATGGATTTCGAAAAGACGTAAGATTTATACAGGTATAATAAAAAATATTTTTTACGGATATGATAAAAATCTTATAAAGTGTTATAGTATTTGAAACTTAGCTATTATTTAGAAGTTTTATTTTAAATTCTTAATTATAATAAGGCATAGTCAAAGGAATAAAAGACTATGTCTTTTAAATTTAAGATAGGAGATAAGATAAAATGAAAAAAGATAAGATTACTTTTGCAAAAGGATTGCATAATTTAAATGAACAACCTAATTTCAATTTTCAATTAAATCGTGTTGTAATGTGGAATGAGGGTGATTTGGAAGATGTTATGAAAATTGCTGATAAAATCAAAGATAGTGCAACATGGAAAAAAGAGTTGATCGGTATAGGGGCTCAGGCTGAGAGTGAAGGAAGAATAAAAGAAGCTATTGCATATTATAGAATGAGTGAATTTTTTATGTATGATGGAGACCCAGATAAAGAGAAACATTATAAATTAGCTACGAGTATGTTTTATGATTATTATAAAGAGTATTTTGAAGATGGGACTGTAATTCGTTATGAAGTCCCCTATGAAGGAGTAAAACTTCCAGTGTTATATACAAAAGCAGTAGGAGAAAAGAAGGATACTATTTTGCTTCATGGTGGAAATGACTCTTATATGGAAGAACTATTTTTTGCAATGCTATATTTTGCAGAGAATGGTTTTGATGTATATGTTTTTGAAGGACCGGGACAAGGAGGGGTTATGCGTACCCAGGGAAAACATTTTACATATGAGTGGGAAAAACCGGTAACAACTATACTAGATTATCTTAAACTTGATGATGTTACTATTATAGGTGCATCATTAGGTGGAATGCTAGCACCTAGAGCAGCGGCTTATGAAAAGAGAATTAAGAGAGTAATCGCATGGTCTATTTTTCCTAACTTCTTTTTTGTTGCATTAGGTATGTTTCCAAAATGGTTTCAAAAAGTAGTAAAGATATTAATGAAGCTTCACGCAGCGCCTATATTTAATTTAGCTTTTAAAATGAAGGCAAAAAAAGATACTACAGTAGACTGGGGAATCAAGCACGGTATGTATGCTTATGATGCAAAATCTCCTTATGAGTATGTAGTAAAATTGAATAAATTTCAAATGATAGATGTGGGGCATTTGATTAATCAAGATATGTTAGTGATAGGAGCAAATCAAGATCATTTTATTGATTACAAGCTTTTTCAGGAGGAATTAAATTCTTTGAGTAATGTACATTCTTTAACTTTCAGACTATTTACAGACAAAGAATGTGCTTCTAATCATTGCAATATAGGAAATACAAAACTTACTTTAGATACCATGATTAATTGGATAGAATTGATTAAATATTAACGTATGAGCTAAATTTTACTATTATAGAAAAGTAATAATATTACTATAAAATGTAACGAGATTCCAGAAGTAAATTATGATACTTTTACTACTTATTTTTTTGTCATGTTTTTACCATATATAATATTAAAAGTACATTTTCTTTTAAATAATATTCATATAAAATAAATGTATTATTAAATTATGGAGGTGGTTTAATGTATAAATTTTTCAAGAAAGGTACATGTATTATATGTATTATTGCTATACTAATGAGTTTGGTAGCATGTGGTGCAAAAAATGGTGAAGGAGAAAAGAATTCGCAAGTAAACGGAAATGTTGCTCAAAATGAAAACGTTAAGACAATAAAAATTTGGCATATTTTTGGTGGAGACAATGACCCTAATAAAGCTGTTATAGATAAAATTGTTAAGCAGGCTGAGGAGAAATTTAATGTAAAAATTGAAGTAGATACAGCTGAAAATCAGTCATATAAAACTAAGATAAAGGCTGCCATTGCTGCAGATGAAACGCCAGATATTTTCTATACTTGGGGCCACGGGTTCATTAAACCTTTTATCTCAGCAGATAGGCTTTTACCATTAGATGAATATTTTACAGATGAATATAAATCTCATTTAACTCCAGAGGTTTTAAAAGGATTTCAAGCTGATGGGAAAACATATGCACTTACAACAGATCAATCAGTAGCTTGTATGTTTTATAATAAAGAAATGTTTGATAAATATTCTATAAAAATTCCAGAAACTTATTATGATTTAATTGATGCGGTTAAAAAATTCAAAGAAAATGGTATTACTCCATTAACTGTAGGAGCTAAAGAATCATGGACTATTGCTATGTATCAAGATTTATTTGCTTTACGTGCAGTAGGTGGCGAAGGAATTAAGAAAACAATGAGTAAAGAAGTAAGCTTTGATGATCCAGGATATCTAAAGGCTGCTAATGCAATTAAAGAGCTTGTTGATTTAGGGGCATTTCCAGAAGGCTCAGCGGGAATTTCTCGTGAAGAATCTGAAGTTCCATTTTTTGAAGGTAAGATTCCAATGTATTTAAATGGAAGTTGGACTGCAACTCGTGTTTATAAAGATACATCTAAGGTGAAAGATAAAGTTGTAGTAGCTCCTTTCCCAGTGTTTAAAGACGGTAAGGCAGGTGCGAAAGATTTTACAGGTGGGCCGGATAGTGGATTTGCAGTAAGCAAAAAGACTGAAGATCCGAAATTAACTGCAGAAATAGCTCAATATATTGCATATGAATTGGCAGTTGGAAAATATTTGATTGGTTCTAGTCTTTTACCATATACAAATGTTGAAGTAGATGAGTCTAGTATTAATCCATTATTAGCAGATATTTATGATATGACGAAAGATGCAAGTAGTTATACTATTTGGTGGGACAACCTAATGGAAGGAAAAGATGCAACAGTATACTTAAATAAACTTCAAGAGCTCTTTATCGGTCAAATTACACCTGAACAATATGTTGAAGAACTTAAAAAATTAAATGATTAAATAGTTATTTAAAGGAAACCTTCCACTTCTAATATAATTAGAGTGGAAGATCCTTGCTATATATTGTGGTCGGAGTTCAACTAAATTACTTTTTGTGGAATAACCATAGAAGGTTTATTTGATTAATATACAGAAGGAGGAATTAATTTTGAATCGAGTTCTTTCAGATAAAAAAGCAATCTTTTTTTTCTTATTTCCTGCATTATTGTTTTTTGCAGCAATTATTATTATGCCGATTTTTATGTCATCATACTATAGTTTACATGCATGGGATGGAATTGGAGATAAAATATTTATTGGATTTGAAAACTATAAAGAATTATTTCTACAAAACAGTGATGGTTTTTGGAGAGCAGTGAAAAATTCTTTGATTTTCGCAGCGGGATCTGTTTTTGTTCAATTACCAATTGCTTTGATTTTAGCTCTTATTCTTTCTTCAGGAGTTAAATATGAACGTTTTTATGTGAGTGTTTATTTTATGCCGGTCTTAATTTCTACTGTTGTAATTGGACAACTTTGGATGAAAATATATAATCCAGAATACGGGCTATTAAATACGGCACTTCGTTTTCTTAATCTTGATGGATTAACACGAAATTGGTTAGGTGATACATCTATAGTTATTATATCGGTTATTATACCAGTATTATGGCAGTATATAGGTTATCATATGTTGTTAATGTACGCATCAATAAAATCAATTCCAGCTGAAGTGTTTGAATCCGCTAAAATAGATGGAGCAAATGCTTTCCAACAAGCAACAAAAATTACTATTCCATTAATAAAACCAATTATTAAAGTTTGTGTTATTTTTGCAGTGGTAGGTTCTCTAAAGAACTTTGACTTAGTATATGTTATGACAGGAGGAGGTCCAGCTGGAGCTAGTCAATTACCAAGTACTTTAATGGTTGAAACAATTTTTTCAAGGAATATGTATGGTTATGGTAGTTCAATGGCTATTTTTATTATTGTAGAGTGTTTTATATTTGCATATGTTATTCGTAAATCATTTAAAGAAGCTTAAAGAAAAGGAGGTGTTGTGATATGAAGACGAAAGCTTTTTCTAAAAAGACAGTTTCATCAATTATCATTAAAGTTATATTAGCTATTTGGGCAATGATACAAATTTTCCCACTTTATTGGCTAATAACATTTTCATTAAAAGATAATGTGGAGATATTTCAAGGTAATATGATTGGATTGCCCCAAATATGGAGATTTGAAAATTATAAACATGCATTTATGGGAGGTAATGTTGGTAGATACTTATTAAACAGTATAATAGTTACAGGTGTAACGATTATGTTCGTATCAATATTTTCATTAATGGCTTCATATGCATTGGTAAGAATGAAATGGAAATTAAGAAAACCTATGCAAACATTCTTCTTAATGGGGATAACTATTCCCATACATGCTGCATTACTACCTGTTTTTATAATGCTGCGAAATCTTCATTTACTAAATTCTTATTGGGCTTTAATTATTCCTTATACTGCTTTTGCAATTCCAATGGCAATAATGATTAATTCTGGTTTTATCTCTGCAATTCCAAAAGAATTGGAAGAGGCAGCCTGCATAGATGGTTGTACGATTTATGGAATATTTTTCAAAATTATTTTACCACTTATGCGCCCTTCTATTGCTACTATTGCTATTTTTACATTTTTGCAATCATGGAACGAATTAATGTATGCTGTAGTATTTGTTAGTAATCCTAAATATAAGACACTAACGGTTGGAATTCAATCCCTTGTAGGACAATATACCACAGATTGGGGTCCAATTGGTGCGGGGTTAGTTGTTGCAACTTTACCTATTATTATTATTTACTTGATACTTAATAAACAAGTACAGTCAAGTTTAATTGCAGGTTCAGTAAAAGGCTAGAAAAAATCAATAATTTGGGAGATGTTTTTTTGAATCAATTATCTTTTGATCTTAAAAAATATGTTATTGAGCTTAGGCGATTTTTTCATCAAAATCCAGAATTAAGCTTAAATGAATTTAATACTTGCAAAAAAATTATTGGAGAATTAGAATCCATGGGAATTCCATATTATACTATTTGTGAAACAGGGGTTGTTGCGACTATTCAAGGTATGCCTGGAAAGACTATTGCTCTTCGAGCAGATATTGATGCGCTTCCTATAGAAGAAAAAAATAGATTTAGTTATAAATCTAAAACATCTGGTATAATGCATGCATGCGGACATGATGCTCATATTGCTATGCTACTTGGAGCAATAAAAATTTTAAATGAAAATAGACAAAGTATTAACGGTTGTATAAAAGTCATTTTTCAGCCAGCTGAAGAAACGGGAGAAGCTACTAAAGAAATAATTGCAACTGGTATTTTAGATGAAGTAGATACCATATTTGCTATTCATGTAATGACTGATCTTCCTACTGGTAAAATATCTATTGAAAGTGGTCCACGTATGGCAGGGGTTGATGATTTTACTATAAGAATAAAGGGCAGTGGTGGTCATGGAGCAATGCCGCATTTAGGAACTGATGCACTTCTTGTTGGGGCTAAACTCGTAGTTAATTTACAAGAAATTGTATCTCGTGAAATTAATCCATTAGATTCGGTAGTTATAACTGTAGGGAAATTTACCTCTGGAACTAAAGCAAATATTTTAGCTTCAGAAGCTGTCTTATCTGGTAATCTTAGATATTTTAATCCTGAATTAAAGGATTATTTTAAGGATGCTTTACTAAGAATTTCTACACATACGGCACAGATGTATAATACTTCAGTACAACTTAACTATACTAAATCTCTTTCTCCTGTAATTAATGATGCTTATTGCAGTAAAATTGCTGAAAATGCAGTTAAAAAAATTGCGGGCATGCAAGCTCTTACTACAAAATCAAAAATGACTACATCAGAAGATTTTTCACGCTATTTAGAAAAAGTTCCAGGTGTTCTCGCTTTTTTAGGTGCATGCGATGGAACACCAAACACATCCTATCCACTTCATCATGAATGTTTTCAGATTGATGAAAAAGCTTTAGAACTTGGCAGCAGACTTTACGTACAGTATGCATTAGAATTTCTATCAAATATTTAGTATATTGAATAAATTTTCTAAAGAAGTATAGTTTATTAAAAATTTTCAGTGGTTTTATAGGATAAATTATTATAGGGTAATTGAAAATAGAAAAAAGCACCTCCTTGTGATATTATGGGTTTGTAGAGAGTAAATTAATAAACAAAGGTTGGTGTTTTCTTTTATATAATAATATATTACAATTCAATGACTTTTGGGTGGGAAATTAAAACTATAGATATCTTAAATTGGAGATAATTATATGGATAAAAATAGAATGAATCAAACAAATAGACTAAAAAAAATTTTTGACCATTTAAAAAGGTTACTTTTTAATCAAAAAATATCACGAAAAATAGCTTTAGTTTATGTATTATTTATAATGTCCAGTATAATTTTTACATATCTATTGTATAGCTATGTGTTGGAAACTTATTCAGCGGTTAGTCAAAATAATTCATCAAAACAAACATTGATATCGGTAAAAACAAACCTTGTTGAAATGATAGACACAGCTAATAATAATTATAATTTGCTGCTTAAGTTCGGGATAAAAGATGTTCTTAAAGAACCAATGACATTGGAAAATCGTAAAATTTATGATAATTTTATATTTACTTTAGTTGATACGTATAATAACTTAGATGCAATCTACATTACAGATTTTGATAAATTTTTCTATGGTATTGATAAAAAAGGTAGAAAAAAACTATCTATAGAGTCAATTAAGAATGCATCATGGTATGAAGAAATAATTAAAGCAAGAGGTAGATATATTTTATACTATAATGCAGGTAATATATTCGAGAAAACATATCAATCAGATTTTATTTCAGCTATCAGAGTAATAAATGATTTAGAAACACAAGAACCTATTGGGATTGCTATATTTAATATTCCAATAAAATCTATTAATGAATTATTTGAAACTGTTTTTACATCAAATAACACTTATGTAGGGTTATATGATCAAGATAATAGTTTGATGGTTCAGTCTGATAGAATAAATGCAACATTGTATACAAAAGGAATTCTAGAAAATATAGGGGAAAACCAATTGTATTATAGTGAAATTCATGATGATAAATTAACAGCAGCTCTATATATACCAGAACATGATTGGAAAATAATAGCTGAATTTCCTGTTAAAAAAACAAAGTATCTATCAGATTCCTTAGTTACAATATCACTACTAGTTTTGTTTTTTAATGCTATATTAATGTTATTGAGTTATTTGTTAATATCCAAATCAGTCTCAAAGCCTATTTATCAGCTAATTAATGCTATGAGAGGAATGAAAAATGGTGATTTTGAGACTATTGAAGTGAAATATAGCAATAGTGAAGTTGGAATTTTGCAAAAAAATTATAATTTAATGGTTAATGAAATTCAATCATTAATTACTAAATTAGTAAAGGAGCAAAAAATTAAACGTAAGGTAGAACTTAGAGTATTACAAGAGCAAATAAAGCCTCATTTTTTATATAATACTCTTGATGCAATTGGATATATGGCTTTGGCTGAAGAACCCCAACATGTTTATGAGGCTATAGAAACTTTAGGAAGTTTTTATAGGGGAAGTTTAAGTAGCGGTGGTCAAGTAATTACAGTGGATCAAGAAATTCAAATTGTAAAAGATTATATTAGCCTTCTACGATTAAGGTATGAATCGCTTTTTAATGTAAGTTATGATATTGATGAAGAAGTGCTTAACTATAAAGTTTTAAAATTAATTACTCAGCCATTAATAGAAAATGCTATATATCATGGCATTAAGCCAATGGGGAGTCTTGGAATGATTAGATTTTCAGTGAAAAAACAAAAAGACAATATCTGCTTTATGGTTGAGGACAACGGTGTAGGAATGGATAATGATACAATTATTAGCTTGAAAAATGCTAAATTAAATGATAAAAATTATAGATTAGGATTTGGTTTGATAGGAACAATGGAAAGAATTAATATCTTTTATGGAAATAATGCAATAATTGATATCAATAGTAAAAAACATCATGGGACTGTAGTAAAAATTATTATACCATTAGTTTAAAGAAAAAAAGGTGTGAATATGGAATTAAATAGTGAATTATTAAGAGTTATGTTTGTTGATGATGAGAAAAAGACTAGAAAATTATTAGAAATATGCATTGATTGGAATGCTTTGGGTTATGAAGTTACCTTAGGCGCCGCTAGTGCCAATGAAGCATTGGAATTAATTAGTACAGAAAAACCAGATGTTATTATTACAGATATTGAAATGCCATTTATAAATGGACTTGATTTTGCGCAAATAGTAAAGGTAGAATATCCCAATATTAAGGTAATTGTGTTAACAGCACATAATGAATTTGACTATGCACAAAAAGGTGTAGATATTGGAGTTTCTGGTTTTTTATTGAAACCTATAAAAAGGGATAAAATAATTCAAGTAATGAATAATATAAAATACAATATATTTGAAGAAAAAAAACAATTTAATGAATATATAAGTTTAAAGGATAAACTAAAGGATAATTGGGAATATATTGTTCAACATTTTTTAAATAATATGATTATAAATGTCTTTTCAAAAGAAAAGTTATATAATAAATTGAAATATTATGAAATCCCTCTACATATGAATAAAGGTTATTACAATATACTTCTAATTTCTTTTGATTTAGGATCTGATGTAGAGGAGAATATTTTACAGACAATTAGAATTCAAGATACTATTAAAGCAGTTACTAATAATACATCTGGAGTTATAACTTTTTTAGATATTCATCAAAATATTGTGGTTTTGAGTGAAAATAGAAAAATAAACCTGTATTCTTATGATTCTTATTTTACAACAATGATCTATCAAAAATTTAATGTTAATATTCATACTGGTATAGGAAAGCCAGTGGAAGAATTGACTGATATTAGAGTATCCTACAAGTATGCTTATAGGATGTTGCAAATTGAAGAATTTAGTCAAGATAAAATTTTAAGTGTTAATTTAAATTCTGAAAGTCAATACACTCAATTTAGGGATACCCTACACGAAATTGAGGATAATCTTTCCTTATATTTAAAAATTCCAATAAAAGAAAAAGTATTAGAGCAGATTAATATTGTTTTTGATATTATACAAGATAAGCACACAATGCCGTTTTCGAATATTACTGTAATATCTGTATCTATTGTAAATGTTATATTGAATACAATTTCGGAAATGGGAATTAGTGTTAATGAATTATATTCAACAGATAATTTGCCATATAAACATATTTTAAAGTTAAAAGATATAAAAAGTATACAAAAGTACATTTTGAACCTTGCGGAATACACTATACAAAAAATAGAGAAATTCAAACAAAGTACAAGTAATAAGGTAATTAATAATATTCTAGATTATATCAATGAAAATATTTCTGACTGTACATTATCATGCAAAAAAATTTCGGAAATATTCTATGTAAATTCATCTTATTTAAGTCGAATGTTTAAAACTACAATGGGAAGTACATTTAGTGATTATTTGAAAGACATAAGAATTGAAAAGGCGAAAAAACTTTTGGCGGGAACAGATCTTAAAATTTATGAAATTGCAGAACAAATTGGTATAAATGATCCTAATTATTTTTCTAAATATTTCAAAAAACACACTAATTATACACCAGCACAGTTTAAAAAAATAAATACTTCCTAGTCTATATTAGTCCATGAATCAAGCTGAATTCTATTAATAAATAATTTTCAATGAAAGGAAACTGACAAAATGTCTACATATTCATATGATTTTGATAAAATTATTGATCGACGTAATACAAACTGTGGGAAATGGGATACTATAGCGAAAAAGTATGGTAGGAATGATTTGATTCATTTAGGGGTAGCCGATATGGATTTTATGTCTCCAAAGCCAATTCTTGATGCATTTTCACAAGTAGTAAATCATGGAGTTTTTGGATACACAGATTTAAATGATTCTTTTTACACTAGTATTCAACGTTGGATAAAAAAACATAATGGTATTAATATACCAAGAGAATGGATTATTTTTTGTTCTAGAATCAATATTGCTGCTGGAATTTGTATAAATACTTTTACCAATCCTAATGATAAAGTAATTATCAATACACCTGCATATTCACCTTTACGAAATGCTATTATTAAAAACAACCGTACTGTTGTTGATAGTCCGTTAATTTTTAAAAATGACCGTTATTGCATTGATTTTAAACAATTAGAATCTGTGGTAGATGAAAATACAAAAATGCTTATTTTGTGTAATCCTCACAATCCTACTTGTCGAGTTTGGTCAAAAGAAGAACTAGAACAATTAGTTATATTTTGCCTAAGGCATCATATTTATTTATTTGTAGATGAAATACATGCTAATTTATCATCCAAAAATATAACACATACTAGTATGTTAGAAATAAAAGGTGATATTCAAAATTATCTTATATGTGCTAATTCTATAACAAAAACATTCAATGTACCAGGAACGATTATTTCATATATGATTATTCCAAATAAAGAAATTCGTGATAAAATAGCTGCTGATATTGACCGCATTGGAATACATAATCCTAATATTTTTTCTGTTGTAGCAGTAGAAGCTGGATATAATTATTGTGATGATTGGTTAGAAGAAGCTTGTTCTTATATTGACGATAATGAAAAAATGTTCCGTTCTTATATATCAGAACATATGCCTAAATTTAAAGTAATGCCAAGGGAAGGTACTTACCTTTTATGGATTAATTATGAAAATCTAGATGTTACAGAAAAGCAACTTGAAAAATGGTTTATTGAAGAAGCAAATGTAGAAGTTTATATGGGTTCCGCCTTTGGTAAAGATGGTGAAGGTTTCTTTCGAATAAATTTAGCTACTTCACGTTTATTATTAACAAAAGCATTAAATCGAATGAAAAATGCTTATTGCAATCTGAAATCAAACTAAATTCAATATAGCATGCTTAACTAAGGGATTTGCTAATGCACTGATTATTCATAGCAACTGGGATGCTATGAGCCCAGAAAGCTCCCTGGACCAATAATACTTGCATTTTAAACCACCACTATGGTGGTTTCTTTAATTTGAATAATAAAACCTATAAAAAGCCTTAAATATTTTTGCTTTTCTATTCCATGGGTAGACAAGGGAATAATCCAAATTATGATAAAATTAGGTAGTACATAGACAAATATGTGAATTTTAATAGGTGAGGTTTTTGGAAATGAGAAAATATAGAGATAAGGTTATTGTTTTTATAATAATAATAGTAGCAGTAAGAATTGTTTACAATAGAGGAACTGTGCCATACAATGAGGTGCTTCATGATATTGAAAGAAGAGTTAAGGATGGTGATAATAGCATAGTTGATCTAAATATAAAAAAGAAATTGAATAAATATAGTGACGAGTACTTCTTGTGTTCTGTAAAATATGAAAATAATTATGCAAAAGAGAAATATTTATTAGTGATATATAAAAAGGATTTGTTTGACAGGTATATAGATAGCATTTTGGAGTTAAATAATCATTGCGTTGGCAGGTATTGTTTAGAAGATAAAAATGTAAGTACATATGCAGTGTATGGATACAATCCAAATAAAATAATTTCTAATTTTAAAACGGTAATGGATAATGAAACAGTGATAGAGGATATTTCAGAAGAAGATTATTTCATTAAAGTATATAAAGGAGATTTAGAATTTGGTATGTATGATTGGACAAAATTTTATGATAAAGATGGGAAAGAATTGAGTACTGAATTAATAATAAGTCAATAGTGAATTAAGGGATAAAAGTAATGACAACCGTAAAATCCGGAGAGCTCAATATTGAGCTTTCAGAAAAAAGAATATTTCAAAGCTAACCACTTTGTTACATAATAATAGATGGCGCTGTTATAATAGGACTAAATTAGAAAACCGTTACAGCTTTAAATCTAGGGTATGCTTTATCTGAAATGGGGAAGAAAGTTTTACTTATAGACTTTGACCCACAGAGTAGTTTAACTGTATGTTTTGGATATTATAACACTGATAGTATTAACACTACAATATATAACCTGATGTCACTGGCTATTGAAGAGAAAACTCTACCTAAAAAAGATAAGTATATTTTTTCAACAGGAAACATTGATCTTATTCCATGTAACTTAGAATTATCGGCAATAGAAATAGCACTTGTTAATGTGATGAGTAGAGAACTTATTTTAAAGTCTATTATTGATGAAATTAAGGAAGCTTATGATTATATTATTATTGACTGTTCTCCATCGCTTGGAATGTTAACAATTAATGCTCTTGCAGCATGTGATAGTGTAATTATACCTGTTACTCCTCAATATCTTTCGGCTAAAGGATTGGAGTTATTATTAAAAAATATCATAAGTGTAAAAAAAGGATTAACCCTAAAATTGAAGTTGATGGGATACTTCTTACTATGTATGCAGAAAGAATGAAATTGTCAAAGGAAGTTCTATCAATTATACAAGAAGCATATGGAAGTCATATTCACATCTTTGAAAGCAAGATACCAACATCAGTAAAGGTTGGAGAATCTAATTTGAGAAATAAAAGCGGATAATAAAACTTCTAGACAAGTTGGCGAGAAGTTGACAAGAGCAGATGAAACAGGGAAAACTTATAATCTTTCAGGGAGGTCTGTATCAAGATATTTAAGAATATGCAATCTTATAAAAGAGTTAAAAGATAGGTTGGATATGGAAGAAATACCTTTTACAGCTTCAGTAACTCTTTCATATCTAACAGAGGAAAATCAATATATTGTAGAAATTATTCTTTCTGAACATAACTTCAAAGTAGATATGAAGAAAGCTGAAAGTTTAAGAGCTTATTCAGAAGCAAAAAAACTAAATGAAGATACAGCTTATGCAATTCTTTCAGGAGAGTTAAATAAAAAACGAAAGGTAAATAAGTCGTCAACTATTAAATTAAAACCTAAGCTTATCAATAAATTCTTTGCACCTGAAACTAAACAGCCAGAAATTGAAGATGTTATTGAAAAAGCTTTGGAATTATATTTTAAGTCACAAGGAAAGGGTGAAGTAGATGAATAAAGAAGGAATAGTTAATCTTACAGAGTATAAATATTTAATTTCTTTACTTGAACAACTTCTAGAATATGATAAGATAAGTAAGAAAATATAAAATTAATATTTCTATGCATTATTATATAAATGAGAGCGGGGAGGGAAGAATATATGATGAATAGAAAGAAAAAAATATGTGTAGTTACTTTTATAGTGATTATTAGTATATTTTTTATATACTTTAAAGATTTTTTTATAGGAAAATTTGATACAAATAGTATTAATCCTATTATTGATTCAACTAATATAGAACAATTGCCAAAAAACTTTCGTATGTGTAATAGTAATATAAAAGATGATGTGGTACAAAATTCAATTGGATTATCTGATTTGAAAATTTCTGGAAGTGGGCAATTTTCAGAGAATAGTTTAGATGTGATAAAAAAGGCAATAGATAGTAATTCCATAATTATTGTAGATCTAAAGCAAGAGCATCATGGATTTATAAATGGAATACCGATAAGTTGGGTAAATAAGAAGAATACATCCAACAAAGGATTAACTAAAGAGCAAATATTAGATAATGAAAATAATAAATTGGGTAGTATTGAAAATAACAAAGAAATATTAATTCAAAATCAAAAATTAATACCTACAAAGATACAAAATGAGAAACAATTAGTTGAGAATAATGGCATGTCTTATATACGTATACCTGTCACAGATAAAGAAAAACCAAGTGATGATATGGTTGATTATTTTGTACAATTTGTTCAATCCTTACCCCAAAATATCTGGGTACATTTTCATTGCGAAGAGGGAATTGGGAGAACAACTACTTTTATGGTAATGTATGATATTATAAAAAATGCTAAAAGAGTTAGCCTTGATGATATAATGAACAGGCAGGTTTTAATTGGTGGACAAGACTTGCTAGATGATACGGTTAATACATCTAAAAATGCAGAAGAAAGAAGTGAATTTATAAAAAAATTCTATGAATATGCACTTCAAAATGATGATAACTTTAAGATTACATGGTCTCAATGGTTAAAGACTAATTAAAATTTTATAAATAATTTTAAGACTTATCATTGATAGGTCTTATTTTTATCCCCAAAATTCAATTTAGAAAGGAGAACTTCTTATTAAATTCAAAAATAAGAAACTTTTAATAAGCCTGCTCATATTAGTGAGTGGCATACTATCTAATCTTTATTTTTCAACAATAATTCATCAGCTACTTTACTTTATTTAAGGGGAAAAACAAGAGGAGTCTTTTTTGATTTTATATCAAAAGAATATCCTGAAATATATGAAAAGTTACAAGTTCTATATAAGACAGGTGGCTAATAAGGCCTATAAGGATTCATTATATAAGAGAGTAAATAAATTGAAAGAGAAATATAATTTGTCAGGCAGTTATTCTAAGGCGATGAAGGAGAAAATGTATCAACCAGAATTGGAGAAGAGAAGAGTATCTATGATGTGAAGGATTGGTACAATAGATATAAATTTGGGGATTCTACAGTTTATAATCCTTGGTCTATTTTGAATTATTTAGACAATAGCGAAAGAGGAGCTATGCCCCACTGGGTCAATACAAGTAGTAATAATATAGTTAAAGAACTTTTGGCTAAAGGTGGAGAAGATATTAAAAAAGATCTTGAAGAACTTGTAAAGGGAAATAGTATAACTAAAAAGGTAGATGAAAATATAGTAATGGCTGATATTCACAGAGATAGTCAGAACCTGTGGAGCTTTTTATTTTTTACAGGATATTTGAAGCTAGTAAAAAATTCAGTAGAAATGGGACGTAATATATGTACCTTAAAAGTGCCTAACAAGGAAGCTAAATATTTGTTTGAAGATATTATTTTATCTTGGTTTAATGAGAATATAAGCAATGATAGGTATAATATAATGTTAAAGTCTCTTGTGAATGGGGATATAAAAGTATTTAGCAGAATACTTAGAGAATATGTTTTAAATAGTGTAAGTTATTTTGATACAGGAAAAAATGAGAGTGAGAAATTCTATCATGCTTTTGTACTTGGGCTACTGGTTTCATTATCTAATGAATATAGAGTGAAGTCCAACAGGGAAAGTGGATATGGAAGATATGACATAATGATAATTCCAAAAGATAAAAGTAAGATAGGAATAATAATTGAATTCAAAAAAGTTGATGATTATGATAACGAAACTTTAGAAATAGCTACAGATGAAGCGTTGAAACAAATAAAAGAAAAGAAATATAAACAAGAACTTTTAGATTTAGGAATAGAAAATATAATTGAGCTTGGAATTGCTTTTGAAGGAAAAGAGGTTTTTGTTAAGAAAGCAATATAAATTTAGAAAAGCAAAAATTTGCTTTTCTAAATTTGTAGCTAATCGTATACTTTTTCTAAAATTATTTTATCATCAAAACCACCACGATTGTCTCTTTTTTCATTCCTTTTTTCAATTAAATCATCTTCGGAATATCCAAGATTTTTTGCTAGAGCAAAAACTACTTCCATAATGTCAGCAAGCTCTTCTAGATTTTTATCCTCTAGATATTCAGAAACTTCTTCATTAAGTTTCGCTTCTAGCCTATTTGTATATTCTTCTTCAGTTGCTATATGAGTATCGAAGGATTTACTAGCAGCGGATATTATTTCTGGAATTTTATCTCGAATAAGTTTGTTATATATTTTCATTGAATGAGTTCACTCCTATATTGAATAATTTATATAAAAAAGTCTTCTAAATCATAGAAGATATGTATATTATATCAAAAATATAAAATATAACCTATTGTTAATTTTTTATGTATATCCTATTATTTTAATGTTATTATATAAAAAGATGTGGTTTCCATTACAAGCCTTAATAAGGAATATGGTAAAAATAAAGGGAAGTGAAAAATTTGGAGAACTCAATTTTTAGTTTTTAGAAATAACAGTTAAAAGGATAGGGAAGAGCTAATTAGTGAATTGATTATTAGAAAATAGTGAAGCAAGGAGAAAACAAATGAGAAATATATATGTTGTAATTTTTAGAGAAAACAAAATAATAGTTAAAAGTAAAAAGAGAAAAGAGATAATTGAATACAAGTTTGAAAATATTGATACATACCCCAATGTACCTCTTTATGCAAATTTATTTCAGGATAAGATTGATATAAATGAGGTAAGAAAAGATTTGAATAAGAGTTTTAAAGGGGATATATTAAAAAATACATTGATACTAAGACCTAAAGCTTTTGTATCATGGCCGGATGATACTACATATATAGATAAAAAAGCAATAACTGATTTCTTTTTTGAATTGTTTAAATCAACACCTCCTTTATTAGTAAATGAATGCACAAGCTTAACACCAATTGAAGAACAAGATTATATCTCTATATACAGATCATGTAGAATGTTTGTGATCACTTATATAAAAAGGAAAGGTATTGAAGCACAGAAGTTTATAGAAAATAAGGATTATACTGTTGATGAGATGAGGGTATTTATTAATAGTTTGCATGATGATTGTGTATTCAATAAACTTAATATTTATTTGAATGGTGAAGGTATGGAGAAGTATAGTGTTTTAGGTAAGGTTGTTGAGAAGGAAGAGTTGTTAGATAACTTATTGAAGTTGACAGAAGGGATAGTTAGAAAGAAAAAGTAATAGCTTATTCGGATGATATAATGCAAGTTGAGAATTATGAAAGCTAAAAATTTTCAAAAGCCAAAAATAGCTTTTCAGAAAAAGATACAATCAAACCACCACTATGGTGGTTTTTTTAATTTGAATAATAAAATCTGTAAAAAGCCTTAAATATTTTTTGATATTTTTGTTTTTCTATTCCATTAGTCGACAAGGGAATAGTCCAAATTGTGATAAAATATAATTCAGATATAAATGTAAGATAAGGATTAGTTTATATTACAAGACTCAATAAGGAATAAGGTAAAAATAGTGGTAAGTGAAAAATCCGGAGAGCTCAATATTGAGCTTTCAGAAAATATAACTGAAAAGAGAATAATATAGTCTCCTTTATTATGGAATCAGGGGTAAGACTTCTAGAGGAAGATTTTATCCAATTGGCTAATAAAAATATTCCTATAAGAATTATCACAGGTGATTATCTAAACATCACTCAGCCATCACTCTTTACCTAATAAAAGATATTTTTGGAGAAAAAGTAGACCTAAGATTCTATAAGGATAAATCCAGAAGTTTTCATCCAAAAGCCTATATTTTCAACTATGGTGAAGATGGGGAGATATTTATAGGTTCTCCCATAGATATCTCAGCTCAATAAATTATTTATACATGTACCATAACTCGTTGATACGCGAGATTTTGGAACATGTATAAATCAAATTTCGCGGTAGAATCTATAGATATGTCATTATCAGCTCTTACTAGAGGACTTGAGTGGAATTACAGGATTACCAAAAAGCATACTCAAAGAAATGGGTTTCAAATAAGAAAATTGAAAAAAGAGAAAAAGAACAGAGTAATATAATTTCAAAGCTAACAACTTTGATTACATAATAATAGATGCTGCTGTTATAATAGGACTAAATTAGGAAACCGTTTAAACACAAGAGGTTTACTGATTTAGTCCGTTTTTTATGCTTCCATGATGTAAAATAACTATGAAACAATGTATAGTTACTAAATAATTGATTAAAGCTTATTAGTGGGGTAAAATAATATTAGTTAGAAGTATGATTGTAACTAGTTATATTGGCAAAAATAAAGATAAGGTAGCACAAATTGCAGAATTAATAAAAAAGGGCAAATGCATTATAAAAATATGTAATCAGTACTTTTGAAAGAGCATAAAATAATGGGGGGATTATAGTGAATATCTATCATGGCAGTGATGTTGTTGTGAAAAAACCAAAAATTTTACAAAGTAATCGTCTGCTTGATTTTGGAATAGGTTTTTATACCACGAGTAATAAGGAACAAGCAACTCGTTGGGCAGAAAAGGTGAGTTTAAGAAATAATACAGGTGAAAAATTTTTGTCTATATATAACTTTGATATAGAAAATGCAAAAAAGGAACTTAACATCATAGAATTCACACAGCCTGATGAAAAGTGGTTAGAATTTATAACTGCAAACCGAAGAGGAAAAGAAATTTTAGAAGAATATGATATAATAATTGGTCCTGTAGCTGACGATAATGTATATTTGACTGTAAAACTTTTTGAAACGGGTGTGTTGGAAAAAGAAGAAGCCTTAAAAAGATTAAAAGTTGAGAAACTTTTTAATCAGATATTATTCCATACTAATAGAGCATTAAGCTTTTGCTTATTTGACCAATATATAGATTTGGGAGGGAAAAGTAATGGATAAAAATAAATTTGACGCGGTGTTTCCAATCATATCGGCTGCTCTTGTAGAAAAAATTGCGGTGGAATTAAATCTATCTGATAAAGATGCTGTTGCAGAATTATATTCATCCCTTCTATATGAAATGTTGGAAAAAGAGGAAACAAAGCTTTGGCAGTATAGCACAGAAAAACTTTTTGAAATGTTTTTAGAACAAAGAAACAGCGGAAAGATAAGCTTTCCGCAGGTATGAGGTGAGAAGTAATGAATAAAAGTATTGATTTTACAGTATTTTGTCTTGAAAGTTATAAGCAGTCACATAAACTAACTGGTAAAGCAGCACTTAAAATTTTTAATGATAACAAGGTTTTTGAATATATTAAATCTTTTTATGATGTGCTTCATTCAAATGGACAGGATTATATAGTGGAAGATATTGATGTATATATTAATTCAAGAAGAAATTGATACAAAATATTTTAAAAGTATAACGAAAAATATTTTATCTGCAAGTTAAAGATATATATTTATCTTGCAGTATTTTTATGTCTAAAAGTAGATTGAGTATTTGAAACCACCACTATGGTGGTTTTTTTAATTTGAATAATAAAATCTGTAAAAAGCCTTGAATATTTTTAAATATTTTTGTTTTTCCATTCCATGAGTCGACAAGGGGAATTGTCAAATTGTGATAAAATATAATTTAGATATAAATGTAAGATAAGGATTAGTTTATATTACAAGACTCAATAAGGAATAAGGTAAAAATAATGGTAAGTGAGAAATCCGGAGAGCTCAATATTGAGCTTTCAGAAAATATAACCGAAAAAAGAATAATAAATGATGTGATGGAGCAACCAATGCCTATCCACAAAACTATAGAAGAAACAGATAATCAAAACTGTATCACTGGGGATAAAGACCATCTTCACAACTACCTAAAAATAGCCATAGCAAAAGCCACCAGTGTAGATATAATAGTATCTTTTATTATGGAATCAGGGGTAAGGCTTTTAGAAGAAGATTTTATCCAATTGGCTAATAAAAATATTCCTATAAGAATTCTAACAGGTGATTATCTAAACATCACCCAGCCATCAGCTCTATACCTTATAAAAGATATTTTTGGAGAAAAAGTAGACCTTAGATTCTATAAGGATAAATCCAGAAGTTTTCACCCCAAAGCTTATATCTTCAACTATGGTGAAGATGGTGAAATATTTATAGGTTCTTCCATAGATATCTCAGCTCAATAAATTATTTATACATGTACCATAACTCGTTGATACGCGAGATTTTGGAACATGTATAAATCAAATTTCGCGGTAGAATCTATAGATATGTCATTATCAGCTCTTACTAGAGGTCTTGAGTGGAATTACAGGATTACTAAAAAGCATACTCAAAGAAATGGGTTTCAAATAAGAAGATTGAGAAAAGAGAAAAAGAACAGAGTAATATAAAGAAATTATACAAGCCTCGTGGTGCTCAAATTGAAGCATTGTACGAGCTAAAGAAAACAAGACTAGATAATATGGATAAAGCCTTAGTTGTGGCTGCTACTGGGATAGGTAAGACATACCTCGCAGCTTTTGATTCAATTAAATTCAAGAGAATACTCTTTGTAGCTCACAGAGAAGAAATATTAATACAATCAGAAAGAAGTTTTAAAAATGTAAGACCAAAATCCAAAACTGGATTCTTATGCAAGGGTAAAAAAGAGCTGGAGTCAGATATACTCTTTGCCACAGTTCAAACCTTGGGAAAAAAAGAATACCTTAATAAAGAATATTTCAAAGCTAACCACTTTGATTACATAATAATAGATGAGGCTGTTATATTAGGACTAAATTAGAAATCTTCTTGCAACCAATAGCCAAGTGGAATATAATATATTATAAGGAAAATTGACTAAATTTTGTCACGGTAAATTGGAAATTAATTGTTATAATTGATATATTTGGTGGAGTACAACATCTAGTCGCCTAGATTTTGTACTCGTTTCAGTTATAAATCATAAATTAAGCAATGAGATGAGAATGGGTTGAAAAAGGAGTTAAATAAATGGCAAAAATAATAGATAAAGAGCCGAAGTACGAAGGTGAGAAAATAGTATGGAATGCTTTTTCGGCAAAACTTCCTCAACATTGGGTTGTTTATAATACTAGAAGTGTTAATGGTCGAGAATATGACTTTTGCGTTATGGCACCAAACTTAGGTTTGTTTATTATTGAGGTAAAGGGATGGGAACCATCAGGAATTCTTACCGTTGTTGATCAGAATACAATTTTTATTACTGGTAGAGAAGAAGCAGAAGACAGTCCGCGTGGACAAGCTAGAGGATATCGTTTTAATATGTTAAAGAAGATTCAAAAAGAATTGGGTATGAATCCACTGGTAATGAGTTTTGTATGCTATCCGTTGATTTCTGAACAGCAATATAGTGAAAAAGGGTTGAACATTGTTTCAGAGATTAATGAAACTATCTTCAAAGAAGACTTATTAGATTCTGCTAAACTTTTTCAAAAATTCACTGGACGTTATAATATTGATAAAGGTGCAAAACATGACGAATTAGATTCAAAAAGATTTGCTTTGTTAAGGCATAACTTTGAACCTAATTATGATTTAAAAATGGATGTAGAAGATCTGAATCCAGGATACTCAAGACTTAGAACTTTTAAAAATAAAATAAGTGATATAGAAGTTTGTGAAATTGTAGAGGAATACTTTAAAGGAATCAAGGAAATAGTTTTTGTTGACTCAAAAGAAACACTTTTAAAAATTAGTTCCATGATTGATAAGTACTTTGTTGAACGTAAAATACATCCGGAAAAAAATAATTTGTCAGTAGGTATAAAACCTATTGAACTTGAAACTCTGAAGGATAGTTTTAGTATTTTTAACTTGCAAGTTGAATTAATTTCTAATTTAGAAGAATATATTGACGAAGATCTATTGATAGAAGAAGGTCTATGTTCAGATGAAGAAAAGAAAATCATTAAGCAGCTTTCCGAAATTTCAGCATTTAATTTTCAACAATTTGAGATAGAACATTCACCGAGTGATAAAAATATATTGATTGCAGCTGGGGCAGGGACAGGAAAAACTTATTCGATGGTATCTCGTGTGGCCTATTTATGTAACAGAACAGCTGATGCGGTTGTGAACATATCTGGTGAAATAGCTATGATTACATTCACAAATGACGCAGCAGAAAATATGAAACGTAGAGTTAAGCAAATGTTTATAAATTATTTTGTTCTGACATCGAATGAAAAATTTATGCGTTTAATTGAAGATATGAGTCAAGTACAAATATCTTCAATTCATAAGTTTGCAATTTCTTTACTACAAAAAGATTGCATGAGAATGGGTTTGGGTTATGACAGTCAAATCTCGAATGAAACTTATAATAGAAAACAATTATATCATCAGTATTTAAATGAATACTTGGAAATAAAAAGTGAAGAGGACCCAGATTTTGTACGTCAACTAACTATGCCAACGTATAAACTTGAAGAACTTTTAATTGAATTTTGCGACAAACTCTATGACAGAAGTATTGATATTAAGCGACTTGAATTGAAAGACTTTGGTAATCCGATGGCATCAATACCATATTTTAATGAGCTTATAATGGATGTTGTTATAAAAGCAGAGAAAGACTATGCAGATGACCTTAAAGAAATGAATATGTTTGGACTACGTGAATGCATGATTCAGATTCATGATTTAGTTAGCAATGGGAAACTTATGAAACATAATCATAGATATAAATATGTTTTTGTAGATGAATTTCAGGATACGGATGATATTCAAATCGATACACTTACTGAACTGCAAAAATTGTTTGGTACCCAGTGTAGACTATTCATCGTAGGAGATTTGAAGCAAAGCATTTATAGATTTAGAGGAGCATCTCTAAGTGCTTTTAAACAAGTTAAAAGAATAAAAGGAATTGGGCAGTGGGTAGATTATTCATTGAATAGAAATTATCGAACAGATAGACGTTTGCTTGACATTTTCCATCAGGTTTTTTTAGAAATGGGAAACAATGGAATACTTCCATATATACAGGAAGATGATCGACTTAAAAGTCAGCTAGTTAAAGAATATATAGATGAGGATTTGATTAAGAAGGTAGATGTTCACAGCAAAGATAAAGAAAGCTTTTACGATGATTTATTTAAACAAGTTAAGAATCAAATAACAAAACTTGAAAAACTATGTGAATCAAAGAATTTATCTGCTGAAGAAAAGACAATTGCAATTCTTGTACGCTATAATTATCAAATTGCAAATATTGTTAAAGAAGCAGAGAAAAATGATATCGTTGATTATATTATAAGAGTAACTGAAGGAGGAGACTTGTATAGATTAAATTCAACATTTGATTTGTACAAGCTGGTTTTGTCGATTACACATCCCCATAATAAGGTATATTTGACAAATATAATTAAGTCTAATTTTGTTACATTAGATGTAAATATTGCTGAATTATCTGGTTATTCAAAAAAGAAAAAAACAGAAGAATTGATTAGATTGTTAAATGAGTATTTTATGTTGCATATGGGGAAAAACTGGAATCAATTAGTATCTGATTTCGATGTAAGACCTGTGCTTGTTGTTTTAAGAGATGTCTATGAGGCATGCAAACCATGGATACATTATAAAGATGAGGAATCACAAAAACAGTACAGAGAAAACTTTGACTGCCTTATTGAAAAGATAACTTATAAGTACTCTAGAGAGTATTTAACGATTAACAAAGTCTGTGATTTTCTGAAAATAAATATCACAACATACCAAGAAGAACCTTCAAGGAATACGAAGAATGAGACTGATGAAATACGTGTGATCTGTACAACTATTCATAAGTCTAAAGGTATGGAATATGGAACTGTCATACTACCCTTTACAAATGAAGATTGCTCAAACATTGAAGTGGGAGGTCTAAATGTAAATGTGATCAAAGGGAAAGTATCGTACAGTATATCTTCTAAAGGACAAGGGTCAGATTATAGTGGTGACTTTGATGAACAAAAGGAAATCAAAGAGAAAACATGTGAAGAGGCTAGAGTACTATATGTAGCAATGACACGAGCAATTCGGAACTTTGTTTGGTTAAATGATTTGGATATAGTTGAAGATGAAAGTTGGGGGAGTTATATGGAGGTAATAGGATAATGGCAATAATTATTTATACATATAGTAATCCATATAAGATTAATAGAGAGCCATATTGGGCAATGATAAAAAATAGCTTTCATTTATGCGTTTCACAGACATTAGTAAATGGATTAAGTAACAAATATAAAGAATTATACAATGGAAAATTAACAACTATTAATAGATTCATTAATCACTTACACAACGACTGGGAAAGTGATGCTCTTGCTATTAAACAGAGAGCTATTATTGATAATCTGATTGAGTACATGGATTTTCATGAGTTTGTTGAAGATATATCACCAGAAGATGTAGTGAGATCTCTTAAGAGAAACCGTGGCTATGTTTTAGATAGTGTTCGCATAATGATAGAACTAGGTATGGAGCCAAGTCATATAAAAAAGAGTGTTTTAACTTATGAGCAAAGATGTGTTGTTTCAATTTATGAGGAATTGATTAATACTAAGAACAAAGCCTTTCTATTAAAGAATGATTTTACTAATAAAGAAATTGATGACGCAATAATTAAAACTATTAATGAAGCGATTCAAGAAAATGATAAAAATCATGCAATTGATGAAATAAAAAAGGATACGATTGTTGTACATGGGATTCATCAGTTTTCACCTATAATTCTTAGAACTATTGAAAGTCTTAGTAAGTATAAAAACGTAATAATACTTTTTAGTTATCAGCAAGACTATAAAAACGTATATCAAACTTGGCTTAATGTGTACTCTTGGTTTGAATCAAAAATCATAGTTCCTGCTCAAAATTTTAATAATGATAGTCAAGCATTTGTAGGAGGGAAAATAGCTGATAATATGGCAGCTATGATCTCAGGAAGTACTTCGGCAATAGATTTTACAGAACCTATTGAGATAATGGAATTTGACAATCAAACAGAGTTTGCAGGATATATCGCTAGAAAATTTGAAGATGCAGAGAATAAAAGGGCGCAAAATGGGTATATACATTCTGCACTATTTTATATGGAAGAACAAATCTATTCAGCAAATAGTAAGGTGAATGATGTACTCAAGATTTATTTTCCAGAACAATTTGGTGAAAGAAATTTTTTGGAATATCCAATCGGTCATTTCTTTATCTCTATTACAAACATGTGGTCTCCAGATACAAAATCGATGTGTATTAGTGACATTAAAGATGTTTATGAGTGTTTAACATGTGGAGTTATTGAAGAGCAATATGCTGGAAGTCTTGTTTCTACTCTAGATAAATGCAAATTATTTTTCTCAAATGAAACTACATTGACAGGTATCATTAAAAGGTTGAAGAGGCTGAAAAGAAGAATTGATGATATAGATGGAGATCCTCAGGAAAAAGAGGAATTGAAAAGAGTCGATTATTATGATGTATCTGTTATAGAGATCGATTATCTTATTAAAGCTTTAAGAGAATTAAATAGCATAGCAGAGCAATTTTTCATCGATTTTAATAATCAACAAAATGATTTTAATACATTTTATAAGAAGATTTCTGATGTATTGAAATCAAAGGTATTAGAAAAAGAGGATTTGGATGATGAATTTAAAGACATAGTACAAAGAGTATTGATTCGCTTGAATGAGGTGGAAGATATTGAGGCAAGTGCGTCATTTGATTGCCTTAGAGAAACTATGCAGCTTTATTTACGCCAAACTCCAAAAGAGGGGAAAGGTGCAAATTGGATTGTTAGAAATTTCGAACAGATTGATGGTGATGTACTTCGTAAAAACCATAAGGATTATGAAAAAATATATCATTTTGCCTGTTTATCAGACCAGGATATGAGCATTACACATAGAGATGAGTTCCCTTGGCCACTAGATATTGAATTTTTCGAGGTTGCACAAGCACCTGTAGATTGGAAGTACCAAGTATATGTAACATCACGTATGGAATATAAAAATTTTAGGCGATATGCATTGGTTTATGGCCTAGCATTTAGCAAGTGTAAAGTAAAACTCAGCTACATAAGGAATGAAATTGATAATGAAAGAGAATTATATTATTTACTAAAAATTCTTGGTGGTAAAGTTATACCATATGAGCCAGATTGTGTTGATGGACGCATAAAGAATGGGAGATTTATAAATATTGATCAGCCTGTATATGAGCAATTTTCGCAGTATGATTTAATGAAGTATCGTTTATGTAGTTTTAGATTTCTACTAGAAACTGTTATCGAAGGTGGAAGTGTGTACAAAGATGATTTTTTGATGAAATTATATATGGCAGTGATTCTTGAACATAGAGCTCGTAGACATTTCTCTGGAAAGAGTTATGTAAAAAATATTGTTTACGGATATTTGGCTGAAGAAATGGAATCACTTGCTTTAGATTTCCCATTTATGAATCAGTTAGATATGGTTGATACAATAAGAGTTGCTTCTGATTATATTGAAAAGCAGGCTGTGAATAATGGTAAGTTCACTAAACTGCAAAATAAAGAATATGATTATATGATAAAAAGAGAAAATTTCTTATATGTACCAATTGGTAAACGTGCAAATGAGCATGATAAAGAGATATTCAAAAATGCAACACAGTCGGAAGTGGATGATGTATTATGTGATGATAATTTATCTAAAGATAAGTATTATAAAAGGTTGAATACTCTATGTGAAAAATGTACAGAAAAGGATATTTGTCTTGAAGTGTTTAAAATAAAGAAAAACTAGGAGGGAATGCAATGATCGAAAAGGGAATGTTTGTAAGATGTCCAATTGATAGAGAACATCCATTGAATCCTAGGGTATTTGCCACGGGGAAAGTAGTAAGTGTAAATAATTTCAACGAAACAGCTCACATAAAATTTGAGGATCCATTTGGTCATAAAAAATATTTTGATTTTATACCTGATGAAGTTGAAGAAGTGCCAATTGATGCTCTTGAACATTGTCACATTTATAAGAGGTCTTTAGTTAAAGTTGGAGATAAAATTGCTACTATTGTTGAGTATAGAGGGAAGTTTGAAGAGGGATTCGAGTATTATTTACAGGATAATGATACTAAAGGCCACCTTTGTTTAGGAGAAGAGGAAATAACAGCATCTTTTTTTTCAGGTAGTGCAAATCCTAGCCAACAATTGAAAAATTATGAGTTTCAAAATCCTTGTTGGTATTTAGGTAGACAAGTTGTGAAAGAAACAATGAATATACTTGATAATTCAATATTTGGTTTTAAAGAATTAGCTGGTTGTAAAATTTATTTGAAGGCATTTCAATTAAATACAATAATGCAATGTCTACAAAGTGATACTTGTAGATATATGTTGGCTGATGAAGTAGGATTAGGAAAAACGATAGAAGCATGTTCGGTATTAAAAATATATTTATTAAACAATACTGATGGTAATGTGTTAATAAGCGTGCCGAGAGCACTGGTGCCACAATGGAGAACTGAACTCCTTTTTAAATTTGGAATAATTGAAGGAGAAAATGAAAGTTCAAATCATATTTCTTTAATGGCTGTTGAAGATTTAACTAGTATGAATTGTGAAAAGAGTTGGGACTTTGTTATTGTTGATGAGGTACATAATTACTTAAATGAGTTTAGTTTATATAAAAAGTTACATATACTTAGTTTAAATTCTGAAAATGTAATTTTACTTAGCGCAACACCTATTCAACAACGAAAAGAAGAATATCTAAATTTATTAAGACTTATTTTACCTGAAAAATATGATGAAATATCTATTGAGGAGTTTTCGGAATTAGTAGAAAAGCAAAACAAAATCTCTAGGATGGCGCATTCAATTTTAGATGGTATTGACAGTTTTAAGAATGAACTTCTTCAAGAAGTGGACGAGGGGGATCTATATGATAATGAGGATATTCAAGATGAGTTAGAAGAAATTCAAGAATCGTTAGAAGAATTATCAACTATTATAAGTGATCAAACATTAACAAATATGATAGACAATTTAGATACTGAATCAGAAGATTTTGGAATGTATTCAATACAAGTTATTATTTCTTATATTTGTGATAACTATCAGATAGAAAGAAATATTATACGAGGCAGAAGAGCAATTTTAGGTGTGTATCCAAAGAATCTTGATGGAGAGTTTTCTGAAAGAAAACTTGAAGAACTTATCTACACAATTGATGAAGAAAACACGTATTATGAAAATGAAGCTTATCGTACATTGATGGAATGGATATTGACTATTCAAGATGAGTTGGATAGTGAAAAAATAATCACAACAATAAGACCTTTGTTAGAAACTTTTTTTAGTTCTCCTTGGGCTTATAAAGCTATGTTAGACCAAATAAGTCTTGGAAATATGATCCCAGATAATGTAGTTAGGAGTGCTGAACGTTGGGTTGTAGATGAAGATGAAGCTATTGAAAATATAGCAGATTTATTAGATGATGTAAACGAACATCCATCACGTCTGATTAAGTTACTATATTTCATTGATACAGAACTATTTGGCAAAAAAGTTGTTATATTTACAGATTATATTGAAACATTTAATGTTTATTATAACCTCCTTAGAGAGATGTATGGCGATGAGGTGACAGGTTTTTCAAAAGAGATTGACATATTAGAATCTGAAATGAATATATATCGTTTTCAGTCTGATCCAGAATGTAAAATCCTTGTTTGTGATAAGACAGGAGGAGAAGGAAGAAATCTTCAAATTGCGGATTATGTAGTGCATATAGATTTACCATGGAATATAAATACAATTGAACAGAGAATAGGAAGACTTGATAGGTTAGGCCGTGATGTTGAGTCTCCAGTGACATCTGTTGTTGTTCATTCAAACAATAGTTATGAGGATCAACTCTTTAAGTTCTGGAATGAAGGGTTAAATGTATTCAAACAATCTTTAAGTGGGTTGGAGATCATCATGAATGATATAAATCAAAAGATTATTGATTCGATTAAAACAGATTTTGAATTTGGATTATATAGGTTAATTCCAGAGTTAATAAAAGAAGCGGAGGAGATGAGAGAAACAGTATATAGGGAACAGATCTTTGATACTACTGCATTAAGGTTTCGTCCACTGTATATTGAGCTTGAGAAGCTTCTAGCTAATTATCAATTTAATGAGAATAAGCTATTCACAGAGACTATGATGAGTTGGGCATCTTTAGCGGGATTTGGAAAATTAAGACAAGGAAAGGACAGTTCATTATTCTCATTCGATGAAAATAGTTTTTCAATTAGATCAGCACAGAACTCATTTTTAATCCCTCCAGATTGGGAAAATTACTTATCAAAGAAACAGAATGAAACTGTAATCAGAGTTCAAAGAGGTGTTGAAGCGGAAAACGAAAAGAATATATCTCATAATAATAGGATGATAAAAGGAACTTTTGATAGAGATACTGGAATAAAAAATGATTACATTCACTTTTATGCTCCAGGTGATGAAATATTTGACTGTATTGTGGATAATGCATTGTATTCATATCGTGGTATGTGTACAGCCTTTGCTGCTGAAGCATCTGTTGAATGGAAAGGATTTATTTATACCTATTCAATTGAACCAAATGAAAGGTTATTATTAGACGAAGGAATATCTTTATACAATCTTGGAATGTTTAGGCAATATTTAGCAACGTCCATTCAAGTTGTACCAGTACCATTTTCTGCTTATAATGATGTTGATGAGAAAACTGTGTTATCTGAGCATAAGCGTATTTCACAAATGGGCTATTTTAACAGATCTGACTCAATAGACCACCTTGGAAGAAGAGGAAAAGAAGATGGATTCTTAAGAATCCCATCAAGATCTAGATCAAGTAATATTGAATGGTTTAAAGGACAATACGGAGATGAAAGATGGGAACAATTTGTTGATAAAAGTTATAATATTTCATACAAAAATGCAAAAAAGAAATTTGTAAAGGAATCAAATTTAGCGGGTGCAAAAGAGATGATTGAGCAATTAATTTCAACAAGAGAATCAAGGATGAGCTATTTTGGTGAAGACTGTTATGAGTCAATTGATGAACTTAAGAGACAATATGAGATAATCTATGAGAGTTTAACAAAGCCAATCATAAGGATAGAATCTGCAAGTTTTGTGTGGTTAGTGAATAATGAATAAGACAGATATAATAAATAAAGTAGAATCTATAATTAACGGTGAATTAAATATAGATGAATCTATTAAAGTAGATAATAATGATAACTCAGTTGACACATTTTTTGAAAGCACGGCTATTAGGTTAGTTAAGACATATATTAACTATATTAATGGGTTGTGTGGACATTCAGACTACTTAGTATCACTACGTAATTTTATGCTTGTTTATCAAACATCACTAAGGGTAAATAACTTAGATATTCCAGATAATAATGAATTTGGTATATTTAAAGATTCTATATCTCATAAGTATTATGCATCATATAGCATACCAGCATCAATAAAATTTGATTCATTCGTCAAGGATTCATTTATTGATGTGAGTACAGAGGAGCCGACTAATGAAACAAAATATTTATTAAGGACAAACAGTTATATACGTAAGGTGACAGGGTTTGATTACTTCAAATCGATGGAACAAAAACTTTGTGTTTACGGAGCTTTAAATACTCCAGCAGGATTCACAACACTAGTATCAATGCCAACTGGTGGGGGAAAAAGTTTAGTAACACAAGCTTTAGGATATGAGACAATTGGTTTAACTATAGTTATTGTTCCCACGGTTTCTCTGGCAATTGATCAAGTAAGAGTTGCAAAGAAAAATATTAGGTGTATAAAAGAAAATGAAGTGTTTTGTTATTATAGCGGAGTGAAAAATTTCTCTGAAATATCAAATGCAATAAAAGATCAAACTGCAAAACTACTGTTTATTTCTCCAGAAGCACTTATAAAAAATAATCAGTTTAAGCAACTTATAGGTAATGCAAACCAAAGTAAGTATATCAAGAATATAGTTGTTGATGAGGCACATATAGTTGTGGCATGGGGAGATTTTTTCCGTGTTGATTATCAATGTTTAGGGCCGTGGAGAAGAGAGTTATTAAAGGTAAATCCTTCAATTAGAACATTCTTACTATCTGCAACATTTAGAGATGACACAGTTATTACTTTAAAAAGATTTTTTTCTAGTGAGGATAAGTGGATAGAAATTCGTTGTGATTCTTTAAGAAGAGAACCTCGATATATTTTGGAGAAAGCCAAAAATTATCATCACAAGAAAGAATGTGTATTACGTTTTGTGAATTTATTACCAAGACCAATGATTTTGTATGTGAATGCGCCATATCAAGCAAAAATGTGGAAGGACTTTCTAGAAAGGTATGGTTATGGTAACATCAGAACATTTACGGGTGATACTAAATCTGATGATAGAGAAAGATTAATAAAATCTTGGGGAGAAAATGAGTATGACTTAATGATAGCAACATCAGCTTTTGGAGTTGGAGTGGACAAAGCAGATGTAAGAAGCGTTATTCATTTATATGTTCCAGAAAATCCGGATTCCTATTATCAGGAGTTAGGTAGAGGGGGTAGAGATGGATTGCCTTGTCTTAGTGTTATGTGTGTGGAAGATAGTGATATTAATGAAGGTGTAAAACACATAACAAAGGTTTTAAAAAAGGATACATTTTGGGGACGTTGGTGGAGTATGTATACTAATCCGCAGAATCAGTGGCAAGGTGGATTAATTGCAACAATGGCATCTACAAAACCTCATTATAATAAGATTAACTATTTTGAAGAGGGAAATGATACCGATGAAAAATGGAACATAAATGTTCTTCTTTTGTTAAGTAGATATCATCAAATTGAGATAGTAGCTTTAGACTTAGATGAAAAGAATAGGTATATGTTTACAATCAAAATTTTGAATGATTTATTAATGCAAAACACAGATGAATCAAAGCATTTATTTGAAGCTATCAGAGATAAAGAAGCTAATAAAGCAAGGAGTACTTTTAATCTTTTAAAGATGGCAATTGCCAAGAAGGATAAATTATGTTGGTCAGAAATGTTTTTTGATACTTATCCATTAGTTTCTGAATATTGTCCAGGTTGTAATTATCATGAAAATATAGTTGCAGATGAACTAAGGCGTTTTCCACTACTCGAGGATGTAACTGGTCCTGAAAAGCTACTATCTGCGGAGATGATAGACTTTTTCTCTGGTACTAAAGAGGCGTTAATAATAACTGATTGTGAATACTCAGAGATAATAAATGAGTATAAGCCTGATGTTATCGTATGTGAAGACATTGTACAGGATGATAATATGTTATTCGCTGATATAAATTACATGAATTTTGCAGAGTTTAGGGATATGTTGACTAGAGATAATGGATTCTATATCTCAGGGTTGATTATGCCATTTTACAGTAGTTCTCCCAGTGTTGCAAAGGAAGAATATCATACAATGTATAAGTATATTAATAAAAAAGGGTATATCATACATGTCACAGGAAAAGATTTCATGATATCTAATGTAACAGGGAAGATGCTTTCAGAGCAAATTGGTGGTACTGTAATAAAAAAATAGGAGGGTAAACATGTTTATTGGAAATATGGTTACTGAAGCTATACCTAAAAGAGTTTATTCATTGTATAGGATAGCAACAAGTAAAAAGGAAATAACTAGAACAGAAGTACAAGGGATGTTGGAGCCAAAAGGAATATACAAAGGGAGTTCGTATTTTTCAGTCATATTAAAAGCTGCTACAGAATTGAGATTAGTCGAAGTACAAGATAATATCGTTATTCCGTTAGTTAAAAAAGAACAGTTAAAAAATTTTGATGAATTTAGACTGTATGCAATATCAAAACTTGAAAGTTTTCAAGATGGGCAATTTTATAAATGTACAAATGTTATTGTGAATATGAATGATGGTGTATATAAATATTCTTCAATATCTGATAAGGATATGTTGAATATAATATCATCCCATGCGAAACAGCAGGTTACTGCACCTATGTTACGGGGGTGGAGATTTTGGGCACAGTTCTTTGGTTTTGGTTATATGAATAATATGGTATTTTTACCTAATGCTTATACATTTGTTAAAGGTGTTCTTAAGTTGCTACGCTTAGAAAAAAATAAAGAGTATAAGATAGATGATTTCATGATTAGATTTAATCAATATGGTAAAATTTTATCTGGAAATCTAAAGCCGGATAGAAATATGAATATTGCGTTATCAAGTGCTTTAAGAGAGTTGCACGATAATGGAGAAATTGAGTTAGTATATAGTAGTGATGCTGAAAGTAGATGGGTATTATATCCTTCAAATGAAGCTTTTAATGAACAGGTTGCCTCAATTATTTATAAGGGGGTAAAACGATGAATAATGAAATAGCAAGACAAAGATATAAAGATGTGTTTCTGCCAGATGTAATTGATAACTCAAAAGGAGATTTTTTGGCAAAACATGTACCAATGAAAAATCTTTTTTTTACTGATCATGATGAACTGTTAGAGAATGACAAAAAGCACTCTTTATCTGAAGAACAATTATATGAAATGATATTTTCTCAACATGACGAAGATCAATTTGTATTGGTTAAAGGTGCCAGCGGTGCAGGTAAATCTCATCTAATAAGATGGTTTGATTATATGCTAGAAATACATAAGCCTGATAGTGAAATTATTCTATATATACGTAGAGCAGATAATACGTTAAAAGGTACAATTAGACAATTGCTTGATTTAGAACAGGTTAAAAATCTTCCGAATAAAGATTTATATAAAAAACTAGCATCTGCTTCTACAACAGTGCCAGAACTGGAACTAAAGAATACAATCTATTATGGTTTCGTAAACTTGATTGAAAGCGATGATGGAAAAGCAGGAAACGGTGAAGAAAGATTTATAAGTAATGTTAATAGAAAACATCTTGTAACCTTATTACAAAACTCAACGTTTAAAGATAGGTTAATGGAATCAGGAGGACCTATTGACCGGATTTATACAAAGATTGCAGAGAATAAAACATTTGAGATTAATGACAAAGCGGCACAGTTTGAAGATGTAGATTTTGAAGTAGACTCAAAATTCAGAACGGAATTAATTAGTGTCGGTGCTGATAATAAAGCTCGTAAAATAGCAGACAAGTTATTAGACAATCCTGAGTTTGTTAGTAAAATTGTTATTTATGTAAATAAATTTGTTGAAAAGGTTATTCAAAGATGTACAGGTCTTGAACCTGGAGATTTGAGGGCTGTAATTGAAGAAATTCGACAGGAACTTCATAAGCAAGGCTGCACATTAACTGTATTAATTGAAGATATTACGGCTGCATCAGGGGTTGATGATTCTTTGCTGGATGCACTTTTAACTAACAAGAAAGGTTATTCTGATAAGAAGTTGTGCCGTATAAATTCGATTGTAGGTGTTGCTGATGGTTATTATAGAGATAATTTCAGAACAAATACTAAGGGCAGAATAAAACAGTTTATTATTGTTCCAGATGAGATGTTTAATGGAGATACTGATGGTTTAGTAGAATTTTTTGCAAGATATTTGAACACAGTATCTCTTGATAATGATACTATTAATTCTTGGGTAAAAGAAAAAGCAAATCCAGATTTATATCCAATACACGAGGTTACTCTAGGTAAAGGCTGGGATTATTATGAGTTGGGTGATAAAATGGTGAACTTATTTCCTTTCAGTAAGCGTGCAATAGTCTTTCTATATAGAATCCAAGATATTACACAGAGAAATCCTAGAGCAATAATGAGAAATTTAATTGAACCATACGTCAAGGATGCTTTAGATAATCTTGAAAACTACCCAGTTAAACGTACTACTTTAGAGGGAATTAATCCCAAACTCCAAAATAAAATATATAATCAAATTGACCTTGATGATAATACTAAGATTAGACTTTCTCATTTCATGTATATATGGGGAGATGGAACGGATAATATATTTGTCGATAAAGGCATACGTTACATAGCAGGGATACAAGAAAGTGTATATGAAGAAATAGGTCTTCCAATAATAGATGGTAAGACAGTTTCAAAACCTAAGATTGTACCCAAGGTTGAGAAACTAGTACCCAAGGATAAAAAAAGCAACTCAAGTACTAGTTCAATATTAGAGAATGAACAAGTTAGTATCGCATTGAAAGAAGTAGATAAATGGATAGAGGACAAAGAGTACAAATTAAGTATAGGTGCAACAACAAAGAATGTAAAAGCACTTAATGATGCAAGGAAAAATATTAATGAGTACCTATTCAATGTGATAGATTGGATTTCAGAAGGTGTTTCAATTGATGCGATGCATAAAATACGTAATAAGTATTTGGTGGCTTTTGAGAGACAAACAATGGAGAGTGATGCGGTAATATTATTGTCAGCATCAATCGAATCGAGAAAAATAATTGAAGCCTTTGTCAGGTGGAATGAAGTAGGAAAAAAATCTTGGGATTTCCCGAATTCAACAGATTATTTATATAGAGTTCAAAGGTGGACAAACGCTATTAAACCTCAAATTATTGACTCGGTAATCAATTATAAAGGTAAAGCTATAAACTATTTTTCTTATGCAGTTGCGGCAGAGTACTATAGATTAATATTGAATGGTTATTGTAAAAATTTTCAGAGCCCAAATAATTTTAATACAGAGATGTTGCTCAATCAAAATGAGGCTGTAATCGAAGAAGGTGGACACACTAAAACATGGAAAGATTTACAAAAAATTACAAGTACAAAAGATGGAGTAGACAATAGAAATTGTATTTTACAATACTATAACTTACCTCAAGGGAATGTGAAAGCTTCAACAAATTATGAGTTTGATTACGTTGAGTTTAATAAAGCTGTAAGAAAAGTAATCAATACAGGGCTAATATTTGAAGATGAAGATCTTCAATTGGATGATCCAGTGAGGAAGAGAAGACTCACAAGTGAATACCTAAAAAAAATACTAGACAGAGTGGATACAGTAGTAGAAGATGAACTTAAAACTATTTCTGAAAAAATGGGAATAATTAAAAGTATGATAGAAGTTGATGATATTGAGGACATAGAAGATATTAAAGACATTGTTAGAGATATAAATAAATTTTATAACCAAGCTCAAATAAGTCATATTAGTGTTGCAGTTCATGTTGATACTATACTAATCAAGAATTGCCAAAAGAACGCTGGCTCTATTTTGAATGCCTTAAAAGTAGCAGATGAAGTGCAAAAGCTTGAAAATTCAGTTGAAGCATTGATTAAATTAAGTAGAGATCCTTTGGCAGGTTTATCTTTATTTGTAAAACTAATAGAGCAAGTTAAGAAGGATGTAATGAAGGCAAATCAGGAGATTGAAATTCGAATGAAAAATAAATCAACTGGTCAAGGAGAAGAAATAACTGAATATGTGAATGAGCGTGATAAGATTGTCTATTGTAAGACAGTGATTGAGGAGGTGAAAAAACGAAATGTTAGGTGATGATATTAGGAAATCAATAAGGCAGCTGAAGCAGTTGGACATATTAGAATCAGCTGTACGTAATGAAGAATTGAAACTGAAAAATGATAATGAATTTTCAAACATAGTAAATGATTTTTCACTTTCTATGACTAAACTCTCGTTTGCATCAAATGAATTAGAATTTACAGTTACAGGTAAAATGTTGAAGAATTTGGATGAAGTTACTGAACGTTTGGAAAATGTTATTTCGGCAGGTGTAGTTAATGAAGAAGAACTAGTTGTTGCTAAAAGGAATGTAACTAGAAAGATAACACCAGGACTAGCTAAAGAGTGGAAGGCTTTTCATGAGGGAAGAACATCTGGGGTATATGGGAAACTAACTACAATTGGTAGCCTCATTTCAGATAAAGAAAAAATTTCATCAATACGTACAAACATTACCAATGGAAGCGAATGGACAGACTTATTGGTGAAAGATAATGGTATTAATACAAGACTTCAATTGTTGAAGAATGGAATAAGTGAAGTTGAGGAAATAGAAGAAAGTTTAGATTTAAGTGATGAAGTAAAAGAATTTGTGATTTCAGTGACACAAGGAAAAGCAAAAGTAACAGATATCAGTGATACAATTATTGAATGGATAAAGAATGAAAACTTAGAAGGTAGGTTTGTGATAAAGTTTAGGAATTAGAATGGAAATTCATTTGGTAATTCTTGTATTAAGTATAAGTAATAAATGTGTAGAGAGTAGAGCCTACAAATATTAAAATAGTATGTAAGCTCTACACTTGTTTTACAGAAAAGAAGATAGTACTTTTATGATTTCATTTATATTATCAGTATACTTGTTCAATGTTATTCGGAGTGTTTCATGTTGGTTAATATGAAGCGATGATAGAACATAACTGCCCTCACCGATACTACATGCACTTCCAGTACTTATTGCGATAGACTCACTTATCTGTTTAGAAAACAACTCATTATTAATGCCGGGGATATTAATACTTAATAATCCCGGTATTTTATTGTCTTGGTCTCCATTGAACGTGATATCAGGTCTGACTTTTAGTAATGAATTTTTTAGTTGTTTTTCAAGTTCAATGAGTATAGGTACATATTTGTTCATCTTTGATTTTGCTACTTCAGCTGCCTTCCCTAATCCAACAATATTATGCATAGAATGAGTGCCAGCTCTAAGTGTGTATTCTTGTCCGCCACCGTCTAATAGAGAGGGTAAACGATGCCTCAAACCGAGTTTGTCTGGACCAACATAAGCAACACCGACACCTTTTGGTCCATAGATTTTATGCCCGGACATAGAAAGGAAGTCAATAGGTAATGAGGAAACATTAACATCGATTTTCCCTATAACTTGAGTAGCATCTGTATGGAAAAGAACCTTTTTCGATTTGCATAATTGAGAGATTGCTTCAATATCGTTCAATGTACCAATTTCATTGTTGCCCCACATGATACTTACAAGAATAGTATCGTCAGTTATCGCTGCTTCAATTTCGTCAACATTAACACGACCAAGTTCATCATTGCTGACATATGTAGCAGTATATCCTTGTTTCTCAAGATGTTTACTCGTTTCTAGAACAGATTTATGCTCAATTTTACTTGTAATAATATGATTACCTTTACGTTTATATTTTTCAGCTACTCCTTTAATAATAAAGTTATTGCTCTCTGTAGCTCCACTTGTGAAAATAACATGTTCTGGCTCACAGCCTATCAGCGCAGCTACTTGTTTTCTTGAGTTCTTTAATGCTTCTTGAGCACTGATTGCCTGAGGATAGTATTTGGATGAGGGATTACCATATTCATTTTTTAAATAATCAATCATAACGTCTAAAACTTCAGGATCTATTGGAGTAGTAGACGCATTGTCTAAATAAATCATTAAGCTAATTCTCCATTCGTAATTAATTGATATAGGTAATTATCAAAGCTTTTTGCTTGGATAATATTGTTCGATAACATCGTTAATCCTCTTTCAAGATGGGATTTAAGTAATACATCCATATATTCATCGTCAGAAATAAACGCATTGTAATGCATTTTAATTAGCTCACGCAAGATTAGGTCGTCATCACCGGTTAATGTTATTCTGTTAAATTCACGACCACTGTTATCAATACATACTTTTGGTTCTTCATCAACTCTTAATGAAAGAAGTATGGCATATCTACATATAATATTGGGTCTTATATTAAACTTACTTTTAATTTTGGATAAGATTTCATCGGATTTTGATGAAACATTAATTTTGGTTTTCATTAAGCTCTTACCTCCGTCATTTGGTTTTCTGATTTGCTAAAATCAATAGTATATTCTGTATTAGTTATTGAAGTAAGATATTCTTTGTCAATATTTGAAAGTTCGCTATCTGTTGCTAGAATAATCACTTGGTCAGGACAAGAACTGATAAATTCTTTGAATACATTATCTCGATGTTCTTCATCAAGTCGGCCGAGAAGTGTATCAAACATTAATGGAACTCTTCTTTCAGAGGACTGCAATACAGCATAGAGCAGAGATAAAACAAAGAGTTGTTTTTCACCAGCTGAAAGGTTGGAGTGATTTAACTTATTGTTATTCTTATCCATTAGGTAGATAGCATCGTTTTCAATCTTGAAGTCATTGATAAATCCTTTTTTACGAATTAACCTATCAAACATTGTTTTAGTATGATGTTCGATTTCTTTTATTTTTTTAGCTTTTATTTGATTAATGTACTGATCAAGGACTGTATGGATTTGGTCTAATACATTTGTGATATTGCTTTTTTTGAGTTGCGTCCATAGTTCATTTTCTAGTGCCTTAAGTTCATTATCCAAATTGCTAATTTTGGCTTCGTTAATCAATATAGTTTCATCATTTTCCTTTTGAGTTAACTCAAAATCATTGAGTTCAGATTGTAGAGAAAGAAGATGATCTAACTGACCAGCTGACTTAAGTGCTTCAATTTCTGCTGCATTTGAAGATAGGTCAGAATATTCTTGTTCAAGGGAGTCTAATTTCTTCATTTTATCGATTAACTTTACTTTATTAAAATTAAGTAAGTTTGTAACTTTAGCCTTCAGAGAATAGAAATCATCATCACTCAATTTGTGGATGAGATCTTCATTATCAGTTGGATAGAAGGCACATATTTGCTCGATAAGATCTCTTGCTTTATCGAAAGCATTCTGTTCCTTTAAATAAGCAGATAACTCTTTTGAGTTTAAAGCACCTGTAACTATAGTGTTTTTATTTTGATCATATTCTTTGAGTATGTGATCAAGTAGAGTAGACAGTTGGTTTGTAACAAGTGTATAAGGTAAATATTTGATAAGGTCATCTTCTATTGATCTTTTTAAATCATTGATGTTACTTTCAATACGATTCATTTCAACAGAGCTAATATTGAAGCTCTTAATGTGAAGCGAATCACGTAGGTTTTTAATTTCATCTGCTTTTGAATCAATATTTTTATGCAACAAGTCATTACTATGATAGGTATCTTGGATTAACTGATTCAGCTCAGTACGTTTTAATTCTAATTCTTCTTTGCGCTCTGTGATTTGAGCAATTTTCTTGCTATTGACTCTTTTTGAGGCATAAGTTAAGAGATCACTTCTTAACTTCTTAAATAGATCTATGTTAATGGAAGATTCTATTAAAGTGAAGATATTGGAGTTGAGAACACTAAGTTGATCTATTTTTTCACCATCAAGATAGAAAAGTTCAAACAAGTCCAATGGAAATGCATGATACAAAGCGTTGAAGAATGAAGTTTGCTCATCATCTGTTAAGGATTTTCCATTACGTTTCATATAAACGGATTCCTTAAAACTATTGGAAACATCCCAGGTTCTTTCAATTGTAAATTCTCCATCATAATTATGGACTCGGGATATAAAAGTAGCCTTGACACCAAATCTTGGAATGGTTTCTTTGAGAGCATCCTTGTTTAATTTATCCATAATAAAATCTTTGTAACTCTTAGTAATAGTTCTATTCTTAAGTATCATTGAACCAAATAAACAGATTTTTATTGCATTAAGAAAAGTTGTTTTACCAGCACCATTTTTGCCTATAACAATAGAGACCTTTTTGTCATTTGAATATGGAAAAGAAAAGGTGTTCTCATCTATATATATTCCAAAGTTATTGATTGTCAGTTGTTTTAGTCTCATTACTATCTCTCCTATGCAATTCTAAGATCTCTTCGTGAACGATGTCTTGGTTTAAGATCTTATCAATTTTATTATATATAGCTGTTCTTGTATTAAGTCCTAAGTATTTGTTCTCAAGTGTAATCAATGACTTGATTAGGACAGTATCAATGTCTACATCTGAGCATATGGATTCAAGAATAGATTCATCTGATTGGCTAATAAATGGTTGATTTATGTATCCTGAATAGAAAGGTTTTCCGATTATTTCCTCATACATAGATGGTAGTGAATCAGCCCAGTCTCCTTCTTCAATCCATAACTCTCTGATATATTCAAGTTCATCTTTAGTAATTAATTCGTAGTACTCATCTTGATTAATAGTGAAACGCATTTTTTCAGCATACTTAAGTATCTTGTTAAATTCTACTTGAGCATTGAGCAAACTTCGCATTAATTTTTTGCGTCCTTCAAGACTAAAAGGTCCTAAACCACGACGTCCATTTTCTTCTGAACCAACGTAGTAAATCTTTCCATTCATACGGTAGTTCTGTCGATATTCAGGATTCTCACGTAATTCAACAAGGGTATTACGAAATTCAAGTAAAGGTTCAAGTTCTTCGTACCCAGTGTATATGAAACCAGTTAAAGATTTATCTTTTACAACTACAGTACAAACCCAACATCCAAATCGACTCTGTCCACATGAAGGGGCATTAACATCCTGTTGAACAGGACATTCAGACTCATCAGAGGCATCTCGATATAGAGAAAGTAATAAATTATTGTCAAATCCCCATGGAGTATGGGTGTTTAATAAACTAGCCCATACATCATCGTTTGATAAATGCTCAATCGGTGCATAAACGAAAGCATTACTATTGGTTGTATGTGTTTTTAGTGTTTTTCCATCGATGGTGTGTTCTTCTATAGAAGACTTTCTAGAGTTGCTTTCTGCGCTCCTAACACCTAATACAACTACAACTGAACCATGTTTTATTGCTAACTGGTTAATGTATACATCGATTGGTTTAATCTTAAGTCGATGTGTACACCATCTAAATTTCTGTCTAGGTGATGGATAACCTTTTCCTAGCAACAAGGACCAGAAAGTTTCAGAGGTTTCAGGTTTAACTAATTTTGAATAGATATTTAGGTGAGACTCTTTAGAAAAGTCATTCATCATATCAATATTTTTCTGAAGATAATTTAGGATAAGAGGATTCTCGACCATAGTATCTGAGGATACTATGTGGATTTCCTTTGATCGTTGTTCTTCAGGTAACTGACTGATAGCTTCAAAAACAACCATTGCTGTTAATGTACTATCTTTACCACCAGAATATCCAATTACCCATGGGCGAGTATCTGAAAGATAAACTCGTTGGATTTCTTTATATATTTGATTCATGACAGTTTCTTTGCCATGCTCTTGAATAAGATTTATTGCCATCTTAAACTTCCTTTCTAAGATCTTGATCATGAGCTAATTCTGATTCAGTCAGTTCAAAATCAAGTAGTTCTTTTATTCTGTAATATGTTCTATATATAAACTTAGTTGACTTATGCATTGATCCGTTTTCAAGCATACAACGGTTTAACCAATCATCTTGATTTGATTTACACCAGTCAATTTTGTTTAGTTTTCTTAATGTTGACTTCCAAGAAGTAATATTCTCAGAATACATATAATAACAAAGTAGAGCTAAAGATTCTAGTACGATACCATATACAGCAACAGAGTTTTGTCTTGCATGGTACGCACTGGATTCTTTGTTTATAACGAATGACCATTCTTTGAAATCCTTTGAAAGGTAATTCCAATAATCAATGACGAACTTTTTTAAGTCATTATGATCTTTCAGTTCAATATGGTTATATGAACGTTCAAAGGCAGTATTAAAGTTATTCAATGAAAATAGCTTATTTGATTTCTTAGCAATGACATCATGGCTTTTATCAAGTATTACGTTGAACTCTTTGTTTTGATCTAAGAATTCTTTCAAGAACTGAATTTTTGGATCTCTATGGTTATAGAGAATACCTAATGATTTTGAAACTTTTACAGCATGTTTATTTAAATCTGAAAACATTTGTTGACTGCGTTTTAATCCTTGATCAACAAATAATACAACAGATATGCTTTCGTTTTTAAGCGTAGGATTTTCATTTAGGGCTTCATCTATAGCAGCCTTTCTATGTTGGCCATCATTAATTAGAAGACTACTTGTCATTGAGACTTCTAGCATTCCAATGTTATCATCTACATTATTGGACGAAATAAAGTTGTAATCTCCATCAATGGATGCAGTAATAGAAGAAAACACATAGTTGTCTGCATTATTAAGAATATAGTTTGATATCTCAGGTATTCTTTTTTCGTTAATAACCCTTTGCGCTCTGAATTCTTGAGGTATCTCATTATTATAAAATGTAAAAAGTTTACTAAGTACATCTAGTGGACAGATAATGGAAAAGAACTCTTTACCAGCTTGGTATCCACGTATTGCAGGAAATCTATAATTGAAGTTCATTTGAATTTCTCCTTGTTACGTACGTAATGTTTCTTTGAGTATATCATGTTAGGATATTTCAGTAAATAGATTGTGAAATATTTTATTCTAATTGCTGATTAGAACTTGTAGTGATAGAATGAGTTTAATAAGAAAAGAGGGATGAGTATGAGCAAACTCACTCAGATAAGCCTCCTTCGTTATGGGGGCAGACCCTTGGGGGAACATGGTAAAATTGTCCAAGGTTATAAATGAAACAAGTGGACCAAATAAGTTTGTTCCACTAAGGTATCAGCTACTTCTCGATTTTGGTAGTAATTCTAGAATTTCCACCACTAATTTAATAGTGAAAAATTGCCCAGTATTGTAAAGAAATACTGGGTTTTTAGTTAGATGAAATAACTCTAGTGAATGTTAAGTGGGTCTTGAGACTAATTTAATTTGTTAATTGTTATATTAATCTAGAAAAACACATAAAATATAATGAAAGAAATATGAATGGAGTTAAATGTGGAAAGAAGATGTATTGCTGTAAATAATGATAGGAAGATTTATATTTACCAAGATGATATTTCTAAAAATAGCGTAGTATATGAAGCGGAGTCGCAAATATATTTGTTTGCAACCTTAGTAAAATCTCCTCACAGAATACATACATACGTTGTAGATTCGGATTCACTTTGGTCAGCGGCTGCACTAAGTATCAGTAAAGAATTTATTGTTGAAACATTGAGTAAATATTCTAAGAACAAAATATCAAAGAAAATTAAAGAATACATTGGCAAAAAGATACGAGAATTTTGGACAGTGGAGATGCATGTAAGTAATAATATAGTTATTTTAGGAAAAGAAGATGTAGTAAGCCTTATTGAAGAAGAATTGGATAAGGCAAAGATAACTGTTGTTAAAATGGACGAGCATAGATTGAAATTGGATTTAAAAGATATTGAGTTAATAAAGAGAAAAATTTTAAAGTTAAATATGTATATAGTTGAGGTTAATGGAGCTTTAGAAGAGCGTGCATTAGATTTTAAGGTCAATTGTAGTCTGTACCGATATCAAGAATTTGGATTAGAAAAAATATTTAATTTGAAGAATAATAAAGTTAATGCAAGAGGAATTGTAACAATGCCTCCGGGTTCAGGTAAAACAATTATTGGACTTAAAGTTATAGAAAAATTGAAAGTAAAAACTTTAATTATAGTGCAAAATGATTATAGTTATGAAAATTGGGTAGATCAAATTAGAGAAAAAACCAATTATCAGGAAGATATTATTATGAACTCAGAAAATAAAGGATTTATAGATATATATAAATATGATGAAGCACAAAATTTATTAACTGAAAAGTATCAGAATAAATGGGGTTTAATAATATATGATGATGCACGGAAACTACCTACAACTAAAAATAAAAAGACGGTATATATATCATCTAAATTTAAATTGGCTCTAGGATCATATATTGAGAGAGATGGTAAAGAAGAAAAAATATATAGAGCAATTGGTCCCAAACTTTTTAATATCACACTTAATGAAATGGAATATAAATATGGTCAAATTCCAGTTGAATGTAACTTGGTTTTATTGCCAATTAAAGATTTTAAACCAGTTAAAGGAGAAAATGATTTAAAGCAAATAGTACTTCAAAATTTAGAAAAGAAAATTGAGGCATTAAGAATTATCGAACATATGAAGCAAGACAAAAAAATATATTATTCACATTTTATACATGTAGCAAAAGAGATTAATAAGTACTGTGGCGATAGTAAACTTTTATATGGTGTAGGAAAAAATTTGAATGAAGAAGAATTTAAAAATATTGTTTTAGATTTTAATGCAGGAATAATTAAAAAACTTGTAGCTACTCAAATTATCGAAAGATTGCAACTAAATGACATTGATACAATGATTACGTTAGCAATAAGGGGTGAATCTAGTAGAGATGAATATATAAGAATTGGCAAATTAAAGAGTAGTAATCCATTGGATTGTGAAAAAAAAGGATATTACTATGCATTAATAATAAAGGATTCCAAAGAAGAAGCAACTTATTATAAAACAATGAAAAAAATGCTTAATTATGGTTTTAAATATATTATTTTAAGTTTAGATGAATTGAGGGATAGGATTGAAAATCAGAGAATTGCTAGATGAATTAAATAGTGATGAATTAAAAAATATAGCACTAAATTACGGATTAATGGATGAAGAAAAAGATAAAAATATCCATAAACATGAATTAAAAAAACGTTTAGAAACACGACGATTAACAGTTAGAAAAGAGTTAAAGTGGATTACAGATGGGGATAAATCACCTAATAAGATTAAATTAGATAAAAGCATGATTTTAGATTTAAAAAGATTAGCTTTTGGCTTTAGTCCAAGCATTATTAGTAATAAAAATAAAATATTCTTAAAAGAACTAGGATTGCTTTATAAAGGAAAGTATATACCTGAAGAGACTTCAATTATTTTTCGAGAGATTTTTAGGGAAGAGTTTGTATGCGAAATTGATGATTTTATTATTGAAGTAAAATATTCATATTTCTTAAAATTAATATTATATATTAATCTAATAATTCATAAAGATAATCTTAATTCCAGGGAACTTAAAAAACTTGAGAGTAAAAATAAATTATTAAAGTCTTTTATGATTTCGAAAAATTTTATTGGAGTAAACGATTATAATTTAAATAAAGAAAAAGTAAGAGATTGGATAGATAGTAATAATATTTTTGATTTATACAAGGATATTAGTGAGAAACAATCAAAAAATATTGAGGATATAAAGAATTTATTAAATATAATAGAGAAAATGCAGGGAAATGCTAATAAATGGATTGATAAAGAAAAATTAGATTTCGTTTTAGAGTATTATAAAGATGAATTTGAATACTGTAAGGAATTGGGATTAATATTTGATATAGATAAAGAAAATAAAAAATATACTAAGCTATCTGGCGAAGCATGGGTTATGTTGACTAATGAAATACCTAAAGAATGGCACACTCACAATAATGTTGTAACCTCAGATTTCGAAGTTATGATTCCATTTACATCAAATCCATATTCAATATTAAAACTAATAACATATTCAAAACTTCAAAATAAAAATGAAGATTTCCTTCTTATTTTTGATATATCTCCAAAGTCATTCAATGATTATGATCAAACTATAACATATGAAGAATTTATAAAAGAATTAGGTGAGATTATTGATGACCTTCCAGATATTGTGAAGAAGAATTACTGTATTTAATTTAATTTAGTTTTTTCAATACCATAAGTTTTAATAAAACTTATGGTATTGAACATCCTTTAGGGGATCATAGAAGTGTATTGAAGGTTTCAAATGAGATATATAGAGAAAATAATTCTATTTTGAAAAGAGTAACTTATTAAAAATATGCCAAAAACTTAAAATATCCTAGTTAAAAGTAGATTAATAGGATATTTTAAGTTTATTTTATTGGATTAGAATGAGTATTAATTTGTTTTAGGTTATATTCGGTACAATATATTACCACATATATGGCAATATATTATTTATACTTAAAAATTTTATTTCAAAAGTTTAAGTTTGATATTAATCTCAATTTCTCTGATATTAATAAGATTAATACTAACTTTTGAAAATAATAGAATTAAAAATATAACACCTAAAAATAAATAATTATTCATTCTAACCCTCCTTTTCTTATTTGTATACATAGTATATGTATACAAATAAGAAAGTATGCGTAAGTGCAAATTTAAGTGAAAATTCTTCGGAAATGGTTAGGGTGTTAATATTTCTAATAGGTGATTAAGGAAGTGAAGATGATTATTAATTTAATTTATGTTCTAATCTATCATTAGAAATTGTCTTTATAAATAATTAAAAAGCAGTATCACTACTGCTTTTTTGTTAAGTCTAAATTTAGACATAACTTTTTTACAAACGTTTCTTATTTTTATATTTATGTAAAAATAAATTAAATACTTATAATAAAAATTGTTATATCAGGATTCTTTATAAAAGTAAGTATAAAATCTTAAATTTAGGTTCAAAATAAAAATAAAAACTGCCTTCAAATAGTGGCACTTTTCAAAAAAAATGCTATAATAATAGTATATACATCTCACGATGAACAGAAAGAAGGCGTTTGATATTTACAGAAAGAATTCCGAGATAACAGATATAAGAATTTCTTTTATAAAAAGTTTTTTAAAAAGTGTAAAAAAGGAAATCGTAAAAGGAAAGTTTACTTTAGCTGAAAGAACAAAAAATATGGATTTTATAAAAGATAAGGGATTAATGATTCCAGAGGATATCAAAGAAGTTATTTTTAATTTAAGTTATCGAGATTGCGTAGGTGGACCAGAAGCGGATAGAGATGGTTATGAAGGTGACATATATATTTTTAAAACAGATGTTATAGATGAGGTAATTACATATATAAAAATAAGATATAATCCTCCAGACGAGGTTATATGTATATCATTTCACGAAGATGATTATTAACAAATTAAAAAAAATAGAGTACAAATAAAAATTGATTTTAATATATTAAATTTATAATTTAGTACCTAGATAGGGGAGATAATAATGAAAAAAGCATTTTGTCCAAAATGCAACAGAGAGGTGGAGTATACTACAAGAAAGAATTTAATACAGGAATATAAAGGTGTAAAGGTTAATGTAAAAGAGACTATAGCTGTATGTACAGAATGTGGTGATGATATATTTGTATCGGAAATTGAAAGTGAAAATTTAAAAGAACTCTATAAACAATATAGAAAACTATCAGGTATAGTTTCAGAAGAAGATATTGTAAAACTAAGAGAAAAATATGATATTTCACAAAGAGAACTTGTATCAATACTTGGATGGGGAAAAATGACAATTAATAGATATGAAAGAGGAGCCTTACCAAGTCAAAGTCATAGTGATATTTTAAAAACAATAATGACGAATGAAGAATTATTTAAAGAGAAGGCTGAGGAAGCACATAACGTTGGAAGAATAAATGATAAAACTTATAATAAGCTAAAAAATGTTTTTGGCAGTGCAATACGAAATTATGCAAAGCTTATTATAAAATCGAAGCTTGAACATTCAGAAGATATTAATAATGGCTTTAGAAGGTTTGATCTGGAAAGAGTTGAAAACCTTATTGGCTATATTGCAGATAAGGTTAATAATCTTCATAAAACCAGTTTGAATAAGTATTTATGGTATATTGATTTTGAATGCTTTGAAGAAAACGTAAGGTCAATAACAGGGCTCAGGTATGTAAAACAACAATTTGGACCAGTAATTGAAGAGAAAGGATACGAAGATATCATAAATTTACTTGATTGTAAATATTATAAAGCAGAAACTTTGAATTATGATGGATCAATTAAAACAAAAATATTAAGCAGAAAAAATTATGATATGTCTATGTTTTCAGAGGAAGAATTGGAGATTATTGATAAGGTAATAAATAAATTTCAAAACATGAGCTGTGGAGAAATATCAAATAAATCTCATGAAGAAAGAGGATGGATTGAATGTAATATTGATGAGTTAATATCTTATGATTATGCGGAAGAATTAAAAATAACTTTTTAATAAGTCTTTAGTATGCTCAACCTAAAGGATTCGTAAGTACGCGGAGGTAAAATTTTTTCAGTGACAAAAGATAATGATAAAAAAAAAATAATCAAATAAAAGTAATTATAATATTTAAAAATTTGATTTTATAATAGTTTTATAAAAATATAAAATAAATTAATCATTTGGAGTATTAAGAGAAACTTCGGCCATTACATGGCCTCATTTAGCAACTGGGACACTACGTGCCCCAAAAGCTTTATATAAACATTGATGAAATGATGAATAATAATCAAATAATGCATTTATGATCCAGTAAATCAAAAAAACTCCTTTCATCATCTGATATAATCAAGACAGAAAGGAGTTTTACTATGTGAATTTGTTCAGTTTGTGGCAGCAATATGAGGGAAGGATATTGCATTGGCGATGGCGAAGATTACTATTGTACAGATGAATGCTTACATAAAGAAATAACAGAAGATGAGTATATCGAATTATATAAGAGAGATGTAGCATATTGGACTGAGTGGGAATGTGAGGATGATAAGTAACCATAACATTGAATTTAGATAAAATTTATGATACCCTAACTTAGGGTGATTACATGAAAAAAACTATTAAAGTTGTTGGTGCAATTATTGAAAATGATAATAATGAAATATTATGTGCTTTGCGTTCTCCTGAAATGAGTTTACCAAACATGTGGGAATTTCCAGGCGGTAAAGTTGAAAAAGATGAGGAATTAGGCCAAGCTATAGTAAGAGAAATTGATGAAGAGCTAGGTTGTATTATAGAAAGCGGAGAAGTATTTTATGATACTACATACGAATACGATAAAATTATTGTAAATCTTATAACACTAAAATGCAGAATAAAAAGTGGAGAGCCAGTAGCTTCTGAGCATTCAAAATTGATATGGTTAAAAAGAGAAAATTTAGAATCTCTAAAATGGGCACCAGCGGATATTTCCACTGTAGATAAATTAGTAAATGAAAGATAGTACTCCTTAGAGAATACTATCTTTTTTTTAGATTGTTTTAAATGAATATGTTTTTCATTCATTTAAAACTTCCTTTAGTATCGCTAGGATATGTTTTGAATTATTGAGTTCATTATAGTGAGAATTTACAATTCTTATTTAATTTAACTCATGAAGCGTAAGAAATTTCCTTGTTTGAGCTTGCGAGTTAGGAAATTTTAGCTTCATTAGTTAAATTAGATTTAGAATTGTTTTCGAAACTATACGAAATAAATAATTCTCTAAAACATGTCCTTTTCCTTTAGTGGTCTTACATCATTAATAAATTCAGTATAAATTTTTGATGGAACTTCATTTTGTAATTTCATTATAACTGTTATAGGTTTTTCCCCATGGTGTTTTATGGCATCCCCTCTACCAATATAAATATATGGTTGGATTTTTCTATCTATTTCTTTGTATTTTCTAATGAATAAATGTAGATTAATATTTCTATTTTTATTATCGATTATATTTTTACCTCTATCTGAAGTAGTTGAGGTACTATTTGGTGTTTGCCATTGAAATATTTCATTACTTATGAACTTGTCATTGTAGTTTATACTTTCTTTTACGTCAGCTTCTTTATGTAAGTCAATAAATAAGAAATAATCATTGCCATTCACAAGCAGTCCGCTGCCCCTAAAAGAACTATGAATTTTCCTATAATTTGATAGCAGGGCAATGTCTATCATGCTGTATTGTTCATATAGCTTAAAGAATGGAATACCATAGTTTTCTGCACCAAATTCTTTTCTATATCTAATAATTCCGTAGTTTATAACATCTTCTATATAGGCTTTATAAGTATCGTTATTCAGTACATATTTTAAATTTGCACTTATCTTTAATTTTTCATCTTCATAATTAATTAGGTTTATTTTTCTACTCTTTTGACCAGAATCAAGATAATCTCCATTCAAACATTCAAAAGCGTGTTTTACACTATCCTTATTAATATTTTCTAAATATTTTAGGACTTCTTCTTTTGCAGCAGCTACAGTTATTTCAGAATGGTTTAATAAATATTTTAATATACTAAATTCATGAATTCTTTTTAAGGGTAAGTAGCTTGATAAATCTTTCAATATACTTGTAAATATCCCATCATCCAAGAGGTTTTTTAATTCCTCATCTTTTTCAACCTTTGCAACAAAATGAAGATAAGATTTTTCTCTATCAATGAAGCGAGTAGGATCAGGTGAACCTTCATATTTAATATAATCTAATAAGTATTTTGGTGTTTTACCACCATTCATTTTCTTGAACTCAAAGTATTCTTCTTTAAGATATTTCATAGAATTAAAGTTCTCATTCTCGATTTGAGCCAATATTCTTTCTTGAGATATTTTATCCATCTGAATATGAGTGCATCCTGGTAGATTTGGAAAACCAGTACATAAGGCAACTCTTAAGCTGTCTTTGTCATAATATCTTTGTCCATTTAATGCAATTGCAATTAAGAAAGCTTTGTTGTGATTCCCGATAAAATCTAGCACAGTTAAGAAGTTTTTGTTTTCATGTTTTCTAAGTCCTCTACCTAATTGCTGAATGAATATAATTGGTGATTCTGTTGGTCTTAACATTAAAACACTGTTTATAGATGGGATATCAACCCCTTCATTAAAAATATCTATAACAAAGATCACTTCTAATTCATCTTCATCAGATTCTAATTTGTTTATGTATTTTTCTCTTTCATTTACTGAATTATCTCCAGTTAAGTAAGTACTGTTTATGCCTCTTTTATTAAACTCATCAGCCATATATTGAGCATGTTCTACACTGGCACAAAAGCCCAAGCATTTTCGTTTCTCTCCATCATAGCTATAAAAATTCATCTTTTCAATAATGAAGTCAACACGTTTATTTATGCTTAATCTTTTGGTAAGCTCCTGAATATTATCTAGATTAATAAAGCTTAAATCCACATCTTTTATATCTGTTATTCCAAAGTAGTGGAAGGGAATTACAAGATCATCTTCAAGAGCATCATGTAATCTAACTTCTAAAGCTACATTATTATCAAAGATTTCAAATATATTTGCATTATCACATCTTTCAGGAGTAGCTGTCATTCCTAAAAGAAATTGCGGTTTAAAGTATTCTAAGATTTTTTGATAGCTAGGACTTGAAGCATGGTGAGCTTCATCAATTATTATGTAGTCAAAAGTGTTTTCACTAAATTCATCAAAATGCCTAGACATAGTTTGGATTGTTGAGAATAAATAATCTGTCTCTTTATCTTTTGAATTACCTGTAAATAAGCCCATAGATATTTTAGTAGGACCCATTAGTTTTTCAAAAGTATCTTTTGCTTTTCGTAAAATTTCTTCTCTGTGAACTATAAAAAGCATCCTATCTGGATTGAAATTGTTAACATCAAATGCAGACATATATGTTTTACCAGTACCAGTAGCTGAAATAACTAATGCCTTGTTTTCATTGTGATCCCTCAATCTATTTAGATTTTCTATAGCTTTCATTTGCATTGTGTTTGGGACGATAGGCTTCTCATATACAAATTCTTTTGTTTGAGTTTTTTTTATTTTCTTTAACTCTTTTATATATTTCTCATATTCAGCTAAAAAGTTTTCGTCAACAACATCAGTGCGGTTCCATAGATTTTTATATTCTTTTAATACATTCTGAACAAAATGGTGATCTTTTTTAGAAATAACCTGTACATTCCATTCTATATTACTTTTTAAAGCTCTTTGAGTTATGTTTGAGGAGCCAATTATAATTTTATAATCTTCTTCATATTCAAATATATATACTTTTGTGTGAAAACCTAAATCTTTGGTTGCTACAAATATCTTTAAATCAATATTTTCAAATCGTTTTATTTTTTCTAAGGCTTTTGGATCTGTGAAGTTAAGATAAGTTGAAGTAATTATTTTTCCACTTATCTTTTTTTCGTCTAACTCTTTAAAGCTTTCCAGTAGGAGTTGAAGCCCACTAAAATTGATAAAAGCAACGCTAAAATCAAAGCTAATACATTCCTTTAATGACTTTTCTAATTCATGAAGTAGATTTCCTTCATTGGAGTTTATAATCAATTTATTTTTTATTTCATTTGCTACGTTAGCTTGTTCAATATCTTTGGATTTTATTTCATTGAGTATTTCTTTCTCTATAATATTTAACATTTGTACCCTTCTTTCGTGATAAGTATAAATAATAAGAAACCTGTCCAATAATTAAATAATAATCTATTATATGGAATTGTTCAATATTAATTTACAATATGGGGAAGTGTATGAGTAATTGATAAACTATATACAATAATGTAAAATTAAGTAGTAAAGTGTAAAATATGATTTTTATATAGAAGGAGACCATAATGAAAAATAATAAATCAAATAATTCAGGTTGTTTAGCAGCTATTTTCCCATTTCTAAAATTAATTAAACCTAAGAAGCAAGGAAAGCTTCCTTATGCAAAGAGGGATGACTTTTTATCTAATGCTGAATTGTCTTTTTATAAAGTTTTAGTACAAGCACTTCAAGGAGAGGTAATTATTTGTACTAAAGTAGGATTAAGTGATATTTTCTTTGTAAAATCAAAAGACCTAAGTGAGAAAGCTACATACTTTAACAAGATTGCTAAAAAGCATGTTGATTTTTTATTGTGTAGAAGAGATAATCTTAAGCCTATCTGTGGTATTGAGCTAGATGATTCATCTCATGGTAGAAAAGATAGAATTGAAAGAGATAAATTTGTTAATGAGGTATTTAAAGTTTCCAATTTGCCATTAATAAGATTTGCGAATAGGAAAGCTTATCAATTAAATGAAATTAAAGAAAAATTGGAGCCAGTTTTGCATCCAAAGAAAGAAGCTATTGATGCGGTAGCTGTTACTATGGAATCTAATAAAGCTGTTATAACTAAGAATGTACAGAAATCTATACAAAAACAGGTTGATACTAAGGTCATTTCTAATAAGAAAACCATAACAACAGAAGAAAAAGCAGCTACAGTAAATGAGACACCACTATGTCCTAAATGTAATATTCCTATGGTGCTTAGAGAAACTAAAAGAGGACCCAATAAAGGTAAGAAGTTTTATGGATGTTCTAATTATCCAAGGTGCAAAGAGGTAAAGAATATTTAGAGACTTATTAATAAACTCACTTAAATAAGCTTTGCTTTGTTTTAAAATAAAATCTTAAAATTACGAGGTGATTCAATTGCATTTCTAAGTGCAGTTTTAAGATTATCAAAGGAAGAATTTAAAGAAATAGAATTATTAAATACAGAATTATTAAGAGAATTCAAAGAGGATAAAAAAGGAATTTTAGATATAAGGGTAAAAACTAAGAACAATGAGCATATTGATATAGAAATACAGATACTGCCTACAGAGTTTATGGCAGAAAGAACTTTATTCTATTGGTCAAAAATGTACAATAGTCAAGTGAAGCCAGGGGATACTTATGATAAGCTTAAAAAGTGTATAACGATAAATATTGTTGATTTTGAGAGAATACCAATAGATAAGATACACACAAGGTTTCATATTTTAGAAGATGAAACAGGTTATAAGTTGACGGATGTTTTAGAAATTCATTTTTTAGAATTACCAAAGCTTGCAAAATTAGAAAGTTTAAAAGATATAGATGACCCTATTTTAGATTGGCTTGAATTTATAGATGCGAAGTCAAAGGAGGGAATGGAAATGTTAGCAGAGAGAAATGAAAACGTTAAAATTGCGTACGAAATACTACAAAGAGTTAGTAAAAGTAAAGAGACTAGAATGGCATATGAGGCTAGACAAGCAGAAATCATGGATCAATTAACTAGGGAAAAGAGTGCTAGGGAACAAGGCAAGGATGAAAAGGCTATTGAGATTGCAAAGAATGCTCTTCTAATGAATTTGCCTATTAATCAAATACAAAAGTTAACAGGACTACCTATAGAGAAAATTAAAGAATTAAAAAATTAAAATTACTCCTTTCATTATCTAATATAATTTAGATAAGAAAGGAGTTTTTATAAATTAACAAGTTTATTACTAGAAAAATTAATATTTATGTTGTTATCAGTATACTTATTTTTAAAAGGAATAGTATAGCTTTCAAAATAAGTATAAAATTCTGCTGTCATTCTATAATTATCTATTTCATAAAAGTTTAGCCTTGTTTTAGCTGCACTATATGATATATCAAAAGCTTTCATAATATCATTAATAGGAATATCTGTACTGACAAGGGGTACAGGACAGAGAAGATTTCGTGCAAAACAATTAGCTTCATTTTCGTAACGTTTATATTTTAGTTGTGATATATTCTTTCTTAGTAAAAGTTCAGTACTGGCATCATGGTGATGCTTTAGAAGTATGTGGCCTAATTCATGTGCAATGGTAAATCTTTTTAATCCAGGATTATTTTTTGTATCATTATAATAAATAATATAATGTTCTCTAGTTTTATTATAAGCACATGCTCCTAATTCACTATCAAAATACACACATATCTCTGATATACTCTTTCCAAATTTTTTTGAAAATTTACTATATGAACATACTCTAACTGTTCTATATAAATTTTTTATAATAATATCCAAATCAATTGGTATTGAATTGATTCCATATGTTTGTAATGTTTTAATGCTTTCTATTATAGCATTCTTATAATTTGGGGTCACTATTCGTCAATGTCCTCCTTAAATAATTCTTCAAATGATAGCTTTAATATATTTAACATTTTCTCTTTCTCAGAAGCATTCATTTTTTTTGCAGCTCTTTGAATAATACGAATTTCAGGTTCATCATCTATAGATTTATTTAGAGCAAGTAAGTAATTATAATCCACTTCTAATCTTTTTGCTAAAGCTCTTAAAGTGGAATTATCTGGAGAAATGCCATCATCTTTCTCAATTCTAGATATAGTAGAGTGACTTATAGAAATTTCTTTTGCTAATTGGCGTTGACTTAATCCTTTTGATTTTCTTTTTTGAGTGATATATTGACCTAATGTAATTTTTTTCTCCAATAAATTATCAGACAAAAGATCACCTCCTATCTCTTAGGGTATTATACCATGTGTGTAACATTAATGCAACAATGTAAAAATATTCAATAAAATACATTGAATTACTAAAAGGATGATGTTATATTGTTAATGTAACAGCAAATCAACATTAAAGGAGGAAATTAATAATGCTCTCTAGTAGTATTAGACTTAATTTATCTAACTTTACAAAATTACAGGGGGATATGACAGAAGAACAAATGGCAAAAAAATTAGATATTAGTCGTTCACATTTATGGAGGATTAAGAAGAAGTGCAGCGCAGTTGGACAAGGCTTTATAATGAAATTTAAAAATGTATATCCTAAAGAATCTTTGGATGATTATTTTTTTGTAGAAACTGTTGATTTAAATCAACAAGTGAAGAAAACTAGAATGGAGGGTTTGGATTGGAAAATTTAATTAATCTAGATAACAGAGATGGAATACCTTTAGCCAGGAGCAGTGAGGTAGCTAAAAATTTTAATATTAGACCATCTAATGCTAATAGAGTTATTGAAAGGTTAATTTCTGAAAACTCAAAATTGAGCTCTCAGAAATATTTTAGTGAAACAACCTATAAAACTGCAGGCAATAATAAATCCTATAAAGAGTATTGGTTGACAAAGGATGCATTTTTATTATTTGTTATGAGTATACAGGGTAAAAAAGCACTAGAATGGAAGCTTAGATATATTGAAGCTTTCAACAAAATGGAAGAAGCTCTTAAAGAAAATTACCAAAACTTATCAAAAGAACTAAGAGCCATTTTTGTCTTAGATAAAAAAACAAATGAAATAGAAAATAGAATTACAGAAGTTGAAGAAACAGCATATGTATTACCATTCCAAAAGAAAGCTTTAATTAATGCAAGAACTAAAAAAGTGTTATCAATTTGTGGTGGGAAAAACAGCTTAGCTTATAAAGATAGAAGTCTTAGAAGTAGAATATACGCAGATTTATCAAGGAATGTAAAGGAAATATTTTCTATAAATGAATACGATGCAATACCAAGGAAGAAATTTTATGAGGCAATGAGTATTATTGAAAACTATGCTTTGCCAATACATCTGGAGTATGCAAAAGAAAAAGTGACAAGTTTAGGTTGATTTTCTTGCAAATTAAAAAAAGAGGGGGAAAACTTTTGTGTAAAGTAATTAAATTAAAAGAGCTGCATTTAAAGAATTTTAAAGGTATCAAAAAGTTAAGAATTATTTTTGGTAAAACCACCGATGTATATGGTGATAATGCTTCTGGCAAGACTACAGTGTTTGATGCTTTTATTTGGGTTTTATTTGGTAAAGATAGTAGAAATAGAAAGGATTTTTCTATTAAAACTTATGATAGTAATGGAAGAGTAATTCCTGGCATTGATCATGAGGTGGAAGCAGTTCTTATTGTTAACGGAGAGGAAATTAGATTAAAAAAAGTATATAAGGAGAAGTGGACAAAGAAACGTGGACAAGCTAATAAAACTCTAACAGGTCATATTACTAACTACTTTATTAATGATATCCCCATACAAAAGAAAGAATATGTGGATAGAATAAACAATATTGTGGAAGAAAATGTATTTAAATTATTAACAAATCCCCTTTATTTCAACAACATCCTTAGTTGGAAGGAAAGAAGAGAAATACTTATGACTGTTGTAGGGGATATTCCTCAAGCTCAGGTAATTAACTCTAATGAGAAATTAGAAAAACTCTGTGAATTGCTTCAGAACAAAACCTTAGAAGACCTTAGAAAAACACTATATATTAGAAAGAAAAAATTAAATGAAGAAATCATGTCTATTCCCTATAGGTTAGATGAAATAAACAATTCATTAGAGAATATAACATTAATAAATTTCGTGGAAATAGAAAATAAAACTTGTATACTAAACAAAGAAATCAAAGATATGGATATAAAATTAGCCCACCTTACTAAAGACTATGCAGAAATTGATAAAACAATGGATGTTTTATTTTCTAAAAAAGATAGAATGAGAGAAATCAAATCAGAGCATATGCGAAAATCCCAAAACCTTAAAAATGAATTACAACAAAAGATATTTAATCTAGAGCAGCAGTTTTCTAAAAGTAAATTTGATATCAATATAAAAAATCAAAATCTTATAAATATGAAAGAAAATCTGATTACCCTAAGAGAAAAAGTTAAGTCACTAAGAGAAGAATGGTTTAATCTTAAAGAAAAAACATTGGAATTTGGAGAAAATGATTTTGTTTGTCCAACCTGCGGAAGAGAACTCCCTAAAAAGGATGCAGATGAGAAAAGAGCTGAAATGATAGAAAAATTTCAAGAGACTCAAAATGCTAGATTGGCCCAAATATCAAATGAAGGAAAGAAATATTCCAAGGAGATAAATACGATTGACCTTAGAATGGAAAAAGAGAAAGATGAACTTAATATATTAGAGAAAACTAGATTATCCTTAGAGGAAAAAATTGAGGGAACTAAAAGAGAAAATGAAAATTTTATTCTTGATAAATTTATAGAAACAGATGAATACAAAAAGCTTAAAGAAGAAATCAACAGGCTAGAGCAGGTCAAAGAACTACCTGACGAAGCTGTTATTAATAAATTAAAAATAGATAGAACAGAGAAAATAAAAGAATTAGACAAACTAAAGGATATCTTAAGATCAAAAGAGCAATATGAGAAAGCTCAAATAAGGATTGAAGAATTGGAAGCTAGGGAAAAAGAATTAGGGAATATGATAGCAGGTTTAGAGAGTCAAGAATTTATGTGTGAAGAATTTATACGCACAAAAGTAGACTTGATGGAAGAGAGAATAAATAGCAAATTCTCAAAAGTAAAGTTTAAGCTATTTAACACTTTAGTTAACGGAGCTATTGAAGAGTGTTGTGATACTTTGATAAATGGTGTTCCATATGAAGATGCTAATACTGCAGCAAAATTCAATGCAGGTATGGATATAATAAATACTCTAACAGAACACTTCAAAGTAAATGCACCTATATTTATTGATAATAGAGAAAGTATTAACGAGCTAATAGAAAGCAAAAGCCAGATAGTGAATTTAAGAGTTAGTGAAGATTCGGTGCTTGTTGTAGATGTGGAAGAGGATAATGTTGAGGAGTTTAATGATGTTGGGTTTAGTGTAGATGAGGAAGTTGCTGTTGAAGGACCAGGGTTTTAATCAATGCACAATGCACAATTTACAATTCACAATTTAGGAGGATTTTCTTGGAGAAAATCTTTGAATTAAGCTTTTATCATCTTCGTTGATGGGATAAGGTACTTTTACTATCGCAAAAGGAAATATTTAAATCAAAAGCTTTCACGTAAGTGAAAGGTGTCAATAATTGTGCATTGTGAATTCATAATTGTGAATTGAGAAAAGGAGTTGTTTAAATGAATAATGTTGTTTCAGAAGTGGGTAATTTTCATATAGAAGGTAATATTGCCGATTTTGGGTGGTATCAGAATTTGAGATATGATAATGGATTGGTAAATCTGAATGCAATTGTTATTTTATCTGAGATTATTTATTGGTATAAACCTGTTGAGGTTAGAGATGAGGTTACTGGTAGGCTTATTGGATATAAGAAGAAATTTAAAGCAGACAAGCTTCAGAAAAGTTATGAATCATTAGGAGAGAATTTTGGGCTTACAAAGGTCCAAGCTAAAGCAGCATGCAAATTTTTAGAAGATAGAGGACTAATTCATATAGAATTTCGTAATGTTCCAACAATGTCTGGACAAATAGTTTCAAATGTTATGTTTGTTGAGCCTATTATGAGGGAAGTTAAAAAAATTTCTGGTAGAAGAAGAATACTTGAATTAGATACTACTACTGAAGTTAAAACTACAGAGGTATGTAGTTTCAATGATAGTACTACTAACATTGAAACTAGGGAGGTGTGTAGTTCTAATAACACAGGTATGGAGTTTCAACAACAGACGTATACAGAGAATACTACAAAGATTACTACAGAGAGTAAAAAGAATATATATAGTTCCACCCTAGAGAAAATAATAGATTTTCTAAATGAAAAAGCAAATACAAGCTATAAAGCGTCTACAAGAGCAAATAAAAAAGTTATTGAGGCAAGGCTTAACGAAGGTTTTAAAATTGATGATTTTTTCAAGGTTATAAATATAAAATCTTTAGAATGGATGGGGACAGATTACGAAAAATATCTAAGGCCACAGACTTTGTTTGGAACAAAATTTGAGGGCTATCTAAATCAAAAACCCTGTAGCAATAGGGGTTTACCATCATATCACAACAAAAATCCAGTAGATAGTTTTAGCAATAGAAAACAGAGAAAATACGATATGGCTAGTATTGAGCGACAACTGCTTGGAGTTTAGTTTAGTTAAGAGTTAATAGTTGTTAGTTTAGTTATTTAGTTAACTAGAGTTTACTAACTCAATAACTAAACTCTTAACTAATCACTCTTAACTCTTAACTAAAAAGAGGGGGTTTTTATGTGGAAGAGTTAATTAAGAAAGCCAAGAGTGGGGATTGTAGTGCTGTTGAAGAAATTATAAATGTTTATATGCCTTTAGTTATTAACCAAGCACATAAGTACAAAATACCTGGATATGATCACGAAGATATTGTGCAGCATTCTATTCTTAGTATTATAAAGGGGATTAAGTTATACAAAGTTGGGGATACATCTTTTAGTTCATTTATTGCTAAAGTTGTTAAGAATAATAATGTGAATTTACTTAAAAGTAAGATGAAGCATAATAGAGAAGTTCAGAATGAAGAATTACTCAATGATATGCCAAGTGAGAATTCATTTACTGTTGAGGATCAGGTTATTGCATATGATATGGTACTTAATATAAATAAAGCTATTGCGAAGCTAGATTCTACAGAGAGGAAAGTGATAGTTGATTTTTATATAAAGAGAAAAAAGCTAAAAGCAATAGCAGATGAATGTAAAATAACGTATAGACAAGCTGTTTATATAAAAGAAAATGTAATAAGTAAAATGCGTATACAAACATAAGTTCTAGGAAATAATATGCTTATATTACTTTTGAAAGGAAATGATGCTATGAAATCCAATACAAAAATAAAACTTGATCCTAAAAATGATGTTGTATTTCAAAAAATATTTGGAATTCAAAAGAATAAGGATATATTAATAAGTTTCTTAGATGCAATATTAGAGGATGAAAATATAGATATTCAATCAATAGAATTTGATGAGAAAATTCTTAATAATGAAATGATTTTGGATGAGAAAATTGGGATACTAGATATAAGAGCAAAGACAACTAAAGGTATACAAATCAATATTGAAATACAATTGATTAACCAGTATAATATGATACAAAGGACTTTATTTTATTGGTCAAAGCTGTTTTTTTCTCAAATTAAGAGCGGTAGTAAATACAGTGATTTGAAAAAAACTATTACTATTAATTTATTGAATTTTGATTATTTACAATATGATAATTTCCATTCTAATCATCATATATATGAAGATACAAATAAACTAATATTGAGTGATATATTAGAAATTCATTTTATAGAAATTCCTAAATTTTTAAGAAATAAAAAAGATTTTAATAATCCTCTTCATAGGTGGCTAATATTTTTAGCTAATCCAGAGGATGAAGTTTTGGAGGAGATAGAAATGGCTGATCCCAAAATAAAAAAAGCTCATGATATTTTAGAATATCTTAGTGAAGATGAAGAAACTATAAGACTTGCAGAACTACGAAAAAAGAAAATAATGGATGAAATATCAAGGTTAGAAGGAGCTAAAGAGGAAGGATTAAAGGAAGGCAGAGAAGAAGGCGCAGTTTTGGCAAGAAGAGAGGATATATTAGAAAATTTAAGTGAAATTGACACTGTTGCTGAAGATATTATAAATATGGTCAATAAGGAAACTGATATTGAAAAGTTAAAAATATGGTTAAAGTATTCTATAGTTGCTGAAAGTTTAGATGATTTCATTAAAAAAATTTCAAAATAATACTTAATTGTTTGTGAGGATATTGATTTAATTCTCACAAATTTTTTTCGTAAAAATTGGACTATAAATTGTATTTATAATATGAAATGAGAGTTAATTGTAGTAATTTTTAAAGAGCGTTTAAGAATAAGTTTTACTAATTCTTAAGCCGAGTTTAATGAAAGAGATCGTTTAAGAACAACTTCTACTAATTTCTTTCAAAAAATGTTTAAGGATTACATATTTTTGAAAGAAAAGTAGAATTAATTCTTAAGCCGACTCTAAGGAGGCGGAGGATAGTGTATGAGGAGTTTGTTAACATGGTATCATCCGTTGGATTTCCAATAACTGTGAGTGTATACCTTCTTGTTCGATTTGAAAAGAAGATTGAAATTCTCAATAAATCTATTCAAGATCTAACAGTAGTTATAACGACGGTGATGGGAAATCAAAAAAGATGAGGGGGCTGTCTCCCATCTTTTTCCATTTATAATATCAAATAGAATTCTAAATATCAAATTAATTTTTTTAAATTGTTTTTGTAAAAAGACATTTATAACTTGTATGTATTTAATGAAAGGCAATAAGAAAAGAGATTGTTTATCAATAATTACTACTAGATTCTTTCAAAAAATGATAATTGCCTCATATTTTTGAAAGAAAAGTAGGCCTAATTGAAAAGCAGACGCTGAGAGAGGAGGGTACACTATGGCGGTTCAAGCAACAAAATTGAAATCTGATTTGGTTTTCAGAGTAATTACTGGACAAACTGAAGAAGGTGAAGATGTTTTAAGAACTAAAAGTTTTTCAAAAGTAAAAACTGATGCAATAGATCAAGATGTTTTTGATGTTGCAAATGCTATCAAAGAAGTTCTTGCACATCCAGTCTTCGAGATCAGAAGAGTAGATGCTGAATTACTTGAAGAAGGGATGTAATTATTTTAGTGACAAGTGATAAGTTACAAGTTAATGATAATTTTCTTGCAGAAAATCTTTGACTAAGCCTCTGCTAGCTACGCTTACTGGTGAAATGAACATTTTATATGGAAAAAGTTTTTTTTATCTTTGGTTAATTAAAAGCTTTCATTTGTGAAAGGTGTCTATAACTTGTCACTTATCACTTGTAACTTGTAACTACGTTTGTTAAAAGTGCAATACATATTAAACTAAAACTATTGGGGGTATTTAAAATGAGTAAAAAATTAGTTATGAAATTTAAAGATGCAGCTGGGGAGTCAAAATCTATGACTGTTACGGATGTTAAGGATGGTATTACAAAAGCTGATGCAGAATCATTAATGGATACAATAATTGCAAAAGATATCTTTGCATTTGGACCAGATGTTTTATCTGCAAAAGATTCGGCTACTATTGTTGAAACAACTGAAACTGATTTGTTTGATAATGAATTATAGAAAGTAATATATAGCTAGAAAGGTAGTTCACTTCACTAAGAATTTCTAAAGTTTGTTCTAATACCTTTTACGCAATATATTCTTTCCGTGACTAAAAGATTAAAAAGTATTAGTATTGAAAATTTGCAGAATGCGCTCGCTTAAAACAGTGGGTGCATTTTCGTTTGGAGTGATAATAAAAATGAAGATTATAGATTTAAATTTAAAGTTTATGAGCAATATGAGGTATGGTAATAAGCCACATAAAATTATTTTACATCATGCAGCAAGTTCTAACTGCAGTATCAAGGATGTTCATTATTGGCATTTGAAGAAGGGGTGGGCCGGTTGCGGGTATCATTTTTTTATTAGGAAAGATGGAGCTATCTATAAAGGAAGAGATGAGAATGCTGTTGGGGCTCATTGCAGGGGTCATAATACTGGGTCAATTGGTGTTTGTGTTGAGGGGAATTATATGATAGATAAAATGCCTGAAATTCAGAAAAAAGCGGTTGGTGAGGTTTGCAAATATTTGATGGGTAAATATCTTATAAAGCAAATTTATAGTCATAGAGACTTTGCAAAGACGGATTGCCCAGGAAATAATTTTCCTTTTGAAGAGATTAAGAAAGGAGGATATGATTCAGTTACTAAAAATCTCTATCCAGGTTATTTAATTAAGAAAAATTCTCACAAGTATGATGAAAATGTTGTTAAGCTTCAAAAGCAATTGATAAGACTAGGTTATGATATTGGTATTTGCGGTATTGATGGATATTTTGGAAAGAATACTGAGAGAGCTGTTAGGGAATTTCAGAAGGATAGAAAAATTGGAGTAGATGGAGTTGTTGGGAGTATTAGTTGGGGAAGGATTTTTAAACAATAGGAATTTAAGCAACGGGGACACTAGCCTTTCTTTGGCAGTACTCCTTTGCCCAAAAATAACGGATGTTTTAGAAATTCATCTTCTAGAGTTGCCAAAGCTTGCAAAATTAGAAAGTTTAAAAGATATAGATGACCCTATTTTAGATTGGCTTGAATTTATAGATGCGAAGTCAAAGGAGGGAATGGAAATGTTAGCAGAGAGAAATGAAAATATTAAAACTGCGTACGAAATACTACAAAGAGTTAGTAAAAGTAAAGAGACTAGAATGGCATATGAGGCTAGACAAGCAGAAATAATGGATCAATTAACTAGGGAAAAGAGTGCTAGGGAAGAAGGCATAAAAGAAGGAATAGAAAAAGAAAAATTAGCAATTGCTAAAAATTTAATAGGATTATTAGATGATGAAACAATAGCTGCTAAAACTGGACTATCCATTGATGTAGTTAAAAGCTTGAAACATTAGCGAGTAAGCGGTCTAAACAAGTTTGTGCCACTAGAGTATCGCTCGTTTCTCGAATTATGTAGATATTTCAGAAGTTGTACAAAAATTAAATAAGTTAAACTAACCAGTATTTTAATGATACTGGTTTTGTTTATTGTATAGGAATTTATAGATTGGAAGAAGCTTATACGCTAATAACTCATTGGTGTATTTATGTAAATATAATGAAATTTAAGCAAAATATTAATAATATATAAATAGAATGAAAATATGTTGACTATAATCCAAAAAAGGAATATTATATATAATATATATCTATATACCCATGTGAGCATATAAATATATTTGCATGAGGTTATTTGAAGGAGGTGATATTTTGACAAAAACATTTTATGTAAATATTGCAATACTTGGTGGAGGGCCAGCTGGTTATGTTGCTGCAATTAAAGCAGCACAATTAGGAGCTAGTGTTGTAGTTATTGAGGAAAGGGAAATCGGAGGTACTTGTCTTAATAGAGGATGTATCCCAACAAAAGCGTTACTTAGAACTTCGGAAGTAGCTCATTTAATTAAGAAATCTAAGGAGGTTTCAATAGATTCAACATTAAATGCAATAGATTGGAGTACTGCAGGCTCTAGGAAAGATAGAGTTGTTAAAAATCTACGAATGGGTGTAGAACATTTAATGAAAAAGAACAACATTCAAGTAATAAAGGGTGCAGGAAGAATAGTAAATTCATCTGAAATAATGGTTGAAAAGGAAAATGAAGAAATTCAGATAAAATGTGAAAAATTAATAATAACTACTGGTTCAGAACCATTAAGACCTGATATACCAGGTATTGATTTACAAAAGGTTATTACAAGTGATGAAGCATTAGAACTAAAAGAAATTCCAGCAAACATAGTTATAATAGGGGCTGGTGCAATTGGACTTGAGTTTGCAACAATGTTTAAATATGCTGGATCAAAAGTTACGGTTGTAGAGCTTATGGATAATATACTACCCTCAGAGGATAAAGAAATCACAACTGAATTAGTGAAAATAATGAAAAGACAAGGCATTAAAATAAATATGAATACAAAAGTCATAGATATTGTGGAAACTGAATCTGGATTAATAGTACATACAAATGAAAAGGGAAAAGAGAAATCTATAGAAACTGAAAAAGTATTGATAGCTGTTGGGCGTAAATTAAATAGTATATCAAAAGATATTGTTGAGTTGGGTGTAAAGATTCGAAAAGGGAAAATTCTTGTAAACGACAATATGGAAACAAACATAAAAAATGTTTATGCAGCTGGTGATGTTATTGGTGGAAAATTACTTGCTCATCTTGCTTTTGCTGAAGGAAGAGTAGCGGCAAAAAATGCTTTGGGATTCAAATGTAAATTAAATTATAATGCAGTACCTGCTTGCGTTTATACACATCCAGAAATGGCTTCTGTTGGCTTAAATGAAGAAGAAGCAAGGAAGAAAAATATTGAAGTGAGTATAGGGAAATTTAATTTTAGAAATAACAGTAGAGCATTGTGTCTTAGTGAGAGAGAAGGATTTGTAAAAATAATAGTGGATAAGAATTCAAATGTTGTATTAGGTGCTCAAATCTTAGGATCTAATGCTTCAGAAATGATTTCAGAGCTTACACTTGCAGTTAGTGAGGGAATAACAGCTGATACAATTGCAGAATTGATACATCCCCATCCTACGCTAAGTGAGGCAATTATGGAAGCCTGTAGAGAAGCAGTAGGTTTAGCAATTCATAAATAAATGATAATTTTTGCAAAAGCAAAGTTATAAAAGAATCAAAAAAAGGAGGAATATTATTATGGAAGAAAAACAGTTACCAGGATTTATTATGTGTGTGTGTACAGGAAAATGCCCTGGATTTCAAGACATGGATATTTGGGATTTTATTAACCAAGTTAGAGTTGAATTACCTGTAGAGTATGGATTTATTCACCCTCAACTTTGTGAAGAAGATGGAGATAGATTCTTGGCAGATTTCTTGAAATCTCACAGAAAAGTAATTATAGGAGCATGTGCACCTAATATGCAAAGAAAAATGTTTAGAGATGCTTTTAAAGAAGCGGGTTTAGATATAGAAAAAGATGCTGTTATGCTTGATATCAGAGATATGACTAACGAAAAAGCAGTGAGTGTAGTAGAGGATGCCTTAGAAAAATTAGGGTTGGAGGTATAAAGATGAGCGAAGCAACTTTCATGGGAGTTCCAAGAGATAGCATAGATTGGAGTCCAATAATAGATTTTGATAAATGTAATTATTGTAATGATTGCGTAGAATTTTGTCCTCATAATGTTTTTGAAGTGAGAGAAAATGAAGAACAAAAACTAGTTGTGAAAAATCCAAACAACTGTGTAGTTTTCTGTAGAGCATGTGGAAAGGCATGTGGTCTTGATGCAATCACTTTCCCTAATAAAGGAGAGGTAACTAAAAAAATCAAGCAAACAAGAAAGGCGATGAAAGAAAATGAGTAAAAAATATGCTATTTTACCTTGCAATGGCCTTGATAAGTGTGCAGGATGTGTTTCTAGTCAGGTAGCAATAAAAGTTTGTGAGGAGTCTGAAAGTGAACTAATATGTCCGGTTTTATATAGGGTAGCTGAGTCTAGATATAACAAAGTAGCTGAAGATAATCCACTTTTTATAATTGATGGATGTGCAACTAGATGTGCAAGTAAATTGGCAGCAGAGAAAGGGCTAAAAGTATCAAAGAAAATTAACGTAACAGAAGAAGCAAAAAATAAAGATATTACTATGGGCAAGGCTTTAAGAATTGGTTTAGTTGAACAAAAATTAGTTGATATGATAAGCAAAGATATTCTGAAAGAAGAAGATAAAGAAGAAAAAGCATTAGATAATAGTGTTAATTTTCCAGAAAGTATAGAATATGAGATCTATAAAAAAGACAAATTTATATTTAGAATTCCAAGAGAAGGTTTTTATTTTAATGAAAATGATTCTTGGATTTATATATCAGGAAATATTGCAAGAATAGGTGTAACAGATTATGTACAGCAAAGTCTTTCAGATATAATGTTTTTTAATGAGCCAGCAATTGATTCTGAAATAGAACAGTTTGGAGAACTTGGAACAATAGAATCAGGGAAAGCAGTATTTGAAGTTGTTTCACCTGTATCTGGAAAAATAATTTCTGTAAACGATGAGATTATATTAGCACCTGAGTTAATTAATGAGAATCCTTATGAAAAGGGATGGATAGTAGAAATTGAACTTACAGATTTAGAAGAAGATAAAGATTTTCTACTAAATTTTGAAGATTACTTTAAAATATTGAAGAGAAAGGTTGATGAATTCCATGTCTAATAAAATTAAAGTTATTCCATGTAGCGGTATGGGGAAGGTTTTAGGATTAGTTTCTAGAGAGGCAGCCCTTAAGGTAGCTAATGAGTTATGTTCTGAACAAGCGGAAAATATGTGTCTTGCTTATATATCTACAGATGGACAAGAGTCAAATAAACTAATAAAGGGACAAAGATGTATCACCCTTGATGGATGTCCTAAAATGTGTGCTGCAAAAAATGTAACTAATATTGGTGGAATAGTGAAAGAAGAATATAGAGTTATAGATGCATTCAGAAAGCATAGAGGTGCTAAGGCGGGAACGGCTACAGAACTTACTGAAGAAGGCTGGCAAATAGTCGATGAATTAGCAGATGAATTAGCTGAAAAAGTACAAGAATTAAGTAAGGAGGTTGTTTAGTTATGGTAGAAAATAAAGACAACTTAAAAATTGGTGTTGTATCATGTAGTGGGGAAGAGTGTTTAGGAGGAACAATATCTAGATTAGCAACAAGAAAAATGCTTGACGAAATCATGCCTGAAAAAACAGTTACTATATGTTTACCACTTTTTAATGCTGGAGGAGAAGAAGAAAGAGGATTTGCAAAAAAATATCCTACTATTGTAGTAGAAGGCTGTGATAAATGTTGTGCAAAAATAGCTACAGAAAAATATAGTGGTAAAGTAAGTGATACTATAATAATTTCTGATATTATAGGTAAGGAAATGGCTGAACTAAAATTAGTATCCACAAGATATTTAACAGAAGAACATAAAGAAATGGTAGAAAAAGTGGCAAAAGAAATTTCGAAAAGTTATGATAAGATACTCAATGGTCACTCAGAAAATCATACAATAAAACTAATGGAAAATGTAGATAATAAGTCAAGCAACTGTAGTTGTGGCTGCGGAGGTAGTTGTTAAAATTTATTTATTAATAAGTGGTCCAAACAAGTTTGCCCCACTAAGCTACCTGTCACTTCTCGAATTATGTAGATATTTGAGAAGTTGTACAAAAACTAAAAAAAGTTGAACTAACCAGTATTTTAATGATACTGGTTTTGCTTATTTAGAACAACCGGTACACTCTGCGTCCAGTAGCAACCAAAGAAAGGAGTTTTACTATAGCCTAATAAGAGGGGTTCCAGGTTCAGGTAAAACAACTGTGGCTATTCATAGGATTCCATATTTGTTGGATCATTATTGTTATGAGAATGATGATTCTTATTCAAAATTTATCCTTGAAGAGATTCAAAGGAAGCTAAATCTCAGTTGATTAGTTATATGAGTAATTGTATGTCTATAGTTAAAATCTACATTATCAACACTAACTTTTGAAGATAATTTTTATTTGCCTAAAGAATGGCTTATTAAGAATAAAGATTATTTTATATTAAAAGTCAAAGGGGATAGTATGATAGATGCTGGTATAACCTCACGCGATTATGTATTGTTACAAGCACAAAATACTGCAGATAATAGACAAATTGTAGCAGCATCTCAAGATGGCTGTGCTACCCTTAAAAGGTATATGAAAATGGGGGATACTGTGCTATTGGTTCCAGAAAATCCAGCTTATGAGCCAATACAGGTAACTTCTGAAGATGCAAGGATATTGGGGGTTATGGTAGGGAAGATTTGTTGATGAAGTTTTATAAGGATTTAATCAAAATAAAGAAACAACATATCTTGAAAATGATTTTTTTTACAATAGAAACAAAGGGGTGTTTATATGAATGATATTATAATAAAACCTATTGGATATATTAAATCTCCATTTAAGAAAGTAGAGGATATTCCTCCACAAAGTATATATGCCAATGAGAAAACTGCTGTTATAGAGCTTTTGGAAGAATATAAAGAAGGGCTTAAAGATCTAGAAAATTTTTCTCATATAGTGATACAATTTTATTTTCATCAATCAAAGGGGTATGATTTACATACATTAACACCTTGGAGTGAAGAAAGAAAAGGTGTTTTTTCAACAAGGTCTCCAAGACGACCAAATCCTATTGGTATTAGTGTTGTTAAACTCAAAAAAATTGATGGCTGCAAGATTGAAATTCAAGGTGTTGATATGTTGGACAAAACTCCAATAGTAGATATAAAACCATATATAGCAAAACTTAATCCTGTAGAAGAAGAGTAAGTGGTCCAAACAAATTTGTCCCACTAGGGTACCTGTCACTTCTCGAAAAAAACCAACTGGGACACTCCGTACCAAAAAAGATCCCCTAGCTAAGCAAACATTTTGTAAACATTTAATGATATATGATGGTGGTGAGGGACAATCCCCTAAAAAGTTAGCAGATACTATTTTATCATTATTAATTTGATGCATTGTGGTGAAATGGGTTATAGCCTAGTAATAAGCAAAAGATATCCTAATATTGAAAAAAAATACTTAGACTATGATCAATCATATTGAAAGATTCACTACTTTTATTAGTTGAATTTCCAGATAATGAAAGATCTCATGGTCACTGATGTAAATGATAATCCAGATATTCAACAAATATTATGTTTTGGGACATGGATTGTAGGTAGCAGGGAAAGTGGGGATGCTGTTAAAGTAGCCACAGAAAATTCAGCTTTGATCTTGTTTGTTATGGATAAATTGATTTTTGATTTGAGGAAGAGATTAGCATAGGAAATAAGAGAAGAAAGTGTATTAAGTAGTATTGATACACTTTCTTTTTACTTTATATAAAAGAATTATTGATTTTATAATACATAGCACTTAAAAAATGAGTTATAGTAGAGGTTTTCCATTTTGTTGCACTATTTAGTTTAATAGATTTATTATTAAACTGTGTTACCAGAGTCAATACGATAACAAAATGATTTGAATTTATTTGATAATTTACTTGTTGTCATATTTAGATTTCTTGGGATAGCGATAAAAAAAGTTATGTTTGTTTTAATTGAATAGACTCCTTTTTTATTTATGATTACTTAATTTATATGAGATTATTGACATTACTGCCGAAGGCTTAAATCAACGCTTCAATAATGATGCAGTTAGATTCTTAAAGAGATTATTCAAAGAATTATTAGGGGCTCAAAAGAAATTATTGAAGGATAAAATTGATGTATTGAAAAGTTCTTTCAATAGAATAACCTTAACTGATGCTACTTCTTTTAAGTGCCCTAAATCGTTTGAGAAGTACAGTTCAGGTATTAAAAAAAGGATGGACCATTAGCAATTTTAACAGAAAATATTTAAATAATAAGAACTATATTACTACAATGTATTATTGATGAAGTAACATAGTTCACAGTTATTTTTAATATTTGTTAACTTGGTGGCTATGAATCTGACCCCTTACAAAAACTGGAACAGTTTTTGTTGCTTGGAGTGCTTGTGAAACCTTTAGGTTGCGCTTGCTAGCCATAATTGAGAAATTATCTGGAAAAATTATCGTTTTATCGTAACTATGGTGTTTTGGGGTGAATATACTATATTGACAGAATCTTAATGATGAGAGGATATGATAAGATAATGGCATTTAAGATTTTAGCTTATGTTTTAAGCCACTTATATAATGAAGTAGTTGTAATAGATACAATGGATAATGAGTTAGTTGGTAAAATTAATAGAGGTGATGTTTCAGGTGGAGGCGGTATAGCAGTAACTCCAGATGGAAAATTTGCCTACTGTACAAACTATTTTTCTCAAAATGCATCAGTTATGAATACAAAGACTTATTCGGTGATAGAACCACCAATAATAATACCAAATGGGTATAATCCCGCAGATATTGCAATAACCCCTGAAGGGAAATACGCTTATGTTACAAATTCAGGAGATGATGATAAAGTATATAGAATTTCTACCATTACCAATGAAGTAGACGGACCTGGAATACCCGTTGGAAATAATCCTTCTAGTATAGCAATAACTCCAGATGGTAAATTTGCTTATGTCACTAATTATTGGTCGAATGATGTTTCAGTAATAAATTTAGCAACTAACGAAGAAAATAGAATTAAAGATATTATTAATCCTAATGATGTGGCTATAAGTCCAGATGGTAAATACGCTTATGTAGCAGCAGGCTTTAGTTCAGGTGGCGTTGTATATAAAATTGATACAAGTACCCGAAAGGTTACTACAATAGATGTTTCAACTAGTCTTTATGGAATAGCCATAACTCCTGATGGTAGGTATGCATATGTAGTTGATCGTAGATACACTGGTAATTTTGTGTACATTATCGACTTATTTAATAATGATACTGTACTACCTAAAACTATTCCAGTAGGGGATAATCCAAGAAAAATAGCAATAACTCCAGATGGAAAATGGGCATATGTTGCAAATGAGGCTTCTCATAATGTAACTGTATTAGATTTAACTAACAATAGTGTTAAAACAACTATAGCTACAGGTGGACATCCTTATGATATTGCAATAGCATTGATTCCGGAAGATGGACAAGCAGATTTATCAATTTCAAAAAATGATTCTCCTGATCCTGTAAAAGTTCATGATACTCTAACTTATACAATGTTTGTCAAGAACCATGGTCCCGATACAGCAACAGGAGTAAGCCTAATTGACACTTTACTTTCAAGTGTAAAGTTTGTTTCATCTGATTGTAGTCAAGGTTCTTGCACAACTAAAGATGGTATAGTAACTTGCTATTTAGGAACCATTATTTATGGAGAAATAGCAACAATTAAAATAGTTGTAACGCCTCAAAAAGAAGGAATTATAACAAATCGTGCAACTGTGTCAGGTAATGAAATTGATCCTAACCCATATAACAACACTGCAATTGAGCATACAACAGTTATATCCAACAATATTTGTATAGAGGCTAATAGAATTTTTGATTCTTGTTCCCAAGAAGAAAATAAAATTGAGACCATTAATCTACCTTGTGATTGGTTGCACCAAATTATTTATTTAATCATTAATAATAATAAAGAATATGTTAGCTGTTCAGTTAAAGATATTAAATGTACTGTATTAGATGTGACTCAACCTGATGAAGCTGGAAAAGTGAAAGCAACAATAAAAGTAGAGGGAATTATAAATTTGCAATTAAAAATCGGGGACAGCTATCTTGAGAATTTTGAAAAAACATGCTCATTCACAAAGACTGTAACTTTATTTGCACCAGAAGGAACTAAAGTTACTTGTGAAGTCAAAGATGTTTACTGTGAATTTAATGAAATTGAAAACTGTGTAGCATATTGCTCAATCAATATGACAGTAATAATTAAATCTAAAGCTCTTGTCCATGTGAAAATTCCTTATGTGGGTGAATGTGAAAGTAGACAATGTAAAGATAATAATTAGTAACTTCAGTCATTGCTTGACCTCTGGTAGCAAACAAAATTATTCGCTTTGTTCATAATTTTGTAATATCCCCCGAAGGGTGCTTCTAATAAATGGATGAAACGGAGTGGAGTCCATTTATTAGTTGCTTATGGAAGAGAATAATCACCACATCTTATATGGCAGCATCTGATTTTAATGCAATAAAAATGTTAGCGGAGCTTCCAAACACAGAAATTAAAATTTCATATGACACAGAGAGAACGAGACTTCATGCTAAAGCTTTATATTAATGTAGCAATGACTAAATAAAAAAATGGTAACATAACGGTTACCATAAACATATATAATAAGGAGCCTTTATCATTATTTATTAGAAAAATTATATTGGGAGAGTGTAATGGCAAAGAATAAATGTAGGAAACCAGTAACGTATAACTCAAATCAAAAGCTAAATAACAAAAGGGTTTTAAGGAGAATTTCTATAGTTGTAGGAGTTTTACTTACTTTATTTCTCTTAGTTGCTTGTAGTGGAGAAGTTAGTTACACGTCAACAAAGATTGAAAATGCTCAATCGGCTTCTAGCATTGATGAAAACACCTATAAACCACTTGATTTTATTAGTACGTTTGCGGTAGATTCACCTATGATATTTGTTACAGCTACAATAAATAATGCTCCTGAAGATACTGTAATTAAAGCAGTATGGATCTATAATGAAAACGATTATGTTATCGCTGAGGTTGAACTTGAACTTACCGAAGTTAATCAGAATGTGGTTTTTGATTTATCAAAACCTATTGATGGATTTCCTACTGGTAAGTATGAAGTAAAACTTTATATTGATGATGAATATGATAAATCAGTTAAATTTGAAGTAAAGTAATCTCATAATGTATCATTTAAAGACCGTAGTTATATGGTCTTTAAATATTATTATTTAAATATTGCCTAACACATGAGAATGGTTCCAATTTATTTAGAATCAAATTAAAATTACTCCTTTCATTATCTAATATAATTTAGATGAAATCATGAAGAAGCTATTTCATATTAATAAAAGGCCAATAATTGATTTTCTGAATGCAATTTACAAGGATAATATTAGTTACAGTGCAAAAATTGAATATGGAGATCAAGAAATCACAACAACTAAATATAATAATAACTCTAATTGTGAAGAACTTTTAATAATTCAAAAAGAATTCGTTATCAATTTAATTCCATATCATTCAACTTTCTATAAAGAGACATTCTCGGTATACCTAAATCTTTAGCTGTTTGAGCTTTGTTATAGTTATTTTTTTCTAGAGTATCTAATATTAATTTTCTTTCGATCTCAAGGAGTGTATTTTTCAAATAATTTTCACCAAATTCGAAGTTACTATACTTTTTTGTGCTTTTTAAAATATATTCTGGGATATCCTCAATTGTAACATTATCACTAGAAGCATTAACAGCTGTTCTTTCAATAATATTTTTTAATTCACGTATATTTCCCGGCCATGAATAATTCACAAGAATTTCTCTCACTTCTTGTGGGAAATTTTTATGAATTTCAAATTCCTGATACATCTGAGTTCTGAAATGATCTATTAGCAATGAGATATCTTCTTTCCTCTCCTTGAGACTTGGGACTTTTAGATTCAATACGTTTAATCTATAAAATAAGTCTTGTCTAAATTCTTCTTGTTTAATCTTTCCCTCAAGATTACAATTTGTTGCAGCAATAACTCTTAAATCTAATTTTATTATTTCATTACCGCCAATTCGCTCAAGTTCTTTTTCTTGTAATACCCTTAAGAGTTTTACTTGAAGATACATAGGAATTTCACCAATCTCATCTAAAAAAATAGTTCCACCGTTTGATAGTTCAAACTTTCCGGGTTTTCCAGAATTTTTAGCTCCGGTAAATGCTCCTTTTTCATAACCAAATAGTTCTGACTCAATAAGAGATTCCGGTATAGATGCAAGATTTATACGGACAAAGGGGCCATCTTTTCTTCTACTATATGAATGTATTGAATGAGCAAAAAGTTCTTTACCTACACCACTTTCTCCAGTAATTAAAACAGGAAAATCCGTGTCAGCATATGCTTTAGCTTTAGCTTTAGTTTTTTTACCTAAGTGAGAGTGAGTTAATATATGGTCAAAAGTATATTTTGATTTGTATATATCTGAAATTTTGTTAGATGAATTGGTCTCGAAAGTCTTTAAAATATTTTTTTCATCAAAGAAATTATAAAACTGTTCTAAATCTTCAATAAGTATTATACCAACACCACCAATTATTACATCTTTATAAAATAAAGGTAATCTATGAACGATAGCTTTATGTCCATTTTTAAATCTATGTTTACATCCAATTTCTGCTTTCCCAGTTTTAACCACAATAGGCAGACGTACAGTTTGATCAATATCAGAAACAGGTTTTCCTATCACATCTTTAAGTTCTAAGTCCAAAAAATCTAAGAAAGCTTGATTCATTATAATAATTCGACTATTGCTATCAACAAAGTTTATTGGAATTGGTAATTGATTAAAAAGTAGGGAAGTCATTGATACAAAAATATCTGCAATTTCATCTGGGTTAATATCTGAACTTGGATAATTGTTCAATTTTATCATCCTTTCTATAAAACATAGTAATATTTAGAATATTTCAGTCTTACATTAACAAGAGTTTTAGCATGTGTAACAAATAGTTCTATGTAACAATTTGTTACACATGGATAATTTAATTGGAAGGACAACGATAGATTAAAAGAATTGATTTTATATGTAACAATTTGATACTAATCCATTTTATCACAAATTATGAATATATCAAAATTTTATGGGAAATTAGCCTTTGTAGATAAAAAAGTTTGATTGGCATAGTAATTGCTAAAATATATTGCATAAATAATACAAACTTACTCAATTAAATCAATTTTAAGAATAGTATGCAATACATTTACAGTTATTTTCTTTGTAAATATTTTCAAGACAAACATTATTCATTATTAGTGTTAACGATTACTTAATAAGTTGTACATATGCAAGTATTTGATGTATTAAAAATGTAGTTTAGAGATGCCAGATTTCTGCCATCTACTATTATAAATTTTGTGAAAGGAGGATATTTTTTATAAAAATAAAAAACATTGGAGGTATATTATGGAAATAGGTAATAAAAGAACGGGAATTTTTTTGATTATTACATGTCTTTGGGTACTTATTACTATTTGTGGGTGGAATGGTAAGTGGTTTGTTGGCATGATTGCCAGTGTTATTCTAATGTTGCTTTATATGATACTTGGTGCAGCTAAAGGGGGAAAGCTAAATAAAAAATTGCTTTTCTATCCATTATTATCATGGGCAGTTTTATGGAATGTTGGTTTTTATTTTTCAAAATATTATGCAGATGTTCTTGCAGGTAAAATGCCCAATTTCACAATACTAGGTTTTCATCCATCTTTTTCTTTTACCATTTTAACATATTGGATTGGTGGAGTACTTACACTTTCAGTGGGATTTTATTTCTATTCTGATCTTTGGTTATCAAATGAAGATTGGGATGATTTTAAAAAGAAAATTGAAGTAATAAATAGTAAAAAGGAGGCTAAATAGATGACAAGTGGAGTTAAGGCTTTAATACTGTTTTTTTCTTTTGGAATGATCTTAGTATCTTTCTTAATAGGATGGACTGCAAAGAAAAAAGCTTCTGATGCTCAATCTTTTTTTGGAGGTACAGCACTTTTTGGACCTTTAACTATTAGTTTATCTACAATAGCAGCAGTAGCAAGTGCATTTGCTATAGTTGGTGTTCCAGGTATTATTTATTCATTTGGTAATACTATGACGTTATGGATGTTATCATCGGCAGCATTTGCAATGGCTTATCTAGCTATTGGTAAAAAAATAAGAGCAATGGCAGAAGTAGGACCTATAGCAAGTTTAGGGGATATATCTGATCTAAGATTTAATAGCCATAGGGGAATTAAGGCTACATTATCTGTAGTGCTTTTCTTGGGTGCAATAGCATATTTAGCATCCCAAATCAGTGCTGTTTCAACATTATTTGCTCATTTATTAGGATGGAATCCAATGTTAGCAGGCTTTATCATCTTCGGTATTCTTACTATATACACTGCTATAAGTGGAGAAGTGGGTGGAGTTCTGACACAGGCTTTCCAAGGATTAGTTATGGTGATAGCTGGAATAATTATGATCATTGCCTTCTTCTCAATTACTGGAGGATTTGAAAACGTTGTTGAAGTTGTTTCAAACGCAGGAAATATTACTGCAAATATTGATGGGCAAGAGGTTACCAAAGCATTCAGTCCAGGAATGTTAGATGCTTGGGGAATACTTCCGGGTTCAATTGCAATGACATGGATGTTCATTCCTATTCTTGGAACAATGGGACAGCCACAAGTATTAACAAGAATGTATGCATTAAAGAATCCGAAAGATATGCCAAAACTAGGATTATATGCAGCAATGGGACATATGATAGTGGGTCTATTTGCAGTAACAATGGCATATGCAGCTCTTTATCTTGTTGGTAAGGGAGCTATTCCCCCATTAGTAAAGGGCGATAATGCAATTTTTGCTGTTGCAGACCATGTTGGAGTATATGCTCAATTATTTGTTTATACCGCAATACTTGCAGCTTCAATGTCTACAGCTAGTATGTTTTTAACTCTATCATCTAATATAATTTCAAGAGATTTACCTAGTGCTTTGGGTAAAAAATTAGATACAAAAAAGCAACTGAGAGTTTCAAGAGTTACTACTTTTGTAATAGGTATATTCGCTATCATGTTTGCATTAACAAGTGGAGAAGCAGTGGCTATATTAGGTACATTTGGATGGGGTACATTAATGTCGGCAACTTTCCCAGTTTTTATAACAGGGTTGTTATGGAAAAAAGCAAGCAGTCAAGGAGTATTTTCAGGTTTGATAACTGCATTAGTACTTAATGTTACTGCACTAATTCTAAATAGAAATGGATTTAAATGGCCTGGTGGTTTGCCTTGGTATGTCAACGTAATTACTGCTGCATTGGTGGTAACAGTGCTTGTTTCGTTATTTACCAAAGGGGCTACAGGCGATGAACTTGATAAGAGAGTTGAGGCTGTAATAGATTTGTAAGATAAATACATCAAATAGATAAATTTCTCTATTTGATGTAGATCTTTTTAAGGAGGAGAAAAGATGAAAGTTATTGGTATTACAGGTAGTCCAAGAGAGGAAGGGAACACAGAATTTTTAATTAATACAGCATTGCAACAATTAAAAGATAGAGGAATTGATATTGAGTTAATAAGGCTTAAAGGTAAAAAAATTGATGAGTGTAATGGATGCTATTTATGTACAAAGAGCAAGGAGTGTAGTATAAAAGATGATTTTCAAGAAGTGTTTAAGAAAATGATAGAAGCAGATGGTATTCTGTTAGGATCTCCAGTCTACCATTCCTCTATTACACCTAAATTAAAAGCATTATTAGATAGAGCAGGTTTTCTTGGACGGTGGGTATCTAACGATATGAAGAATAAATCTGATAGTTATGAATGGAATGGAACTGCTTTTTCAGGCAAGGTTGTTGCCCCAATTACAGTGGCAAGAAGAGCTGGACAAAATTTTACCTTTGCACAGCTTTTATTATGGGCTACAGTAAATGACTGTATTGTAGTAGGATCTCATTATTGGAATGTAGGTGTTGCTGGAAAAGGTGGAAACATTGATGCAGATGAAGATATGGAAGGTATAGGAATTATGAAACATTTAGGGGATAATATGGCCCATGTAATTAAGCAATTAAAGAAATAAATTTATAGAGGGGGAAAAGCATAATGAAGAATACCGGATGGATAGGGAATTATTCTTATTTTAGAGCAAGAATATCACCTGAAAAAGAAGCGATTTATGATTTGGATAATAATATGCATTATACTTTTGATGATTTAGACAATAGATCTAATATTTTAGCCAATTATATGGCTGAAGTATTAGGCATAAAAAAAGGGGATAGAGTGTCTTTTATTTCTAGAAACGGTATAGAATTGTTTGATGCTTATTATGCCACTGCTAAGGTAGGAGCAATCTTTGTGCCATATAATGCACGATTGTCTGTCGATGAATTAGAACAACTAATAAAAAATGAAACTCCTAAAATGCTGTTTTATGAAGAGAAATTCAAAGATATTGTAGAAGAATTAAAGAAAAGAGTAGAACTTAATCAATATATTGTTTTATCAAATGGAGATTCAGAAAATAATGATTTACATTATGAGGAAATACTTGATTATGGTAATAATGCTGATATATATTGTAGCGATTTAGATCTAGAGGATATTCATATGATTATCCATACAGGAGGAACTACTGGTTTACCAAAGGGCGGAATGATTTCTCATAGAGCAATGTTGTTTAATTCAATGAACGAGGTATTGACATGGGGAATAACACACAATGATAGTGCACACATTTTACTTCCACTATTTCATACTGGTGGATGGAATTTGCTCACATTGCCATTATTGCATGCTGGAGGAAGAATTATTATAAATAAACAATTTGACCCAAAACTATCATTAAAAATTATAAATGATGAGAAACCATCCTTTATATTTGGAGCTGCTACAATTTTTAGGATGATGGTAAATTTACCAGAATTTGAAACAACAGATTTTTCTTCTGTTAAATGGGTAATGGCAGGTGCTGCGCCTACACCAATTAACATTATGGAAAAATTCTGGGAGAGAGGAATTAGATTTGTATTAGGTTATGGTATGACAGAAGCAGGACCTAATAACCTTACAGCTCCAGCAGAATTTATGACATTTGAACAGATAAAGGATAAATATCAGTCTGTGGGCAAGCCTATGTACTTTACACAAGCCAAAATTGTAGACAATGAAGGAAATGAAGTAGGAATAGATGAATCTGGAGAACTAATTTGGAGTGGACCACAAATTTTCTCAGGATATTGGAATAATGAGGAAGAAACTGCAAAAACCATAAGAAATGGATGGGTATATACTGGTGACATGGCGAAGAAAGATGAAGATGGATTTTATTATATCGTTGGAAGAAAGAAAAATATGTTTATAAGTGGTGGCGAAAATGTCTTTCCACCAGAAATAGAGAGAGCATTATATGATATTGAAGAAGTTCATGAAGTATGTGTCATTGGTGTACCTGATGAAAATTGGGGAGAAGTAGGTAAGGCAGTAATTGTGTTAAAATCAGATAGTAAAATTACAAAAGAAGAAATATTAAATCATTTAAGTAGTAAATTGGCACGTTATAAAATTCCTAAATATATACAGATTATTAAAGAACTTCCAAAGAACAATGTAGGAAAAATTGTAGCGGCAAGTGTGATGAAACTTTATGGAAAAGCACAGGACTAGGAAGGAGAAATTGATATGATAAATTATGATGTGGTTGGAATACAAAATATAGGAATATATGTACCAAAAGAAACTGAGAGTAGTGAATATATTGCAGAAAAGTCAGGTATCCCACAGGATGTAATAAAAAATAAATTTGGGATTATTGAAAAACATAAAGCTGGCGTTGATGAACATGTTTCCGATATGGCAATAAAGGCTGCTAAAATTACACTTGAGAATTTTGATCCTATGGATTTAGATCTCGTTGTTTATTGTGGTAGTGAATATAAGGATTACTATTTATTTAACTTGGCTGCTAAAATACAAAATGAGATAGGAGCAAAGAATGCCAATGCCTTTGAAATACACTCATTGTGTTCAGCAGGGGTGTGGTCGCTAAATGTTTTGAAAAGTATGATGTTAACTAATTCTGATATAAATAATGTGTTACTAATATCTTCTTCAAAAGAAACTGATTTAGTTGATTATAAAAATCAAAAGGCAAGATTTATGTTTAATTTTGGAGATGGAGCATCTGGAGCATTACTAGTTAAAGGATGTACAAAAAATCAGATTTTATCTACTCATATGATAACTGATGGTAGATTTGCAGAGGATGTTGCGGTGTATGGAGTAGGCTCACAGAATTATTATAATAATGAAACTTTGAACTATGATTTAAGAAATTTAGATGTTAAAGATCCAAAATCTATGAAGGAAAGACTTGATCCCATATCATTGGATAATTTTTGCAAGGTCATCACAAAGTCAGTTGAAAAAAGTGGATATATAATTGAGGATCTTAATTTCCTAGCACCTATTTTTATGAAAAGGTCCATACTAAACAAAATACTTGAAAGAATACATCTAACAGAAGAAAACTCTTTTGTTCTAGAAAAGTATGGACATTGTCAATCTGCTGATGCATATATTTCCTTAGTAGAAGGCGAGAAGCTTGGTCGTTTAAAAGATGGAGATCTTACGGTAATGTTAGGTTCTGGTACAGGATATACATGGGCTGCCACTGCAATATTATGGGGAGAAGCAAAATCAGAATAAGGAAAAGATTAATATGAAACTTACTATAAGGAGTGCTAAACAATGAAATTTGGTAAAGCCTATAATGAAATAAATATTGGAGATACAGCATTTATAGAAAAAAAAATTGATGAGAATCATGTAAATACCTTTGCTGCTATTATTGGGGATTTGGATTCTTTTCATATCAATGAAGAAATTGCTAAAGATATGATATTTGAGACAAGGATTTGCCATGGAATGTTAATAGCAAGTTTCATTTCTCCTGTTTTAGGAAGACAATTACCAGGGCCAGGTACTATTTATGTTTCGCAAAATGTTAGATTTAGAGCACCTGTTAGGATAGGCGATAGGATACATGTAAGGGTTGAAGTTATTGAGAAGATGGATAGAGAAAGAATTAAATTAAAAACTATAGTAAAAAATCAAAATAATATGCTTGTGGTTGATGGAGAGTGTATAGTTATTCCTCCTAAGAAAAACAAAAATTTATTGACCACATCCTTTACTTATAAAAATGGTTAGAGGTGGATTACTTGGTAGGAAAACTGGAAAAGGGTTCTATGATTATTCAAAATAATTTAACTAATATATAAAGGAGTCATAGAAATGAAAGGATTAACTATAAAGGAATTAAATATAGGCGATAAAGATTTCTTTGAAAAAACAGTTACAGAAACAGATGTTTATTTATATTCAGGTGTAACAGGTGATTTAAATCCAGCACATATAAATCAACGTGAAGCTGAAAATTCAATGTTTAAAGGAAGAATTGTTCACGGGATGTTAACAGCAGGGTTTATATCTGCTGTATTGGGGATGAAATTGCCTGGTCCAGGAACAATTTACTTAGGTCAAGAGCTTAAGTTTACAGCACCAGTGAGATTTGGTGATACTATAAAAGCAGAAGTAGAAGTAATTGAAAAAATAGAAGAAAAAAATAAGATTAAGTTAAATACAATTTGCACAAATCAAGATGGAGTAGTAGTTCTTAAAGGTATTGCTACGGTAATACCTCCAAAATAGAAAAAAATAATACAATACATGGAGTGTTAATTCTAGAGAGAATTTAACACTCCATGTATTGTATTAAGACTTTATAGGAGGGTTTTAAAATGAGAGAAGTTGTAATTGCTAGTGCGGTTATAACAGCCATGGAAGTTTTGGTGGTAGTTTAAAAAATGTTTCAGCAGTAGATTTTGGGGCTTTAGTAATTAAAGAGGCGGTTAAAAGAGCAAGTATAAAACCAGAGTTAGTAGACGAAGTAATTATGGGAAACGTTTTACAAGCTGGCTTAGGTCAGAATACATGCAGGCAAGCTTCTATGAAAGAGGGATTACCTATTGATATTCCATCATTTACAATCTGTTATTCCATAATTCATTGATCCTCTTTTGGTAAGGTTTTGAAAGATAATAGATGTAAAGTAACTCCAACAGCTATAAAGAATAATATAAGCTTAACCCACGGAATTGCAATTAAAAAAATAGCGGAATATCCAATGGTTATCCATAATAAACTAATAGATAGTACTTTAGTCTTTCTGGAAATTGATTTGTTTTCCTTGAAATTTTTAATATAGTTTCCTAACCATTTATTATTAATAAGAGCATTATAAAGTTTTTTTGAACTCCTTATATAGCATGTAGCTCCTAGTAATAGAAAAGGAGTTGTGGGTAAAAGTGGTAAGATTATACCTATTAAACCTAATATTATTGAAAATGTTCCTATTATTATTAAAAGTACTTTTTTAAACTTTTTTATTAGGACTCACCCCCTTATATAATATATTATGTAAATTTATTATATATTCTAGGAACAACTCCTTTCAATTATTTATATCTTATGCAAGAAAAAAATAGTTATAATATTTATACCACTTGTTATCAATATGAATTTTATTTCCTACTAAAAGAAACCAGTATTGAAAGTAGATACTGGTTTCTTTTAGTAGGAAAATTAATGGAATGCAAAATGCATATAGATTGATTAAATATATCCAATATTGTAAAATTAAGTAGTAAAAGATAAAAAATAATAGATCAAATAATTCAGGTTGTTTAGCAGCTACAGTAAATGAGACACCACTATGCCCTAAATGTAGTGTACCTATGGTGCTTAGAGAAACTAGAAGAGGACCCAATAAAGGTAAGAAGTTTTATGAATGTTCTAATTATCCAATCCAGAGATATATAATAGACAAAGATAATAATAGAATAAAGAGTATTGAACAAAAAACTTTCACAGAATTAGGTTTAAAGAAAAAAAGTTTAGTAATTGTTTAATAAACATTGAGTTGTGATTATATGTTTGATATAATAGCAATCGTAAAAACATTTACGGAGGGGTTTGATGTGACGGTAAGAGAATTAGCTAAAATAGCGGGGGTATCACCTGCAACGATTTCTATTGTTCTAAACAATAAAAAAGGAGTAAGTGAAAAGACAAGGAAACATGTTTTGGATGTTATGAAGCAATGTAATTATACAAATAACAAAAAAACTAAAGTTTCTGTAAAAAATATTTGCTTCCTTAAACATAGAAAACATGGCATGCTTGTAGAACAAAACGAAGGGTTTATATCCGTAATTTTAGATGCTATTGAAGCTGAATGCCGTTTGCAAGGATATAATCTTAGTATTGTTGTATCTAATAATAATTTTGAAGAAACTGTTAGAAATATAGATTTTAGCATGTTTGATGGGTTGATAGTGTTGGGTACTGAATTAGAGGAAGAACAGTATAATTGTTTAGAGGGTATTGTAAAGCCTTTTATAGTGGTAGATAATGCAGCTGGAATTCATTGGTGTAACAGTATTGCCATTAATAACGATAAAACGGTACGTTTTGCACTTTCTCATCTTGCTGAGTTAGGGCACAAAAGAATTGCTTATTTTCATAGTAATGTAGCTATTGCAAATTTTAATGAGAGAAATATTGCTTTTAGAAAGTACTGTAAAGAGTTTGGTTTAGAATTTATTTCTGATTTTGAATTTAAGGTTACTCCTACTTTAGTTGGTGCATATGGTGAAATGAAGAAAAAACTATTAACTACTACTTCGTTGCCAAGTTGTGCTTTTTCGGATAATGATTCAATTGCCATTGGTGCGATAAAAGCTCTTAAAGAATCGGGTTATCATGTTCCTGAAGATATTTCAGTAATAGGATTTGATGATATTTACTTTTCTGAAATTAATTCACCTCCTCTTACTACAATGCGTATTCCTAAGGCTTTGATTGGTACACTTGCAGTTAGACAGATTTGTGATATGATAGAGCATGCTTCTTATAGTGATGTTAAGATTAAGGTTGGTGGAGAACTCATACTTAGATCCAGTACTGTTTTAAATACAGAAAAATAAATTTAATAGATATCGAACGTTTCATTAATTGGGACGTTCTTATATTTTACCCGATTTTCATTAAATGCGAAGAGTGTATTTGATAAACGAATAAATGAGTTTAGTAATGTTTACATATTCACAAAAATGGAAAATTAATCATATTAACCAAAAGTGTCAATATAATACATAGAAATATATGTATATATTGACATTATAATTAATATGTGGTATATTAATTCCAATATAGAAAACGTTTAGATGATAATTGACTAAATGTTTACTAATCTCTAAACGAAAACCAGGGGGGTAATTTATTTGAAAAAAATTGTATCTTTAGTAACGGCATTAGTTCTTACTTTAAGTCTTGCAGGTTGTGGAACATCTTCAGACAATAAGACAGTAGATTCAAAAGACGCTAAAGAAGCGTATACAATTGTAACAGTTCCTAAATTAACAAGTATTGCTTGGTTCCAAAGGATGGAAGAAGGAGTAAAGAAATATGCTAGTGATAGCGGAATGGATGCATATTATACTGGTCCTGCAACTGGTGATGCTGCATTACAGGCACAGGTTATCGAAGATTTAATTGCAAAAAAAGTAGATGCGATATGTGTTGTACCATTTTCAACAGAAGCTCTTGAACCTGTTCTTAAAAAGGCGAAAGATGCGGGCATCCTAGTTATAACTCATGAAGCTGCTGGTATGACAAATATAGATTACGATATAGAAGCATTTGATAATGATGCTTATGGTGAACATTTTATGGAAAAGATAGGGGAGTTAACAGGTGGAGAAGGACAATATATTCAAGAAGTTGGAGCTTTAACTTCTCAATCACATAAACAATGGACAGATGCAGCTTCAGCTTTACAACAAACTAAATTCCCTAAAATGAAAATGTTTGGTGACAAGATTGAAACAAAAGATGATCAATCAATTTCTTATGATAAAGTAAAAGAGGCTATTAAAGCAAATCCTGATATTGCAGCTATACAAGGTAGTGCAATGGGAGATGTAGCCGGTGCTGCACTTGCTGTTGAAGAATCTGGACTCTCTGGAAAAATTAAAGTTGTTGGTACATCATTAGTATCTGTTTCAGGAAAATATGTAAAATCAGGTACAATTGATATGATTTCATTCTGGGACCCAGCTGATGCAGGTTATGCTATGAACGTTCTTGCTGAAAAAATTCTATCTGGTGAAACTGTTGCAGATGGTATTGACCTTGGCGTAAGTGGTTATGAAAAGCTTACTTTAGACGGAAAAGTATTAACTGGTGAGGCTTGGGTTGATGTTGATAAAAACAATGTAGACGATCCAGCGTTAAACTTCTAATTCCTAATATTCAAGTTGTACAAGCCTCATGTTAATAAAATCATGGGGCTTGTGTCTTAAAAAAAAATGAAGGTGGATGATGAGAGTGGGAGAGGTTTTCCTTGAATTAAAAGGAATAAAAAAATCCTTTGGTGGAGTTCATGCCTTAAAAGGAGTAAATTTAACCGTAAAAAAAGGTGAGGTACATTGCCTTGCTGGAGAAAATGGTTGTGGGAAATCTACCTTAATTAAGGTGATATCAGGAGTCCATCCTGCAACAGAAGGTGAAGTATATATTGATGGAAATCAAATGAAAAACTTTGGTCCAATTGATGCGATCCGATTAGGTGTTCAGGTTATTTATCAGGACTTCGCCGTGTTTCCTAATTTAACGGTTGCAGAAAATATTGCTATGAATAGTGCATTACAAACCGGAAAAAAAACAATGAACTGGAAAAAGAGTAAAGAAGTTGCTATTAAAGCTATGGAACAGATTGGTGCACATATGGATACTGATCTTTTAGTGGAACGGTTGTCTGTTGCAAACAAACAAATGGTAGCCATATGTAGGGCGATTGTGGAAGATGCTAAATTGCTTATACTTGATGAGCCAACAACTGCTTTAACAGCAAAAGAAGTGGATAAGCTTTTTATAATTATTGAGAAACTTAAAGCAAAAGGTATTGCAGTTGTTATTGTAACGCATAAATTAGAAGAAGTTTATGGCATTGCAGACAAGCTTACCATTTTGCGTAATGGGGCAAATGTAGCTACAGGTGACATTGAAGATTTTGATCGACCCACATTTGTAAAATATATGACGGGAAGAGATATAGTAGAATCTAATTATCGTCCTTCTGAAATTGGCGATGAAGTTATAAGACTAGAACATTTATCAAGAAAAGGTGCGTTCAATGATGTTAATTTAAGCTTAAGAAAAGGCGAAGTACTAGGAATATCAGGTCTTTTGGGTTCTGGACGTTGTGAAATAGCAGATGCTTTATTTGGAGTTATGCCCGCAAATTCCGGAAAGATATTTTTACATGGGAAAGAAATATGCATCAAGAATATTGGAGATGCAATTAATCATAAATTTGCGTATGTGCCTGAAGACAGGTTAACACAAGGACTGTTTTTGGAAAGATCTATAGCTGATAATACTATTGCAGCTTCTATTGAAAATTATTTCAAGAAATTCAGACTTCAATATAGTGAGATGACACAGGTAGCTGAAAAATGGATTGAAGATTTGAATATTGTAGCTCCATCTTCAGAACCTTTGATTAAAACACTTTCTGGTGGTAATCAACAAAAGGTTGTTATAGCTAAATGGATTAATACTAAGCCGGATCTGATTATTTTAAATGGTCCCACTGTAGGTGTAGATATTGGTGCAAAATCAGATATTCATGAAATTTTACACAATCTTGCTTCCAATGGCGTAGGAGTTATTATTATTTCAGATGACCTTTCTGAGCTTATTCAAAATTGTAATAGAATTATTGTAATGAGTGAAGGGCGGGTGAGTGTTGAAATTAATAGCTCAGAAACTAATGAATCAGCACTAGCAACAATGCTTAATGGAAAAAATAAACAGGAGGGAGTAATATGAAAAAAATTATTTCCACAAAGAATTTGACTACAAATGAAATGTTTGTTGTCTATATTATAATAACACTTGCACTATTAATAGGATTTGTTAATCCAGCTTTTTTTAGCATGAGTACAGTGTTTGATACATCACGGTCTATGCTTATTATGATGATTTTTGCTTTATGTGAAATGATTATTATAGTGTCTGGTGGAATAGATGTTTCATTTCCTGCTATTGCTTGTTTTTCGTTGTATTTTACAATTTCAATTATGAATATTTTTAATATTGATAGTGTTGCTTTTGCATTTGCTTTTGCAGGCTTATTGGGTTTTTTATGGGGAGTGGTAAATGGATTTCTTGTAGGAAAATTTAAAATTCCAGCACTGATTGCTACTTTAGGGACGAGCAGTTTAGCAAATGGAGCAACGTTAGTTTACAGTAATGGAAGAGAAATTTCAAATATTCCCACTTCTGTTGATGCATTATCACAAAAATATTTATTTTCTATTGCAAATGTTACAGGTGGTAAAACATCAATAACTATATTTGTAATATTACCAATTGTACTATGCTTTTTTCTTCATTGGATTTTAAAGTATACAATGTTAGGTAGAAAAATTTATGCTATTGGTGGTGATGCAAATGCAGCAAGAATTGCTGGTATTAATGTAATTAGAACACAGTTTATTATATATATGTTTGCTGGTTTTTTAACTGGTATTACTGGTATAACTTATGCAATACTTATGAGAAATGCACATCCTTCAAATCTTATGGGCGCAGAAATGATGGCTATAGCTGCTGTTGTAATCGGCGGAACACGAATTACTGGGGGACATGGTACAGTTATTGGAACGGTTTTGGGTGTACTACTTATTACATTGGTATCTAACAACCTTATTATGCTAGGTATTCCTAACTACTGGCAGACATTTGCTGTTGGATTGATTATCGTATTAGGTACATCAATTACTTCCCTTAGAGCAAAGAAAATCGCCCTAAGATATAAGATATAGGAGGGTTAGATAGATGGAAAAATTAAAAAACGGTATCAAAAGTTATGATAAAAGTATCTTAACGCTATTTGGAATTGCTGTTGGTATTGTTGTTGTTATGACTTTTATAACTCCTGATTTCTTACAGGTTAGTAATGTTAGTTCTATGGCATTTCAGTTTCCAGAGTTTGGAATTCTTTGTTTCGGTATGATGATTTGTATGATTTCAGGCGGTATTGATTTATCATTGGTTGGTACGGCTAATTTATCTGGTATAGTGGCAGCACTAATTATTATTACAATGGGTAGTACTCAAACTTCAATTATTATTGGAATTATTGCAGCTATTGTTGTAGGTGCATTGTGCGGATTGTTTAATGGTTATTTGATTGGGCAATTACAAATACCAGCTATGCTTGTAACTCTTTGTGGAGGGCAACTGTTTACGGGACTAGGAGTTGTAATTACTAAAGGACCTGCTATTACTGGTTTACCTGAATCACTTCAAATAATTGCAAATGGTTCTATTTTGGGATTTATTCCAATAGCTTTTGTAATATTTGTGCTAATTGCTATTGGGTTAAATTTTATTCTTAAATACACTGTTTACGGAAAGCAGCTTAGTTTTATGGGTACTAATGAATCTGCATCACGTTATGCGGGAATAAATAATTTGCGTGTAACATTGATTACATATATGTTATCTGGAATATTGGCAGCTATAGCAGGAATAATAATAATTTCTCACTACGGGTCTGCAAAGTCTGATTATGGTACATCATACATACTATTAACTTTACTAATTGTTGTACTTGGTGGAGTAGCACCTTCAGGAGGAAAAGGAAAAGTTTTAGGTGTTTCATTGGCTGTTATTATTTTGCAAATGATATCAAGTGCATTTAATATTTTAAGATTCAACGCATTTATTAAAACACTTGCGTGGGGGCTTTTGTTAATTGTAGTAATGGTTGTAAAAGCGATACTTCAAGAACATCCAATAAAATTTAGAACAGCTAGTAGTAGTCAAATAAAATTAAAAAAGAATTTATAGATAGAAATATGTAGTTAATTAGTTTAGGTTCCAATTAAGGAATATTAGAAAACTAAGTTAGATGAGAATAGTAAACCTAAAAGATTTGGGTTCTATGAAAAATATAAAAGAAATGAATTGTAATATTTGTAAGAAAATAAGATTGTTTACTTTCAAATATTATGACTACATTATACAAGGAGGTAACAATTGTGAAAAAAATTATTAATAAACCTGAAGATTATGTTAAAGAAATGTTGGAGGGTCTTTATATAGCCCATAGCGATTTGATTACTTATACAGGAGATGACCTTCATTGTCTTGTAACAGCAAATAAAGTTGAAGGAAAAGTTGGAATCGCTACAGGTGGAGGTTCTGGGCATCTTCCATTATTTTTGGGATATGTTGGTAAGGGAATGCTAGACGGATGTTCTGTTGGAGATGTATTTCAATCACCAAGTGCAGAACAGATGCTTGCTGTAACAAAAGAAATAGATTCTGGTTCAGGCGTTCTTTATATTTATGGAAATTATAATGGAGATATTTTTAATTTTGATATGGCTGCTGAAATGGCAGATTTTGAAGAGGAAATTAAAGTGTTAAGCGTTGTTGCAGGAGACGATGTAGCCTCTGCTGGTCCATCTGCAGAAGATGAAAAAAATACTCGTCGTGGTGTTGCTGGTATTTTCTTTGTATTCAAATGTGCTGGTGCAGCAGCAAATAAAATGATGACATTAGAAGAAGTTAAACGTGTTGCAGAAAAAGCTGCAGCGAATGTAAGAACTATGGGAGTTGCACTTACACCTTGTGTAGTTCCTAGAGTAGGTAAACCAGGCTTTACTATTGGTGAAGATGATATGGAAATTGGAATGGGAATTCACGGTGAAACAGGTATTCGTCACGGGAAAATAGAAAGTGCGGATGATATCACTAATGAAATGTTAGATAAGATTGTTTCAGATATTCCATATGTTGAAGGTGACGAAGTTGATATTCTTATAAATGGATTAGGTGCAACTACATTAGATGAACAATATATAGTTACACGTCGTGTAAGTCAGTACATGGCAGAAAAAAAGATTAGAGTACACCATTTGTATGTTGGCGAATATGCTACTGCATTAGAAATGGCAGGAATTTCTATTTCTATACTTAAGCTTGATGATGAATTGAAAGATTTGATGGAACAATCAGCTCACACACCATTCTTTAGACAATAGAAATATAAGAGGATAAATGGAGGCATGAAAATGGATAATAAGTATTTGAGAAGTTTGCTAAAAAACTTAATGGATATTATGGTAGAAAATAAAGATTATTTAATCGACCTTGATAGTATGGTTGGTGATGGTGATTTAGGTTTAACTATGAGTGATGGTTTTTCAGCAGCTTATAAAGCAGCTGAAAATTTTGAAGGTGATGACGCTGGTAAACTTTTATATACTAGTGGTAAAGCAATGTCAGTAGCTGTACCTTCAACAATGGGAACCCTTATGGCATCAGGTTTTATGAATGCTGGTAAAATTTTAAAAGGAAAAACAGAACTACAAGATATAGATATTGCTGAGTTATTTCAATCTTATATGGATGGAGTAGCTAATAGAGGGAAAGCTAAAATTGGTGAAAAAACATTTCTTGACGGAATGTTCCCTGCAGTAGAAGCATTAAAAGCTTCATTAAATAGAGGGGAATCTCTTTCTGTAGGAGCAAAAGCAGCATTAGTAGGAGCAGAAGAAGGTTACAAAAATACAACTACTATGATTGCGGTTCACGGAAGAGCAGCAATTAGAGGAGAAGATTCTAGAACTTTATTAGATCCAGGTGCTGCAGTAGCAATGCTTATGATGAAAGCTTTCGAAAAAAGTATTGATTCTTGCAAATAAAAGCAAGTAAAATAATAAAGTATTAGCCTAGTAGAGATTGAATGTTCTGCTAGGTTTTTCTATAAACAACTCTTTCTTGTAATATATTGTAATCTCAATTATTACCAAGAAGGAGTTTCGTTTATTCAGTTTACATAGAACATTTAAGAGAAGAGGAGTGGCCTTCTAGCTATATATGCCTTACTAGTTTGGAATTTTTTGATATGAGCAATTTTTTGCAATGTTTTTTTGATTAATTAATTTATAATAATGATAGGTGATTAGATGAAAAAAGATCAGTTAGTATTTAGAAATGGGGTTTCTACCCTTAAATATTGGGTATAAATATGGATTCCACGATTTAAGTCATTTCATAAATCGTTTTAGGAAAGCCTATGGTGTACCACCAAATAAATATCAGTCTTTTTTCAAACATTAAATCTATCTCATCATGTTATAGGAGGTATTAATATGTTAGAAATGTTTTTATATGCTATAGGGATTATGTATACTCCAGGTCCCATGAACCTTTTGGGTTTGAATTTGGGTATTAACAAAAAACTAAAAGAAACATTAGCAACCCTGCCCATTGCAACGATTAATTTCCCAGCAAACGATATTGTAGGTATCAAAATATTAATCATGTCAGTTATTTTAGGATTGCTAGCTACCTGCCCACCATTATCTTATGCAGTAATCGGTTCATTTTCCAGTACTTTTATTAAAAGAAAAGATGTAATCAAATTGTTTAATACCGTTATGGCGATTATGTTATTGTATGTTGCATTGAGTATTTTCAAAGATCACGTATATTTAGTTCTAAAAGGGATTAACTCCTATTAGTTTGATAATAAGTGGAGTATCCCCATCAACTAGTTCTAAAAGTTAACAAACTTAGATTGATGGGTATGAAGCTAGTGGGGATAATTATAAAATGGCAGCTACAAAGGCTAAATAAATATTTTCTTTAACATCTAGATGCAATTTTTTTCAATGCATATATAAAGCAATCTATTTCCTCAAAGGTATTATACATACCCAAGCTTACACGGTTAACACCATAACCCTTGCCACTAATATATGCTTGAAAAGCCTCTTCGTTAGATAGCCCTAATAAAAATTGCACATATAAATCTGCACCTAACCTACCGTTACCTATTTCTATTCCATAGTCTGATCCTAGCTTACTAGCAACAGTTTTAAAACTAATCCCTTTTAAGTTAAAAGATATATATGGAATACCTACAAAAGGAGAATTATCTTCGTATATTGTTATACCAGATACCTCTTGCATCTGACGTAACAAATATTTATAAAGTTTTCTCTCGTATATGGAAATATTATACAATCCTACCTTCATTAAAAATTGAAGTGCAGTACTCATAGTTATTATTCCCAGCACATCAGGATAACCAGTTTCATACTTTTTAGGAGGATCGGAGTATATTATTTGAGAGTTATCAATAAACTTTGTGATCCCTGAACCAAAATCAAGGGGAAGATATTTTTCTAGAAAATTAAAAGGCCCAACTAGAGTACCACCATCTAAACCGGTATAGGCTTTATGAGCACTAAAAGCAACAAAATCAATGTGATCTTCACAATTATGAGGTTTCATTGTGAATGGTAAATGCTGAATCACTTGAACAACATCTACAAATATTTTTGCACCATATTTGTGAGCAAGTTTTGCCATTTCATAGTATGGTGGAATTACTCCAGTAATATTTGAGGCACCTGTTACTGCAACTAGCTTAACTCTGCCTTGATATTTTTCTAGTTTCGAAACATAGTCATTTAAATCAATATTTCCATTTTCGCCAATCTTAATGAGTTCGGTTTGCATCCTCGTATCATAAGGAAGGTAATTTGCAAGGTGTTCCATGGTTGTTGAAAGTACAACTTGATTAGGATCATCTTGTTGGAATACATCGGCTAATACATTCATAGCTTCAGTTGAGTTTTTTGTAAATATAGCTATATCCTTATTTGGGTCGCCACCAACTAATTCAAGAATGACATCTCTGGTATTTTCGTACATTTTAGTGATTAGCTCAGAATTAGATGAAGGTACATTTACATAAGTGTATATTGGAAGAAGACTAAAAAACTTTTTCATTGCAGGTTTTAAAATCAAGGTGGTAGCTGAATTGTTAAAGTAAATCCTTTGGGTTAATCCCATTGTAGTTTCAATAGGGGTATTAGCCCCTATAATAAAATTTTTTAAATTAAGATTTCTCATATTAACACCTCTTTAAAAATTGGGTTATAATAATATATAGTTTTTAAGGTTTTGATGTGACTAAGTGGGAATGCTAAAAATTTAACCATAGTATTTGCTCATGGACTGTATTTAAGTAAACAAATTAATTTACATGAAGTATAAATCATATTAATCCAATTTCACAAGGAACCCAGGGTGGAAGTTTTTTCTACTCTGGGTTCCATAGTGAATGTTAGAATTTGAGTTCTACAATTTTTGGAAGGTAGTTTTGTAATAATATTTATGTCAAAAATTACACTGTAAACCTATACATGTGTATGATACCATTAATTTGTAATCTCCCATAAGGAGAATAGGAGGAAACACCAATGTTAGATAAGCGAAGTACAGAAACATTACTTCATATATTAAACCATAATGATTTTATAACTGTACGAGAATTATCAAATTTAATGCCAGTATCTGAAAGAGCAATTAGATACGATTTAAAAAGAATTGATGATTTTCTTTCTGAAATAGGAGTTAACACTCTATATAAGAAAACAAATAGAGGAGTAATGTTTATTGGAGAAAAGGATGAAAAAGATAAGATTCTTTTAAGTATTTCTTGTTTAAATGATATAAATTATTCATTTACTCAAGAAGAAAGATTTTATATAATAATTGATTCTTTTGCAAATGAAAAAAATTATCTTACAACAGATATGTTGGCGCATAAACTTTGCACTAGTAACAGTACAATCAAAAAGGATATTAAACTAGTTAAGGAATACTTTAAACAAAAAAAAGTCAATATTACTTTTAAACAAAGATATGGATTGAAATTAGAAGGGAAAGAAGAAGACATCAGAAGATGTATTTCTGAGATGTATTCCGACATAATTAGGTATATTTTGAATTCGTCAAAGAGTTCTAATGGAAGTGTTAATGAGGTGAGTTATAAATTAATACAGAATAGAATTATTGACGTTGAAGAGGTTTGTTATATTCAGGATATGATTAAAAACGTAGAGCAAGAGTTAAAGATGAAATTTTCGGATATTTCATATGTAAAAATAATATCTCATATTTATTCATCAATAAAGAGAATAAAAAATGACTTTAGGATTATTGAGTATTCAGTTAGTAAATTAGAAAGTATGTTTAATACGAAAGAATTTGATGTAACTTCTCATATGTGTCGCACCTTAAATGGGAAATTTCAAGTAGAATTTGAGAATTATGATATTGCGTACATAGCTGAGTATATTCTTGGTGGTAGCCACTCGAAAGAAAATAATGATGATAATATAAATAAATTAATTTACCAACAACTTTTGGCACGTAACCTTATAGACAAAGTAGATAAAAGCATTTCATTAAATTTAACGAAAGATAAGCAATTATACAAAAGCTTACTAATTCATCTAGAACCAATGGTTTACAGAATCAAATACGATATAGAGATAGATAATCCAATATTATCAAATGTGAAAAGCAACTATATGAGTTTATATGAAATTGTTAAATCATCTTCTGAGATAATTGAAGAAGGCTTAGGGAAAAAGATATCTGACAGCGAAATAGGTTACTTAACCATCCATTTTGCGGCGGCGATAGAGAGAATAAAAAATGAAGATATCAAACCTGTTAAAGTAATACTTGTGTGTCATACAGGATATGGAACATCAGAATTGTTATCTATACAGCTTACATCGATTTATCATGTAAAAATAATTGATGTAGTTTCGCATAAGGACTTGAAAGATTCCTTAAATAGAAATCAAGCGGAAATAATACTTAGTACTATTCATATAGAGGATCAATTTGATAATAAGATTTTATGTGTTCATCCAATACTCACGGATAGTGATAAAGAAAAACTAGATAAACATTTTTTAAGAGCAAAAGAAAGCAAAATAGAAATTAAAAATCTAATTGAAATAATAAAGAGAAGTTGTACGATTAATGATTATAAAAAACTTGAAAGTGATGTAGAACAATTAATTAAGGTTGGTTTTATTAATTCAAATAAAAGAGAGGTTGGACAGATGTTAAAAGACATTGTATTTAAGGAAACGATAGGACTAAATGTTGAAGCAAAAGACTGGGAGGAGGCTGTAAGGAAAGGAGGAAAACTATTAGAGGCAGAAAATATTATCAACAATAACTATATACAAGCAATGGTTGACACAGTAAAAAACATAGGGCCATATATCGTAATGGAAAAAGGTATAGCTATGCCTCATGCAAGACCTGAAATGGGAGCGAAAAAAATAGGGGCAAGTCTAATTACACTAAAAAATCCAGTTAATTTTGGAAATGAAGAAAATGATCCTGTTTCTCTTGTGATATGTTTTGCATCTATTAATTCAAGCAGTCACTTAAGGGCACTATCAGATTTGATGGTATTATTTGAAGATGAAGAAGCAGTGCAAAGTATATTAAATGCAAAAGAAAAAGAAGATGTTTTAGAAGTTATAGAAAGAATTTCTTTAGGTAAATAAAATATTTTTTAGGAGGAGTTAGTATGCTAAAAATTTACACAGTTTGTGGTAATGGAATCGGCAGTAGTATTATGGCTAAAATGAAAATAGAAGAAATATGTGAAGAATATGGGATAAAAGCTGATGTAGAATCTACTGACTTTAATTCAGCACAGGGTAAACCATGTGATTTAGTAGTAACAATAAAAGAATTGGCCAAGCAATTTGAAAATAAGGATGTAGCTGTTATTAGAAGCTATACAAATAAAAGGAAAATAAAAGAGGATATTTTAGAAATTTTACTGAAAAAAGCTGGTAAATAAATACCAGTCAAATAAAAGGAGGTAGTTTTATGCAATTATTAAAAATTATATCTCAAGATTTATTAACTCAACCAGCAATACTTATGGGACTAATTTCATTAGTAGGGTTAATAGCATTACGGAAACAAGCAAGTAAAGTCATTGTAGGTACATTAAAACCGATACTAGGATTTATTATGCTTGGTGCAGGAGCTGATTTTATTGTAGCAAATTTAGGACCACTAGGCTCCATGATAGAAAAAGGTTTTAATATCACAGGAGTTGTTCCTAACAATGAGGCTATTGTTGCTGTTGCACAAAAGGTGCTGGGTGTAGAAACAATGTCAATTTTATTGACAGGTCTACTTATGAACCTTTTAATAGCTAGAATCACAAAATATAAATATGTGTTTTTATCTGGACACCATAGTTTTTATATGGCTTGTTTATTATCAGCTGTATTAGGGACAGCAGGATTTGAAGGATTTTCTTTAATATTAATAGGTGGTTTTATTCTAGGCGCTTGGAGTGCAATATCACCAGCTATTGGTCAAAAGTATACACTTCAAGTAACTGATGGTGATGACATCGCTATGGGACATTTTGGTAGTTTGGGATATTATTTATCTGCTTGGATAGGAAAATTAGTCGGAGATAAATCAAAGAGTACAGAGGATATTGTAATACCTGAAAAATATGGTTTTCTTAGAGATACTACTATTTCAACTGCAGTTACAATGTTGGTGTTTTATTTGATAGGTGCTATAGCAGCAGGACCTACTTATATAGAGGCTGAATTATCTGGTGGTACAAACTTTATAGTATTTGCAATAATGTCATCTTTTAAATTTGCTGTTGGAGTAACAATTGTATATAACGGTGTAAGAATGATTTTAGCAGAGTTAATTCCGGCGTTTCAAGGGATATCAAGGAAAATTATACCTAATGCAGTACCAGCAGTTGATTGTGCCGTATTTTTCACATATGCACCAACTGCAGTAATTATAGGATTCCTTTGTAGCTTTGTAGGTGGAGTTGTAGGAATGTTTATACTTGGAGGAATTGGTGGAGTTCTTATTATTCCCGGACTAGTACCACATTTCTTCTGCGGTGCTACAGCAGGTATATTTGGAAATGCTACAGGAGGCAGAAGAGGAGCTATATTTGGATCATTTGTTAATGGACTTGGACTAGCGTTTTTACCAGCTGTATTATTGCCAGTGTTAGGCGGATTAGGATTTGAAAATACAACATTTGGTGATTTTGATTTTGGTGTTCTTGGTATCTTAATTGGAAAGACAGCTAGTAGTTTTAGCACAGTTGGAATTTATGCGATAATTGCTGTGATTTTAGCAGTATTGCTTATACCAAATTTTATGAAAACAAAGCATGATGCAATAAATAATAATATTGAAATGTATGAGTAGGGAAAAATAAACTAATTAAATAATTAAAATGCCCGAAAGGGCATTTTAAAATTGGAGGAAACCATGACAAAAATATTATGCATAGGGCATTCTGCATATGATATTACACTTCCACTTGAAGAATTTCCAGTAGAAAACAGAAAATACGGTGTTAAAACAGTTTTAGAGTGTGGTGGTGGACCTGCTGGAAATGCAGCATACCTAATAGCTAAATGGGGCATGAGTTGTAGATATGCAGGAATCTTAGGAAATGATATTTATGGTACAAAAATTAGAGAAGAATATGAAAATATTGGTGTAGATTTAAAATACTTAATAATGGATGACAATAGCACAACACCATTTAGTTTTATAATAGCCAATAATAAAAATGGAAGTAGAACCTTATTTAATCATAAAAAAAACAACTCACAACTGCAATTGACATTTGATGATGATGAACCGGAAACTATTTTAGTAGATGGGCATGAGCTGGATGCATCTATTCAAGCAATAAAAAAATATCCAAATGCAAAATCAATATTAGATGCAGGTTCTTATAAAGTAGCCAATGTTGAACTTGCTAGAATAGTTGACTATTTAGTCTGTTCTGAGGATTTTGTTCGAGATTATTTAGGATTAGAGAAGTTTGACACACAAGAGAGTATAAATTATGTTTTTAAAAAGTTAGAACAATTGAATAAGAAAAATATAATAATCACACTTGGAGAAAAGGGAAGTTTGTATAAAGCTGATGGAAAAGTTATTCATCAAAATACGTACAAAGTAAATGCATTAGATACCACAGGAGCAGGTGATATATTCCATGGAGCATTTGCTTATTGTATAACTAGAGGATTTGATATAGTTAAATCAATAAAAATATCATCAATAACAGCAGCACTATCTGTTGAAAAAAATGGTGGTAGAGTTTCAATACCCTCAATTGAGGATGTATTGAACTTATATGAAAGAGGTGTAATATAATGCTTGTAACAGGAAGAAAAATATTATTAGATGCACACAATAATAATTACGCAGTCGGAGCTTTTAATGTTAATAATCTTGAATTTTGCAAGGCAGTAGTAAAAGGAGCAGAAGAATTATCATCTCCTGTAATACTTCAAGTTAGTCAGGGTGCGATAAAATATGCGGGAGTAGAAGAATTAGCTGCTATTGTATCAACAATTGCAAAGAAAATCAGGATACCTATAGCATTGCATCTGGATCATGGTACTGATTTTAATATTATTATGAAGTGTTTAAGATGTGGATTTACTTCAATAATGTTTGATGGATCAAAATATGAATTTGCAGAAAATATTAAAAGAACAAAACAAATAGTAGATATTTGCCATGGTATGGGTGTGTCAGTGGAAGGAGAACTTGGTAAAATTGCAGGGACTGAAGATGAGGTGAGTATAAAAGAAACTGAGGCTATGTATACTGACGTAAAAGAGGCTGAAAGGTTTGTAGAAGAGACAGGAGTAGATTACTTAGCAATAGCAGTAGGGACAGCTCATGGTCCTTATAAAGGGGAACCTAGAATTGACTTTAAAAGGATAGAAGATATAAAAAATGCAATTGACGTACCATTAGTGCTACATGGATCATCTGGAGTTCCGGAAGAAAGTATAAAAAAAGCAATTGCTAAAGGTATAAACAAATTTAATATTGATACTGATTTGAGAAAAGCATTTAATGAAGAGTTAAGAAAATTTTTGGAAGAAAATTCAGAGATATATGATCCCAAAAGAATACTTTCGGTGATAGATACTTCTGTATCTAAAATAGTAAAGAAAAAAATTAGATTATTTTATTCTAACAATAGAATTTAGTATCCTTTAGGCGCACCAAAGGTTCGCCAAGGAACACTGGGTAGAAAAAAAATTTGGATAATCATGTTCATTTAATGATTGAAACAGATACCGAACCATTAGGAAAGTTAATAGGAAGAAGAAGTGCATCATATACATATTTAAATCCAGTGAGGGCAAATATATTTGAAAAGCCAGAAGAATATATTTCGCCTTGCTATCATATCAAAATCTACTATTTTAGTTTTGACCAAAAAGAATCATAACAAGAAAATATGTTCGCATAAAAATATAATTCCAGTAAAAGTGAAATTTTTACTGGAATTTAAGTGTAAAATCTCTATCTAATAGGCCGTGTTTTTTGCTTTGCAATAGAACTATCTACTTTTTCGTAAGCTCCCCCATGTATCCAAACTCTACAACTGTCACATCATCACCATCTTCATTGTCAATTAGTACAGTTGCTATGCTGCCATTTAGAGTGCCTTGCATATTAGCACCCATATCACCACCATTAAAACAGACATAATCAGGAGTTCCTACAAATAAGTTGTTAAAATATTCTACAATATCCGTAGTTTTTGCTGTACTATTATACATAACTTGATATACACCTGCACTTACATTGTTTTCTTCGCTTAATATTTCGGCTACCTCATATTTGCCAACTTTACGATAATCTCCAGTAACCTCCCTGTCGCCAGCACCGGTTAATCCTTCTAATACTTTTTGAGCTTCCTCAACATCTCCATTAAATTCAGACATGTCAAGACCTTCAAGTTCCTTCACGGCATCCTGCATGCCTTGCATAGTTTCTTTATCTTCTGCTGACATTTCAGGCTTTTGTTTTTCAAATTCATAATACTCTTTGATAGTAATTCCCATATAGTCAGCGGCAGTAGCAAACTCGTCAAAAGGAGTTTTGCCTTCAGACTTTAGGCTAGCTTTATAGTTTTCAGCCGTATCCCCATATTTCTCAGCAGTCATGGTAGTTAGCTCATCTATCATTGCTTGCATTTTTGATGTTGATACACCTTCTTTTTTTGCTCTTTCTGCTAGTTCATTTTGCACATCATTATCTGATACTTGTTCTTGTTTAGTTTCTGATTGTTCTGTGCTTTTGTCTGCAATTTGTGATTCATTAACCTTTTCTTTAGCACCACAGCCTACTAAAGCTGTGCTTAAAAGCATTATTGAAATTAGTAATACAATAAATTTATTTTTCATAATCTTCTCCTTTACCAAGTGAATAAATCATCTTTTATATCTATACCAGTTTTTATTTCAGTAGCATGCCAGTGGTGAGAATAAGGGAAATCTTTACCTTTTGGATAGGTATCGTTATATACAGTTTCCATTCCTTCTTCTGTATAAGCATGTATGACTCTTTTATCAAAGTCATAGCCAAAATGGCCCCATGTATCACCATGAAAAAACCATATTAATGCATCTTTGCTTCCGTCTTTTGGTGATTCACAATATTGTGGCATATATTCTCCTTCGCCTATAGAGTCTTCAATATATTGAAAATCATTTAGATCAAGGAGTCTAAAGGGTAATGTACAGCCAACTTCTGTATCAGAACCAACAGCCATACTATTTTTGTAATATGTTTCATTTTTACTAGCATTGTATATGCCGGTAATTTCTCCGAATTCTGTATATATAGTCATGTTGATATTATCGCCTTTAATAAAAACATCAGCAGTAGCATTAAATGGACCTGTTTCAGGATCTTCTGATACAATAACAAGATCCATATATACAGTTTCTGGATAACCAAGTGTATTCCAATCTTCTTTAATTTCTTCAAAATCCAACTTGCCTATTTCTTCACGAATAATAATATCTGGATTACCTTTTAAAATTTCAATTTGATTATTATAAAATTCATCAAACTCTGGACTGAAATCAGATGACGTAGTTTCAACACTACTTTTTGATTCATTATTAGCTGTAGCTTGTGTAGGGTTTTCATATTGATAAACAATATATGTTTTATCATCATCGTTTTTTTCAATTCCTAGCTGTACAAAAACATCTCCCACCATACCACACATTTGAGTATAGCTGCTAGGATATTCAGTAATATCATAATCTTCGCTACCTTCTAGCATAGTTTTATAATGAGAAACTACTTTTTCAAAACTAGCTGATGAGTAATACTCTGTAACAAAACCATCAGAAATGCTTTCTTCGCCTCTGCTAATAAACTCAGTAGGCTCAAACTCTCCAAAGTTTGCTATATCAGCAACGCCTTCAATTACTTTTACTTTTTCTAGATTTTTCACTTTTTCTAGATCTTTGGATTTAATATTTTTTAGGTTATCATCTACCTGCTGTTTTACTTCATCGTAGGTATCTTTTACTTCTTTTACACCTCCTGTGAATTCTTCTACCTTAGAGCATCCAGTAAATATTACTAAAATTAAAACTAAAGCTAAGCATTTGATTTTCATAATATCACCCTTACTTTATTAGACTAAATTTGCTCACCGTATAATTTGTAATCTACCTCATGTGCTTTTGTCATCGTAATCCTCCTTAAAAATTTTAATTCTCCTGTTTTCACCTAATTCTATAATATTAAAGGCACAAGTTATTTACAATGTAGCTATAGTTACTATATTAGCCATTAGAGTAATTAATTCGGTAATAAAAAAATGACCTAAGTCACCACTTTGTGGCTTAAGTCATTATGCATAAGTATTTTAATCAAAGGTTATACTATATTTTTTTGAAATTTTATCTATTAACTTATAAAAGTCATAGTCTACTTTATAATATTCATCATCAATCTCAATAATAGACGCATTTTTTTCTGTGTTAGTTGGATCTGAAAATTCTACTGAATATAAGTAAGTGTTGTCTACATAAAATCTAATCTCATTTAAACTAACATTAGATTTCCTTGATTTCTGCTTAAATCCGCTTGTATATTTATACAAACTATACGCAGTTTTACCTTCAATATCAACTTCTTGGTAGCTATGGTTTTTCAAAGTAGCTGTTATATTATCCTCTGTTACCTCTGTTTTATTCATAAAGGTATAAATAAAAACCGAAGCTATAAATACAACTATTATAATTGAAAAAAGACCTTTAAAAATTCTTTTCATATATACCCTCCTCTTTTTTTAGTATATTATTTTGAAGAGTCATTTGCATAGTACCATTAGTCACTTACTATTGAGCAAGTAGTCCAAAGGAGTTTGTCCCACAAAGGTACTTGTAACTTCCTTAAAAATGTAAATATTGAAGAAGTTGTGGTAAAATTTAATAGTATAAAATATGTATATCTTGAGTGTGAGAATGGTGGACAAATATTGTAAGATATTATTTATAACCAAATATAACAGTATTATTGGGAGGTTAGTGAGGGTGAAGAAAAGAGGAAGTATAAAGTGGATATTACTATTGATTATAAGTATATGGATCATTATTTCAACGTTTTTTTATTTTCAACACCGGATTCAAGTAGATACATATTATATTGGTAAGTATATAGAATTTGACGAATTCAGCGTGTTAGTAAAGAATGTTGAAAAGTATAATTTTGAGTATAAGCATCGTAAATATCCTGATTTTCTATTTAATCTAAAATTACCATGGAATATAACAAAAGCAATATTAAAAATCAATTATTTTTATAGTAAACCTTATAGTATTAATAAAGAATCATATAAATATAATGTTAATTGTGAAATTATATTTAATCCTGATTCTATTAATAAAGAAGATAAATTGGATAATATCAATAAAATGATGAGTATTTAATTCCATTTGAAAAATCATTTTCCACAAAAACTTATGACTATTTTAATAGAAAAAATGACAATAGACAGCAGATGACCAATGATATAATTTTAAAATTTTTATGCACATATCATAATGGTAATATCAAAGCTGCAGAAAATTATATAAATGATAAATATGTAGATGATTTTCCATGGAATACAGTGAACCAATATGAGGAATTTGTGAATGCTAATTTTGAGTTGTCATATATAGGAAATTATAAAGGAGAAGAAGATGTATTTCATATGAATACTTCATTTTATCAAGAGGATAATTTAAAGAATAACCTTAACTTTTATTTGATTTATAGAGATTTTAATTGGAAGATTATTAATGTAGAGTAAATATTAACAAGAGACCCAGGGTGGAAGTTTTTGCTACCCTGGGTTCCTTGGCGAATGTTATTTCGCATTGCTATTAAGAGAGGTTAGAAAAGCAGTTATTGTTTGGCGATGTAGTACTAAAAAATATAAGGAGGCTAATTAATCATGGGAAATAGTTATTATGCACAAAAGCTAAATTCACAAAACCTATTTAAGGTGTACGAAACAAAAATCCCCAGAGTAAAACAGTATTTGGATGCGGAGATTTCTTTTGTTAGAAATAAGCTGACAGGCTGTGAAAGGGTTTTGGAATTAGGTGCAGGTTATGGACGTATTGTAAAGGAATTGGCAGGTAATTGTAAATCAATTGTTGGTATTGACATTTCTAATGAAAGTGTTGCCTTAGGCAAGGAATATTTGAAGGATACTCCCAATGCGGAAATTACGATCATGGATGCAACTAATCTTACATTCAAAGAAAAGTTCGATGTGATACTTTGTTTGCAAAACGGTTTGTCTGCAATGAAGGTCACATCGTCAGACTTGATTGAAAAGATTTTGGGAATGGTTGAGTGTGGTGGAAAAGTTTATTTCAGTACTTATAGTGAAAAATTCTGGGAGTATAGGCTAATGTGGTTTAAAGAGCAGGCTGATAAGGGGTTACTGGGGGAACTTGATTTAGATAAAACAAAGGATGGGGTTATAAGTTGTAAGGATGGGTTTAAAGCAATTACACATACTCCAAATGATTTGAAAATGATTGGAGATTTATCAGGGTATGAATACCAAATTCAAGAAGTTGATGAGTCAAGTATTTTTCTTATTCTTCATAGATAAGATACCCCATAGAAAATATTATTTTCGTGGCAACAAGTATTTGTTTGCTCAATATCAGATAAGTTGCTATTTAGATAAATAAACTTATTTCCATTATAATTATGATAGAAACCTTACGTAGAGATTAGTGGTACTTTTAAAACAAGTATATCTAAGTAGTTGTACATAAATTAAAATAGTTGAACTAACCAGTATTTTAAGATACTGGTATAATAAGTAAAAAAGGTTGATAAAATATCAGCTTTACAATTCAGGGCTCATATTTTACCATAATCCTATAAGACAGTGGTTAAGCCACATTATAGGAGGATTTAATATGAGAATTTTATATCTTGATTTAGACACGTTAAGACCTGACCATCTAGGTTGTTATGGCTACACCAGAAATACATCTCCAAATATTGATAAAATATGTAATGAAGGAGTTAAATTTAATAATTATTATTGTTCGGATGCACCGTGCCTTCCGTCAAGGAGCGCATTAATGTCAGGAAGATTTGGTATTCATACAGGTGTTGTTGGACATGGTGGCACCGCAGCTGATCGACGACTTGATGGTAAAACACGTGGTTTTAAAGATTTAGCTGGATTCGAAAATTTACCAAGCTTTCTACGAACACAAAACATGAAGACTGTATCTATTAGTCCTTTTGCTGAGAGACATTCAGCATGGTGGTTCAACGCAGGATTTAATGAAATGTATAATACAGGTAAATGTGGTGACGAATCTGCTGAAGAAGTTTCACCTGTTGCAATAAAATGGTTAAAAGAAAACGCGAAGGAAGATAATTGGTTTTTACAAGTTAACTTCTGGGATCCACATACTCCTTACCGAGCACCATACTCCTTTGGAAATCCATTTGAAAATGATCCACTTCCTACTTGGATTACAGAAAAAGTTTTTCAAGAACACTTGAAAAAAATTGGTCCGCACTCTGCCCATGAAATAAATATGTATAATAATAAAATCCGTTCTGAATACCCACGTTATCCTGGAGAATTGAAAAATTTAAATGATGTGAAAGGTATGATTGATGGCTACGACTGTGGTATCAAACATATGGATGATCATATTGGATATATCTTTAAGACTTTAGAAGAAGAAGGAATCTTAGAGGATACGGCGATTATTATTAGTTCCGATCACGGTGAGAACATGGGTGAATTAGGCATTTATGGTGAACATGGTACTGCTGATAACATTACTTGCCGAATTCCTATGATTGTCAAGTGGCCTGGTGGTAAAATGAATCATGAAGATAACGGTTTTCACTATAATTTAGATTTAGCACCAACTCTAGCTGAATTATTAGGATCAAAACCTGCGCAATCATGGGATGGTGAAAGTTATGCTTCTACTCTTTTAGAAGGTGCAGATTGCGGAAGAGACTATCTCGTTTTAAGCCAATGTGCTCATGTATGTCAAAGAAGTGTACGTTTTGATGATTGGATCTATATGCGCACATATCATGATGGATTTCATCTTTTCCAAAATGAAATGCTATTCAATGTAAAAGAAGATCCATTTGAGGAACATAATGTGGCTGAGAAAAATAAAGATGTATGCATGAAAGCTGTATACCTTCTTAATGAGTGGCACGATGATATGATGAAAACAATGGATAGTGAAATAGATCCTTTATGGACTGTACTTAAAGAAGGGGGTCCTTATCATGCAACACACCAAAATTTACTATCCTACTGTGAGCATTTAAAAAATACTGGTAGAGAATATGGTATTGAAATGTTAAAAGAAAAGCATCCAGATGCTTTTAAATAAGCAAAGGAGAGGCGGGTATTAAATATATCCCCTCCTTTGGTGTATTATTCTATATTTAAATGACTTAACCTTTCTAATTTTAATCCAACATTTCTAATATCCTTAAACGATTAACAATTTCTATTACTTCTCTTGTATTCTCAGCTTTGAATTTTTTTAGAATACTCCTAATTTGCGATTTAATCGTTGATTCTTCAACAAAACGTATTTCCATTATTTCTAAACGACTTTTGCCTTTGCAAAGCAATTTTAAAGTTTCAAGTTCTTTAAATGTAAGTGTAGCGACTATATTAATATAAAAATGCAATGATTCTTCATTGGTTTTAATACGCTTAAATTCATTACGCAATTTTTTTGCTATCTTAGGTCGAATAGGGGAACAGTCTAAATAAGCATCTTTAACCGCTGACCTAATGATTTGTGGACTAGCATCTTTTAGAACATAGTCCACGACGCCTGCTTGAAAGGCATTAAAAATCATTTCGTCCTCTTCATATACTGTTAGCATAACAACCTTTACATTAGGGTAATAAGCTAGTATCTCTTGAGTAGCCTTAATCCCTGCCGTACGAGTCTCCATATCGATATCCATTAAGATAACATCAGGTTTATGGATAGAAGTAACCACAATTGCTTCATAACCATTATTTGCTGTTTCAATGATACCGATTTCGTCATCTGTTTGCAGTATTCTTTTTATCCTCTTGGTCACAGAAGGAATATCATCTACTATAACTACATTTATCTTGTCCATTTCCTACCACCTCATTGAGTATATTAGTTTAAATTCAAACGTCTCACTTATAAAATTTTATATAGGGTTTAAAAATCTTCATCCCTATATAACCACAGGTAATAAAATTCTAATTTCTGTTCCTTTGCCTTTTTCACTGTCAACAACCACATTACCATTAAGGGCATTAACTATTTGACGCACATAGTAGAGGCCAATACCCCAGTTATGATCTCCTGTTTTGGTTGTATAAAAAGGATCAAAAACATTTTGCTTAGTTATTTCATCCATACCTATTCCATTATCCTTAATGGAAAGGATAACCCATTCATTAATAACCTCTGATAGAATTGTGATTTTTCCATCTTCTCCTTCAAAAGCATCGATAGCATTTTTAATAATTATTTTTAAACATTCTTTTATATGATCTTCATCAAGAAAAGTCATTGGATTTTCTTGGCAAAGCTTATAATCCAAGGTGATTTTTTCGGGTAATTGGACCTTCACATCTAATATAAAGTCCTTTAAAAAATCATTAATTTTCATAGTTTCTAAAATAATACTTTGTGTCTTCATACGTTCATGGACTAGATTTAAATTTTTAATGGTATCTTTTGCAATAGTATATATGGTTTCTGCACTTTCCTTTAAATCTTTATTTTTATCATCTAATTCATCAATTAGTAGTTCACTTTCAAATTGTATAGCTAACAATTGATTCTTTAAACCATGGCTAAAAGCTCTCATGCCTAAATTGTTTTTCTTTAGTCTATTTTCCTTACTTAAATATTTTGAGGTCATCATTTTCTTGGAAGACTTATATTTTAAGCTACTCCATACAAGAAGAACAAAACAGATAAAGCATAAGTAAGGATATATGGTATATATAGTCGAAGGATTGAAATTTGGTTGCTCATAAACTAAATAGGTTGTTCTTTGATATACACTAACTAAAACAGCGGGAGCCCATGAAAATGCAGTAAGATACATAATAATACTACCACTTAAACAAATGGTATTTAGCAAATAGAACTCTCTGATAATAGGTAAATTGCGCCTTTTATAAAATCGATATATTATACAAATTAAAGGTATGAGTAAAAGACATATATTAAAAGTTCTTAAACAAAAATGGAACCACTTATAGAAATGATTAAATTCTTCATAACCAATATTTAAGTTATTGGCATTTAACAATATTCTATATATATTTTTATAAATCGATGGATCATATAAAATAACTTGTAACAGTAATAGTAACCAAGGTAAATATATAATAACTTTTGGTTTTTTATAATCATATAAAAGAGAAATCATGTATACATAAATACATCCCATAAACAATATGGTACCAAAATTTATATACCGTATAACAGTCATTATATTATTACTTGAATATATAAGATTAATCCAATCAGCTGATGGAAAATAATAAAAGTACTCTGCTATAATATAATATTGATTCAGTTTAGCTAAGTACTGTAAAAAACCTAATAATGAAAGGCCCCATCCGCATATTGCCCCAAATATATATAACGACGTACTATTACTAGGGCGTTTAATTGTATTAATAATTAAGATAATTAGGAATATTGTTGCAAGATAAACCATGGTTTTTCTCCTTTCAGGATGATATTTCTTCATCTTTACTGAAAACGTTTGTTTAGATAATATAATACTATAAAATAAATCGCGCTGCAAACAGCAGACATTAAGGGGGATTAATATGAAAAAAGTTATTAGCATTTGTTTGACAGTACTTTTAATATTTTCATTAATCGGATGTAGCACTAGCAAAAATGATACATCTTCCGATGCAAAGGACGATAACTCAGAAATTATTGAACTACAGGTAATGGATTGGTATGATTCTTCAAAAGAATTAAGAGATGAGTTTCATAAACAATACGAAGCAAATAATCCTAATGTTAAAATTAATTACACTGTATTAACTTCTGATCAATTTAAGAATACTATACTATCTTCCATTAACTCTGGAGATGCTCCTGATGTATTCCCAGTACCATTAGGTATGGATTTGGATGCAGTTTCAAAAGATGGATGGATTCAGTCTCTTACTCCATTGGCTTCACCAGATTTTCAAGAACGCTTTATTGATGGTTCTTGGGCAGAGGGTGTAAATATGATTGATGGAGAGATGTATACAGTACCTGATGTTATTGACCTTCCATCTACTGCAATTTTCTATAACAAAGATTTATTTGAAAAAGCAGGATTAGACCCTGAACAACCACCTCGTACATTCGCTGAATTAAGAGAATATTCCAAGTTAATTACTGAAGCCGGCAATGGTGAATTTTATGGCATTATTGAAGGCGGGCAACAATTACCAAGATGGAATGCTGCTGCTCGTGACTTCTCAGCGCTAGGTGGTACAGGATTATCATCAGTTTCACCTGTTAGTTTATTGACTGATGAAGGTGCTTATTCAGATCCTGTTATGGGAGAAACCTTTGAATTATTTCAAGGAATTGCTGAAGATGGCAGCTTCCACCCAAGTACAATGAGCATTTCTGCACCTGAAGCTAGAGCACTATTTGGTGCTGGACAAGCGGGTTTCATTATTCAAGGTGTTTGGTGTGTTGGTGTATGGGAAAAAGAAAACCCAGACTTAAATTTTGGTGTAGGCCCTCAAGTTATACCTGATAGTGGTAGAACTGGCTCTGTAGCAATGAATCTTGCTGCTTCAGGATTAGGAATCTCTGCTGCATCGGAACATGCTGAAGAAGCAATGAAGTATATTGAAGCTTTAAGTTCTAATGAATATGACTACCAAAAGGATAACGTTTCACAAGGTATCTTTTTCTCTACACTTAAAGGTATTAATGATGAGTACTTAGATCATCCGATTTTAAAAGACTATTACGATTATTCTATGGAAATGTGCAGATTAGCACCTCATCCTAAAATTGAAAATCCAAATACTTCTGCAGTATACGTAGAGTATAACGATGTGAGTCCTGGTCTTGGTGATCTTCTACAAGGTGTAGTTGCTGGTGCCATCACAGATATTGATGGAAATTTGAAATCTTTAGATGAAAGAATTAATGAGGCATTTAATAATGCTATTGAAGCAGCTAAGGATAAGGGTGTTGATGTTTCCAAAGATGATTTCAACTTTGATTGGGATCCAATGACTAACTACTAATTTCAATTTTATAAAATAGAGTACATGTATCAAATCTCAAATACTTATCATCATGTACTCTATTTTATCACTTGTGCCTAGAAAGTTTTTAATGTTTAGAAAGGAGCACATAAAATGAAAAAAAATATAAAACCCAAGATAAAAACAGATAATTTATGGTGTTGGGCTTTTATGATACCTACCATCACATTATACTTACTATTTACAGGGTGGCCAATAATTAATAGCTTTTATTATGCTACCTTAAACTGGTCTGGTTTAGGTGTTAATAAAGATTTCGTTGGAATGGCTAATATTATTGCTGTAGCAAAAGACCCCTATTTCTGGAATGCTTTTTTTAATAGTTTTAAGTACATGTTTGGTATTGTACCCTTACAGTTAATGTTGGGACTAGCACTGGCTTTAATAGTAAACAATAAAGCTTTAAAATTTTCTACTGCGTATAGAACATTGTTTTTCCTTCCCGTAGTTACAACAGCATCTATTGTTGGAATTATAATGATTTTTATTTTAGGGACAGACGGACCTGTGAATTTTATAGCCACTAATCTTGGATTAATTGACCAACCTGTTAATTGGTTAGGTGATCCTAAATATTCTTTAGTTACTGTTATATTAGTTGGAACTTGGAAAGGTTTAGGAACAAATATGATTTATTGGTTGGCTGGATTACAAAGCATTCCTAATGAACTTTACGAAGCGGCTAAAGTGGATGGATGTAATCGAAAACAAACATTTAGACATATCACACTACCTTTAATTATCCCTATTGGAAGTGTTATAGCATTATTAAATGTTGTAGGCTCTTTGAAGGTTTTTGATATTATTAAAACAATGACTAATGGTGGTCCTTTCTTCACTACAGATGTAGTTTCTACATATATATATCGATATGCTTTCTCAAGTGAAATGGGTATGCCACGTTTAGGTTATGCATCTGCAGCAGGTATTTTCTTTGGAATAACAATAATAATTATCGGATTTAGTGCAAATAAATTAAGAACTAGAATAAAAAATAATGCTGTGCTGTAATTAATCTAGGAGGTGAAATAAATTGAATCAATCGCTTAAAAAATTTAAAACAATCGGTACACATACGCTATTACTTATGCTTTCATTCGTTTGGATTTACCCCTTTCTTTGGATGGTTAGTGCCTCTTTTAAATCTCAAGATGAGTTATTTAAGAGGGGATTAAGTCTAATACCTGAAAATTTTACTTTTGATAATTTCATTCGTGCGTGGCAAAAGGCAAATTTTGAAACCTATTTTATTAATTCCATCATTGTAACAACGGCGACGGTCTTATTAGTACTCATGGCATCCTCCATGACAGGGTATGCACTTGGAAAATTTAATTTTAAAGGTAAAAAAATTATAATGACTACTTTATTAGCTAGTATGGTTATTCCTCTTGGATTCACAATAATACCAATCTATCAGTTGTTAAAAAATTTAGGTTTGGTAAATAGTCGTTTAGGTCTTATATTAGCGGAATCTGGTGGGAATCATATCATCTATATTTTATTGTTTGCTAGTTTTTTTGCTCAAGCTCCAAAAGAATTAGGTGAAGCTGCCAAAATAGATGGTTGTGGTTTCTTCAAAACATTTGCACTAATTATGTTTCCTCTTGCAAAACCAATTATTGGTAGTGTAATCATTATGCAATCTATTTGGACATGGAACTCATTCTTATTACCATTAACTTTAACTTTAAGTAACGAAAGTATCAGAACACTATCTGTCGGGCTATACGTATTAAAAGGAGAGAATGTGGTAGACTGGACTGGTATTGCTGCTGGAGGTGCTATTGCATTAATTCCAATTATTATTGTATTTATTAGCTTGCAAAAATACTTTGTTGAAGGTATAGCGGGTTCAGTAAAAGGTTAAAAATAATGTGTATGATGGAGGACACTATGGAAAATAATAAAACAATCATAACAGAAATGGAAAAATTTCATGATAAACCTATGAATAAAAAAAGTGATATTGAAATAGATAAAAAAGTTACTGATTTAATATCAAAAATGACAATAAAAGAAAAAATAGGACAGATGTATCAAATGGTTAAAGGTTCTAACCCTTTTGGTGCGGTTATTTGTAATCGAGATTTTGATGATTCTATTAAAGCAGGATTAGTGGGCGTTATTTTAGGGATGGTTGACCCAGAAGAAATATATAAATATCAAAAACTAGCTGTCACTGAAACACGATTAGGGATACCTCTGCTTTTTAATGCTGATGTGATTCATGGATTTGATACAATTTACCCTATCCCATTGGCTTTTGCATGTTCCTTTGATATGAATTCTATCGAAATGGCATCAAGAGTAGCCGCAACAGAAGCAACAATGGCGGGTGTCCATTGGAATAACGCGCCAATGCTTGATATTTCTAGAGACCCTAGATGGGGTAGATGTACTGAAGGTGTTGGCGAAGATCCTTATTTAGCTAGTTTAATTGCAAAAGCTCAAGTAGACGGTTTTCAAACTGGTAAACCAGGTGAAGGTCATTATATGATGGCTTGTGCAAAACATTATATAGGATATGGTACAGCAGTAGGCGGAAGAGATTATAATACAGTAGATATGTCTGAAAGAGAACTGAGAGAAGTCTATCTTCCACCTTTTAAAGCTGCTATTGATGCGGGTATAGATTCCATTATGCCAGCTTTTAATTTATGGGATGCAACACCATGTACTTCAAATGAATTCTTGTTAAAAACTTTAGCTCGTGAAGAAATGGGCTTTAAAGGTATTTTTCTTTCTGACTATGGAGCAGTTGGTGAATTAATAAATCACGGTTGTGCAAAAAACCAAACAGAAGCTAGCAAGTTATGTATTAATGCCACATTAGATATTGAAATGGTTTCTGATTGTTATACAAATACGTTGGAAACATTAATTGATAATAAAGAAATTAATGAAAGTCAAATTGATGAATCTGTAAGAAGAATTTTAACGATGAAATATAAAATGGGATTATTTGATAATCCTTATTCATATATAGATCCTGTAATGTTAGAAAAAATATCTTTAAATGAGGAACATCGTGAAATTGCTAGAGACTTATCTAAAAAATCTATTGTATTACTTAAAAATGAAGAAGTAGAAGGTAGTAAAATATTACCACTTAGTAAAAGATTAAAAAATATTGCTTTAATAGGTCCATTTGCTGATGAAAAGGAAGTAGAAGGAGCTTGGGCTTTCGTAAGAAATAGAGATAGCTTCGTTACATTAGAAGATGGAATCAGAAATTTAGTAGGAGATTCTTGTCAAATTACAAAAGTTAAAGGCTGTCAAATTGATGTTCAGGGGCAGGAAGGATTTCAAGAAGCTATTACGGCTGCCAAAGAAGCTGAAGTCGTTATTCTTGCGTTAGGTGAGTCAAAGGACATGACTGGTGAAGCAAGAAGTTACGGAAAATTAGATCTACCAGGTGAACAAAATGAACTTGCTAAAGAAATAATGAAAATTGGTAAACCAACAGTATTGGTACTGTTTAATGGACGACCTCTTCCTCTTGTATGGTATGATGAAAATGTTCCAGCCATTTTAGAAACATGGTTCTTAGGTACTGAAGCAGGTAATGCTATTGCAGATGTTTTATTTGGAGACTATAACCCTTCAGGAAAACTGGCTATGTCTATCCCGTATTGCGAAGGTCAAATTCCAGTATATTATAACCATCACCGTACTGGGAGACCCTATGAAGAAAATACAAAAGATACCTTTAGATCAAAATATATGGATATCCCCAATGATCCACTATACCCTTTTGGTCATGGTTTGAGCTATACCACTTTTGAATATTCGGATATTTCTCTAAGTAATACTGTAATGGTACAAGGTGAAACCATTGAAGCAAGTATTTATATAGAAAATACTGGCCAATATCCAGGACACGAAGTAGTACAACTTTATATTCGTGATCTTGCTGCTTATGGTATATCAAGACCTGTGAAAGAATTGAAGGGATTTGAAAAGATTTTCTTAAATCCTGGTGAAAGAAAAGAAGTGACTTTCACTATTCATGAAGATCTACTTAAATTTTATGATAAGAATATGAACTACATTATTGAGGAAGGCGACTTTAATATCTTTATTGGTACATCCTCAAAAATTACAAAAGAAGTATTATTTCAGTATAAAGCTTAAGAAATAATTCTTTACTTGAACTAACCAGTATTTTAATGATACTGGTTTTGTTTATTGTATAGACCAGTTATAAAAAGTCAATAATTTTTTTCGAAAAATTTATTTTAAAAAATGGTACACTTAATAAACCATCATTTTTAAACAAACAATGGACAAAGATTAGTTTGGTAATGTACGTTAAACTACAACTTTTAATTGAGTGTTTATATACAGTTTCATATGAGTTTCAGGTAGTCTCATTTCAAAAGGTTTTTGATCCCTGAGAATCGCAAAAAAGTGATTTATGAGTTTATGCATAACAGCACATAAGGCGACTTTTTTAGGTTTACTTTGGGTTAATTGTTTATAATAAGCTAGTAAAACAGGGTTTGCAGCAATGCCGTTTTTTCTAGTTTTTATTGAATTAATTGCTAGGTTAAATAAAACTTTACGCCCTAGGCGAGAGCCACGTTTAGTTAACCTGTTTTTAGTGCTTGTAAAATCGCCAGATTGTGATACAGATGTATCTACACCTAAAAATGCAACTACTTTTTTCGCATTTTTAA